>NZ_JASJOU010000018.1 GCF_030068605.1 Xanthocytophaga agilis
GTCCTTCTATCCTGTTAACTATTTGACTTTCTTCTAATTGGCATTTAGGAAAACACTTCATAAAATAGAGATAAATATTTATCTCTATTTACTAAATTCTCTTCTCTTAGCCTGACGGCTATGTCAGCTCTGATCCGCGAGCCTAGATTACAAGATTTTAAAAGATGTAGTAGAAAAACCTGTCAAGCCATCGGCATGAAAGCTATAAGGTCCGCTGAAGCCAAAGGGATTGTTGATTACATTCGAAAAGAGCATGGAAGCAGCATTAGCCGGGCCTGTCGTATCATTGGTTACAGTCGGTCAGTGATGTATTACCGGTCTCGCAAGCAAGATGAGCCAGTGGCTGAAAAACTCCATGAATGGGCAGGGAGAAAACCATGAATCAGATACGATTCATTGAAGGCTTCTAGAAACCATTTGGCCGCATTCGTAGTGAAGGGCTGATGTGGAAATGTAGATCTCATGGGATATACTTAAGCGAGTACACAGGGTCTACAAGAAGCTGGGAATGAATTAACCTCAGATGCTCATGATGGCAGGTTGAAACGTAAGTACAAACGTCGCTTGCCCAAAAGAATAAAAGAACCATTAGTTCAACCTGGGCAGACTAATCAAACTTGGTCTATTGACCGTATCTAGTCAATAGGACTTCATGAGTGATGTGTTAACTACTGGCATGCGTTTTCGAACGTTAAATATCAACCTGCTACGTGCCTGGCATCGGCTCGATGATTACAATCGGGAAGTGTTAGCTATTGAAATAGATACTGTGCACGTAGCAAATGTAGATACTTCTCTGCCTGCTCTCAGAGTCAAGAGGGTACTTGAATCCGTGATTGAATGGAGAGGAAAGCCTACCCAGATTCGTATTGACAACGGGCCTGAGTTTTTAGCTGGGGACTTAGTGGATTGGTGTAACGCAAATAAGATTCACTTGCAATACATCCAGCCAGGCAAACCGACTCAAAATGATACTGGATCAGAGATGATTCATTGAACGTTTCAATGGCAGCTTTCGGAAAGATGTATTGGATGCGTATGTATTCAGCAGCTTATCACAAGTTTAGTAGCTTATCACAAGTTCGGATATTGACCCAAGATATATGCTTGTCGGCCGTTGAAGAGTGGATGCAGGATTACAATCATCTCCGCCCGCATGAAGCGTTAGATAATTTATCAGCTGTCCAATTTAAGCAGCGACAAATCGAGCAGCGGGCCATGAACAGAGGAAAAAAGCGTCAGAAAATTGCCAGACGCAAAACTACCCCTGAAATTTCCCACAGTTCACAACCTTGGTAGTAGTAATTGAAAAAATATTTAATTGAAATTTTCTATCTCAAACCTGTTTGAAAACAGAGGAGCCGACAAATTGTACCGCTCAGGTTGAACCAGTAAAACATCTATCTGTAGTAGAAGTCGGTGCCAGTCACCAAGGATTACAAGTCAATGAAATAGCTACCAGAAAAAATGATATTTATGACTGGACTTCTTTTAATCCTGTCTTTAATTTCATTAAATGCGATTCTCCCCAGTTACCGAGGGCAAGCACAACCTCTTCTAAACTGTTACTATATTCGGTAAGTTCGTAGAGAACGGTCACCGGAGTATCTTCTGCATAAACTCTACGCTTGATAAAACCATTGGCTTCAAGATCTTTTAATTCATTTGACAACACCCGGGCGGAAATACCTTCGACTGCTCTCTTAAGATCATTAAATCGTTTGCTTTGAGCAAAAAGCGCAATAATGATTGGCAGTTTCCATTTGCCGCCAATGACATACAACGCGTCAGCAACTGACTTTACCAGTTTTTGAGACATTATCTGATCACGTATATCAATACAATTCTGTTCCATTTAAAGTTAGGTTACCTTAAGGATACTAGTAACCTTTAGTTTACTGGTATCTTTTAATTACTAATATTAAGTATTTTTGAAAAAAAACAATTAGTATGAAAAAGAAACTAATGCTTTCCCTGTCCCTTTTTGTATTGTTCACTTTTACCGGATTTGCACAGGAAAATTTACCAGATAAAATTCTGGGTACCTGGCTGATAGAAAATAAGGAATCGAAGATCGAGATTTTTAGAAAGGGCAACACATTCAACGGAATATTGCTTTGGTCAAAAGAGATGTATGAGGCGGATGGCAAAACCTCAAGGAAAGATGTCAACAATAAGGATGCAGCTTTGAGGTTGAGAGACCTCAGGAACCTGCCCTTAGTATCCGGCTTTGTGTATAATGGAAGTGAATGGAAAAACGGGACAATCTATGATATAAAAAGTGGGGAAAACTATAGCTGCATCATCAAAATGAATGGTCCTAATAGTATGCTGGTGCGTGGCTATGTTGGGATAGCACTGCCTGGCAAAACAGTTTCCTTTTCAAGTGTAAAAAATCAATAATCTGTGACCATGATTCAAAATCCATATGATCTGAGCGGCCTGAAAAATAAAAAGGTGATTATCAGAACGCCCGGGCCGGCTGAAGTTTGCGAAATCTTTGAAGAGGATCTACCATCCCTGAATGCTGCCCAGGTTCTGGTAAAGGTAGAATATTGTGGTGTTGCCCTGGGCGATATCCTATTTCGTGAAGGCATTAGCCCTGTTGAATATCCGATGACACCCGGTTATGATGTAGTAGGCCATATCGTTGCTATTGGTACAAAGGTTTATGGTTTTAAGCCCGGCGACCGTGTTGCAGCACTTACATTAAAGGACGGTTATTCTTCATACGTATGTATAGACAGTGAAATCATTGTAGCTGTGCCCCAAGGAATAACTTCGGAGAAAGCCATTGGTGCGATGCTTAATTATGTAACGGCCTATCAGCTTCTGGTCAATAAAGCCAAATTACCTGCGGGCAGTTCCATTTTAATACATGGAGCCGCGGGAGGAGTAGGCCTTGCCGTTCTTGGCTTGGCTAAGGTTTTAAATATTACTGCTTATGGAACGGTGTCTACCCATAAAGTCAGTACAGTAACGGTCGCAGGTGGTATACCGATCGATTATACGCAAACTGATTTTGTAAAAGAGATACTTATAAAAAACGGAAAAGGTGTTGATGCGGTATTTGATCCTATTGGCGGCTCAAATTTGTGGCGGTCCTACAAGGTATTGGATAAAAACGGCCAATTGATTAGTTTCGGCGTAGGAGAAGCGTTGAAAAAAGAGGGGAATGCCAAATGGCGTTTGTTTAAAGCTGTTTGGCCGCTTATCGTATTAAAATTACTCCCAAATTCCCGAAAGGTTCGGCTTTATACCACCAGTCCCAAAAATCGACATCTTAAAGAAGTTATTGAAAGAGTATTCGCCTTCGTCGAATTAGGTAAAATTACACCGGTGATCAGCAAGGTCTTTCCGTTAACGTCAGTTATCGATGCACATAAATATCTGACCGATCAACGGCCTATGGGTAAAGTGCTGTTAAAACCATAATTGCTTGTTAATGGAGGAAACCAGGACATTGACCATCTGTCATTATAAAGAGTGACTATGTGATTTTCAAAATTTTGAAAGTGTATATCATTTGATGTTTGACCTCCTCCCATAAAAATGGACCGTAGGGAAGTAGAAAAAATCGGTGATTGCCCCACCAAATTTGAGTAAAGTCACTTTTAGAGCAAAAATTTATGCATCTGGCAAAGTATATCTCGTTTGCCAGATGCATTAGAGATTTTGTTCATTCAAACCACATGTTCATTCAAACCAATGGAAATATTCTGCAAGTTTGAAGAATATAGAAACCAGAATATTGCTTAGACATTTAGCACCAAAATCTGCTAATCGACTTTTAAACAATTCTGTCCTTTTTAATACCTCCTTGTTATTATTTCGGGTATTACGACTAGTACTAGCATCACGTTTTCCTTTTACACTTGCTTTAGTCATCCGATTATTTGGCATATTGACTTTTGCTTTCATATTTGTTTTATATTCGTTAAACATAAAGCAAAAGTCGCAGGAAGATCTTCCCTAAATTATCACGGTTAATTTATTGGGAAGAACGGGAAGAACTACTTTATAACACTCTCGAAATCAGGAGTATACTCATTTTCAGCTGTAGTGATAGTTCGAAAATTAGATGCATCCTTTGACAAGGAAAGACCTGGAAAGCGTTTTTCAAGCAATCTGCTCAACTTTTGATCATTAATGGTTTTTATTTTAGATTTTTTCCTTAAAACAGCAACCCAGGCTAAAAGCACGCTTTTATTTGGTTTCTTTTCAATCCAGGTTTCATTACTGGATATTATTCCTGTCCGTCTGTTTTCATTCTTCCCTACTCTTATATTTTTCAATGCATCAATACAAGGTTTTATCTCTTGGGAGTTATAAAATAACTCAT
This sequence comes from Xanthocytophaga agilis, assembly GCF_030068605.1. Taxonomy (NCBI): domain Bacteria; kingdom Pseudomonadati; phylum Bacteroidota; class Cytophagia; order Cytophagales; family Rhodocytophagaceae; genus Xanthocytophaga; species Xanthocytophaga agilis. Next base: position 4,343 of record NZ_JASJOU010000018.1, read on the forward strand.
CGAAAGAGTCAAACTCTTTTATCATTTTAGGTATCTTACTTTTGTTAATAATAATATCCTGAGCGTTAGCACTAGCTATCTTACTATAATTGTCTGCAGAATAACCATCCTTCAAATAGGTATCGTAATTTTTGAACTCATTAAAGTCAATGTATGGAAGTGGATTATAATTAACATCAAAACGAAATTGTGCCTGAACCTTATTATTTAACTTATCAAAGGTTAGTGTAATTTTGAAGTTATTCTTTACATGAGATTTTGAATAAAAATCAGCATATTGATGTTCATCTAATTCTTTTTCAATATGCTTTCCTGTAGTTCTATTAAATTTTAAGGCATTTTGTATACCTATGTTTTTTGCCTGGCCGCTTAGAAGCTCAAAATGTTTATGAAAGGCAGCAAATGACAAATTATTCTTTTCTATTTCAATTCCATTTTCTGGTATTATGCCAATTGCTTTTTTTAATTTTCTCATCCCATCCTTATCTACTCCTGCGGGACCAATTCTAAAATAAGTATTTTGATCTAGTGGCTTAAAATTTTCAAAAATTGGTCTATCCGGACTGCAACTCAGTTCGCATCCAAACGCTAATTTAAACCACTCTCCTTTTTCATGTACAACTTCTGCTAAGACAACTGTCCGGCCTGTATTATAACCTACATTATAGATTGAACGTTCTGAGACAGGGATTGGAAAGTAACACTCTCTTTTCCACTCTCTGCCAAGGTTATAAATTTTTGTAATTATTTCAGCAGGCACTTTTTTCTCAATCTCAGCTAAGTATTTATTTTCTAAAAGCTCCTTACATTCTTTGTATCCCTTTTCATAGGCATTCCAATATGTGATCAATACTTCATTTAAAGGAAACTCTTTTCCTTCACTATTATAAAAAGCATCTGAGATTCCCTGACATACATACAGAGCGGCTATAGTGGGAGAAAACGTTCTAAGATTAAGAGGCCCCTCTGAACTTTCGAAAGAAACACCATAACAGGGATAATTTCTTACTGTTTTAATTATCTCTTCAGGAATTCCGTCTGGTTGCATTAACCAAAATTCATCTTTGCTCATAATTGATTAGAGATTATCTGTTTTTCAGATAGTTTACTGCCATTGCTTTTTTCCTGATTAATCGTAGCGAATTAATTTATACTATGCAGATGTTATGGTTCTAGATACTATCGTTCGGCTTATCAATCCTGCAATTAAAACTATAGTCTTCACTCTAAGCAGACTTATAGAAGATTCTCCGCATTTCCATATTTAAATTCAACCTCTTTAATTATTTCATCTACTGTCTCTTTTAATTCTTCATTCGTCTTTTTATATTCACCAGGTAATTCAGCTTTCATAAACCAACTCAAAGTATAATACATAGGACGTTCTAATAGCAGCAAATGATTGTTCGGACTTCTGAACTTTTGTAGTAAAAAGTGATATTGTTTTACCACTAACAGAAATCTAATTAAGTCAATAATATTTTCTTCTTCCAGCTTAAACAATTCATCCTCAAAAAGGATATCACTTATCTTCAGCACCTTATCCATCTGTTTTGTCCTGTAATAGAATTTAAGCAATTCTATTCTATCTTCTCCTGTTTGATCACTTTCAGAAGCCATCAAATAATACTGTTCAGCTTTTACATAATCTCTAAATTGTTCCTCATACAATAGACCTAGATTGTACATTGCATCTGAACCCCCTTTTTCAATAGCCATCAGATAATATCTTTCAGCCTTACTATAATCTTTGTACTCATTTTCATATAAATGACCCAAATTGTTCATTGCACCTTCATATCCTTTTTCAACAGCTCTTAAATAATATTTTTCTGCATTTTCATTATCTTTACAATATTTTTGATATACAAGGTCCAAGTTATAGCTAGGTATAAAATCTCCTAGATCTGATCCGAATTTTAACAAGTTGATTAATTAATATATTCCAAAATCAATTTTATTAACATCTAATTTCAGGAATTCACTCATCACCATATTAATGGTATATAAACAAGATTCCGGATCGAATGCTAGATCGCGATCTATAATAACCTCATCATTGATAGTATTTTGTCTAACAACTTTTCAACAAATTGATCTAACTCTTTTTGTATTGCTTTATCAATAGTTTTGGTATACGTATTTTGTGAAGAAACTTTTAAATGTGTTTGGGCATATTCTAGTAACTAAAGCTTCCAAGAAAGCTCTAATTCCTCCATATGGTAAAATGCCATCGTTTTTAGGTAAGTTGCCTGTACAGAATAATTGCTTTTTCTCATTGCTTCCAGATGGTTTTCTACCTGAAGGACTAGCTCATTTCGGGTACACCAGCTCTCAGAAAACGTACCAGCCATAATACCTCTTCTTTATGCTGTTTTTTCCATATCGCATCAAATACCGGATATTAAAGAAACGCTCACAGATTCGGTAGCTTTTATTCTTACCTGATCCGCTAAGTGATTCTACCATCTGATTATCTGTCAAAACTTTAAGCTGTGCAGATATCTGATTGGTAGCTATATTCTGCCTATCTAATTTGCTAAAATAAAGTGTGTTAGCGTAATGTTAAATTTTCGTTTGTAGGTAGAAACCGCCTGGTTTTTAATCAGGCGGTTTTTGAAAAGTACCATGCGCTACAGATTGAGGTAGTCTACTTTAGTGAGACCATTGGCATTAATGAACCGTATCTGGTTCACATAAGCTGTTCCCTAAATTCCAACGGTGTCAGTCCTGTTTTAATTTTAAATAGCTTATTAAAAGACTGAGGAAATTCAAATCCCAGTTCATAAGCAATTTCCGCCGCAGTGTGCTCAGAAGTAGATAGCTTTTGTTTGGCTTTTTCAATTAATTTGGCGTGAATATGTTGTTGAGTATTCATACCTGTAAGATTTCTTAAAAGGTCGCTTAAATAACCAGAAGAAACATTCAGTTGATCAGAAAAATATTTTACTGACGGAATGCCAAGCTCCGAAGCTAATCCGGCATTATAGTAGTTGTTTAATATGGTTTCAAACCTTTCGATAACCGGGCTGTTAATGGCTTTCCTGGTAATAAACTGTCGTTTATAATACCTGTTACTGTAGTTTAAGAGAACTTCGATATACGAAATAATTAACTGCTGGCTTGTATCGTCAATAGATGTTTCCAACTCATCCTTAATATCCTCAAAGACATGGAGAATTTTAGCCTTTTCCTTTTCAGAAAGATGTAACGCTTCGTTGATATTATACCCAAAAAAACCATATTTCATTATTGATTTATGCAGATTATACCCGGCAAAAAAGTCGGGGTGAATAAACAAGCTTTGTCCTTTGCATTCAGTATCATCCATCACTGATAAGGCTTGATTCGGAGCAACAAATAGTAATCCCCCTTCGTCAAAGTCATAATATCCCTGACCATACTTCAATTTACCATTCAAATTACTTTTATACGAAACCATATAGAAATCATGCACAAGGTATCGCACCTTTGAACTGGAAGAAATCTCATCATGATTGATTTGCACAATCAACGGATGAGATGGTTTTGAAACACCAAGCGCTTTACATAAATCTGAAATGGATTTGTAATAGTGTAATTCTTTCTTAGGTACTGATTTATCTATCATAATTTTCTTTTTTTGTAACCAATTAAGGTTGTTATTTAGATAAGCTTACTACTGTCTTCCCATTAAAGCCCCGACTGTTTCCGCTATCGTTAATTCTATTCACCGGCTGCAATATGAGTTTCCAAACTTTGCAAGGTATGTTGTCTCACAGCTACTTTGTATCCTTTCTCATTAGAACACTTTAGACAGGCTCCATGCACCAACACACTATTTCTAATCTGTAAATTATGAATTGCTTTCCCTGATATAAGGGAAAGCAATATCACTAAGATGGCAATGAATGCAATAGTTGAAGTGAAAGATTTAATCATAAAATGTTTTTTCACTTCATAAATGTAAACAATCTATCCTGAATTGAATTAATGTAGCAGACCTGCTGTTACTCCCTTTCTAAAAGCTTCAGAACCTACATCTATTCTATGCTGATAAGTAGATATCGCATCATTTCCTGCAAGATATCTAAGCTGGTCTTTACCATCGGTTGCAGCCTCATACACTATCTTAGCAATAGATTCTGGCGCTGAGAATTGTAAAGGGCTGTCAGGATTATTGAAGCTTGACATGAACTTATTGAATGGTTCGACATATGCTTCGTGTTGCCCCATATCAATAGACCTGGTCATAAAATCCGTAGCGATCCCTCCGGGAGAAATTGTTTTAATTTGAATCCTTTGGGTAGCCAATTCATGCGACATACTTTCGCTCCAGCCTTCAATCGCCCATTTTGTAGCATGATAAATGGAACTGAAAGGGAAAGTTACCAATCCACCTATAGATGTGGTATTGATAATTAATCCGCTTTTTCTCTCACGCAGATGCGGGAGAAATGCCTGTGTTACCCGGATCACGCCCAGCACATTCGTATTGAACTGCCGGGTTATCTGTTCATCCACGTATCCCTCCAGCGGTCCCGCTAAACCATAACCCGCATTATTGAAAACCACATCAACAGGGGCGATTTTGATCGCCTCAGCCACTGCATTTTTTATAGATTCAATATCGGTTACATCCAACTGTAAAAGATGAATATTTGCAAGGGAAACAAGCTCTGTTTCTTTTTCAGGCTTCCGCATAGAAGCGATTACATTCCACCCTTTTTGGGCAAATAACTTTGCCGTAGCTTTTCCTAACCCGGAAGATGCGCCGGTGATAAATATTGTTTTCATTTAAAGCTTTTAATGAATTGATCGTTAAGAATTAGCCTGTGTGAAAATGCTATCGGTAAACTGTTGATAGGCTTCTTCAGAAGACGAACGACGGGCATTCAAGATGGGCTGTATATCTTCAGTTGGGGAGTATCGAAGCCGTGTGCTGTCGTCGATAGCAGCTTTGTAGATAGCGGATACCACTTTTTCTACCGCATCTATATCTGAAGTTGATGCCATAGATTGGAACATTTTTCCGGTCTGCTCCAAAAATGGAAGGTAATCATTAATCAATTGTAATCCCGTACTTTCTCCGCCTACCCGGTTGAGGAAACCCGTTTGCGTGGCACCGCCTGGTTCAATCACTTTTACCTTGATGCCTAAAGAAGCCAATTCATAACGGAGTCCTTCTGACCAACCCTCAAGCGCAAATTTCGAAGCGCTGTAAATTGAGGCCATAGGAAAGCCAATAGCTCCTGCACCTGAGCTAACGTTGATGATAACGCCGGACTTGTTTTCACGAAAATAAGGCAGGATAGCCCTTGTTACATCCATTGCCCCGAATACATTTACCGCAAATTGATTTTGAATGGCCTGCCGGCTTGCACTTTCAAAAATGCCGAAGAGCCCATATCCTGCGTTATTGACCAAAACATCAATCTTTCCGAAACGCTTAATACCAGCGTCAATGGCAGATTGAATGGACGCTGTATCCTCCACGTCCAGCTTAGTGACAAAAATGTTTTCTGAATTGCGTAAACTTGAAGTCTTGCCTGTGTCCCGCATGGTGGCAATCACGTTCCAGCCTTTTTGGGTAAAGAAGTTAGCCGCTGAAGCACCGAACCCTGAAGAGGTTCCTGTAATCAATACTGTTTTGTTCATGATCTTGATATTCTTATTGTTTGACATTGTATTTATATTGCAAATGTCTCATCAATACCAAAGCTTCAATAAACCAAAATGCGAGAATGATTATCCAAAATGAGGATTACGGTTTTTTCCAGAAAAGTTGCTCATTATTGGTGTGGCAAGTAATGACTTGCACGCCGATCTTGAGGTTTACATTGGTTTCAAAACCGTCCACTTCCGTGTCTTTAATTCCAACCGGAAGCAATTCGACATAATGCAGCACCTTGCCTTTTGTCCTGGTCTGCGAACCGAATTCACTGTTCAACGGACAAATGATCCGAAACAGGTGTTTGGCCATGAAAGTATATAAATAATCCTTTATATCATCTGCTTTTCCATGATAATTGGCATCGGCATTCAGCTTTAGCGGTTTATTGTCTATCAGGCTTTGCCTCACTTCTGCTATACTGAGCAGATTATTGTGTTCATCTGTTACATACGCATTATCCTGAGGATCCATGTATGCCCATTTTTGTAAAGAAGGAATAAACACGCTGTTAATTACATGTCCGTCTTCTGGACTGGGGTAACGACCTGAAAAGCAGATTACCGTTCGGGGCTGAAAGCCCATGTCTAGAAAGACTTCGTTCATGGCAATAGACAGCGGATAACATCCGTGCGCATGCCTGTTGCTGCGGTAACTGTCAATGATACTGATGGCATTGAGCGTATCGATATTGGGGGCGTCGTTGTGGGGCACTTCATCATGAAACCATTTTAAAAGTCTTTTAGCACGTTCGATATCCGGTTCATTATCAGCTATTATTTCCAAATGATATTTATCTCTCAACGCCTTAAGCTCTGTATGATCTACCGTTTGGTAAGTAAAATCGGGAAAAGTTTGTCTCTGGGTGTTATTGTATTCTTTCCCTAGCCTGAGATCCTTTATTTCTGGAGTCTTGTTTATCTATTCTTTCCATTTTTAAAACATTTTAGTAACTACAAAATTAGGATTGATCAGATATGTTTACTTGTATTAAAAGCTCATAAATTAAACCAATACAGCACCTCCATCGATAACCAATGACTGACCGGTGGTATAAGTTTGTTTCATCAAATAAACAAATGCTTGTCCGATGTCTTCTGGTTTACCCACTCTTTTTAAGAGCAGGGTACTTTCCAAATGTTTAAAAAAACCTTTGCGGTCGGCATCGTTCATATTTCCCCAAAGATTGGTATCAATAATTCCGGCGGCAATATTGTTTACTCGTATCGGAGCCAGTTCTACAGCCATCGCTTTGGTAAAAGCATCCATAGCACCACAAATCGTAGCACCCAAACTATAACCAGCAGCAGGACGTTGCCCGAAATTGCCACTCATTAAATTGATACTTCCGCCTTCGTTGATATGATGCCTACTATATTTAATGGCTGCAAATGCACCCCAAAAACGAATGGTGAAAAAGTCCTTTCCTTTTTCTATTTCCGTATCATCCATCATGCTCATAGATATGTTTTCTCCTGCGGTATACACCAGATGGTCGAAATTGCCAGCTCCGGCAAAGAACGTCTTTATGTTTTCTTCCTTATCAAGGCTGACAGCAAGTCCTTTACTGCTTTTAGGCAAAGTTTCCAATTCTTTGTCAATCCTCTCCTGGTTGCTTGATACAATAATAACTTCTGCACCGTCCACTGCGGCAGCCTGAGCAGTCGCTAATCCCAATCCTGAACTTCCACCCAGTATAATCACTTTTTTATTTGCTAATGTTTTCATTTTCTATGTTGTTTTTGATTATTAATTCTCCTTGCATATTTCAATTTTTTGCCTGCTCTATTTGCAGTTGGTGAATTTTTCACTCTTCATTCAAATTGAATTTGAAATAGGTTCTAAAATCACACCACGTGTCACTGTGAAAGCTTCCGTAAATATCCAATCCATTATTTTCAATCCTATCAATACTGATAAATTGTTCACGCCCGATGGCTTTGGTAGAAAATTTCTTAATTTGTTTTCCAACTGTTCATCGGAGAAGTCTTTGATGAAATTGTTTAGCATCACACCGGCATTGTTTACCCAAATGTCTACCTTACCAAAATGTGCAATACTTTTGTCGAACAGACGGCTGATTTCTTCTTTTTTGGCAACATTTGCCTTTATCGCAAACGCCTCTATGCCATTGGATTTGATTTGAGCAACAACTTCAGCGGCAGCGATCTTGAATGCGATAGCAGCGCCAACTCCTTTTGATGAGCCGGTTACAACGGCAACTTTTTCTGATAAATTCTTCATTTTGATGTATTTTAAATCTGTTGATCCAAAGGTAGAATGGATAGAAATCATCATGGTTGCGCAGAATAAAGCAGGAGTTGCAAATTTTAAAGTATTATCAACAACGATGAAAAATGGACCAATTTCCTAAGACGGAAACTTAATTCCAGAAATTTCAGAGCACCTATCAATAAAGAGTTGCTGTATTTCGTGATTTTTGCTCTCAGGATGTACCTGCCGTGGTTGTTTATGATAATAATAGCCTCCTGACTGTAGAACCTGCACATTCAGAGATGAAGCTAGCCATACCTGTTCCAAGGCATTTGAAGCTACCTGAGTCCATTGGTTGGCTACAGCAAAGGCTAATAGTACATTATGAGATTTAGAATCTGCATACGCCTGAAACCCATTCCACGTTTTGTGTTCCCATAACAAATCATCAAGACTGCTATCTCCATCACGGTGAAGTCCACTGCTCATATAAATCAGCCGCTTCGGTTTTTCAATAAGTGATGTAAGGAGATAGGGAGATAGACTGTTGATTGCGAAAACATGCGGCAATTTATCAACCGTCAGAATTTTGTTGGATTCTCTGTAACCAACACCCGCATTGTGTATAATGGCATCAAAATGTCCTAGTGCGTTTGCCTTTGCCGCCAAAGCTATTGTTTCAGATATACTGGAAAGGTCGGCTATGAGTACAGATTTAGCTTTGGGGTTGGCTTTTAGTGCATCTTCCGCTCTTTGTTCATTTCTGGCATGTAAGACTACATGATGACCATTGTTTATTAATAATTTTGCGGCCATCTTACCCAGACCATCCGAAGAACCTGTAATGAATATTCGTCCCATTTTCTTTACTTTATCTTGTTTTATAATAATTTTTGTTTCAATTATTTTTACAAGACAAAGGTATCTTGGGCAAATCACACTGTACTTACGAAAATTAAAGGAAGAGTTGCGAATTTTAAAGATGATGTGATTTACGGTATTGAACCTAATGATATGCAGTATGGATGTATGTCTTGGGGTTTTCACAAAATTGATGCTGTCCCTAGGTGTGAAAGAATTAAAAAATTTATTCAACGAAATTGGCATTGAAGTCAATACACCAGCTGCGGAATTAGTTTCATTTTCTATTAGTTCTTATTATGGTAGTATTAACGAAAAAGAGTTAAAAGCTATTTACAATGACTTGAAAAATAATCCGGTCGCTATAAAATTACTTCGAGCAAGAGTTCAGAGTTATGTTTATCAAAGGAACATTGATATACGCACTAAACAAAAGTTTACAAGTTTTTTAGGAATGAGAGTTCAATCCTACCTTCCAAAACAAAAGATGTAGTCCAGTAATGATGTACACAAAAATTAGTCAGTACTTTGAACGCTGTCAATAGTAAGTTAATAGACATAATTACACATGAAAGATCCTCTTTATCTTGTTATCGCTTTATAAGCTGTAGCTTATGCCCTCAACCCGCCCAAAAAGGTGGCGTTATTATTCCGTTATTTGAACCTACGGCTTACATATTATGAGTCAGAGATTGATCATGCTTCCAGTTTATAGCCAAACCAATATATAGTTTTAATACAATCTACATATCCTTTATCTTTAAGCTTCTTTTTAGATTTTAACATGAGAGTAGACAAAGTCAAAAGAATCCGGATTTTCAGAAGTTTCCCCGGAAAGGTGTTCGGCAATGGCCTGCCGGGACACAACCTGGTTTCTATTATTTGTCAGGAAGAGAAGTAAATCATATTCGTTTTTAGTAAGTATAATTTTCTATTCTCTGAAAAGAACTTCTTTTGTGTTTAAATCGAGACTTACCCCTCTATAATAAGCATAGTTCTACCATTGGCATATTTGATAAACCACTCTTTTTACAGGCCGAAACTGAGGCGTTAAATTACCCTTATTTTGATGACAGAGAAGACAAACGGCGCAACTGGGTGGTGAATCCTCTGGCTGGATTGTCATTAAACATAAACACTGAAGGAAAATCGTTTTTCCAGATTACAGTGCTGTATAACTTCAATTACAACAACGAGTTTAATAAACAACTCTATAATTCTCCTGGGTATTCCGGTTAGGAGCTGGATTCGGTGGGAAGAAAAAATAAATAGCGATAGGTTGTCACACTTACAGCTATTAGTTTAATATTCAGAATTATTAATACTCGGTCGGCAGCAGCAGGACTCTATCTGACAACCACAGTGTGAGATGATCGGCTCCAAAATCTGAGTAGGGAATGATTTCTTTAAATAGTTCCCTGTCGTTTCCATCTGAACAATGCAGTTCAAAAATGTCTTCTCTCAGCCAGATTAGTTTCCAAACCTGAAAGTCTTCTTTAAGCAGATTCTTATTGAGCGCTGCTTCAATGAGGATTTTGTCCACGAGCCAGTAACAGCTATAGGTTTGGGCCATATACTGCACCCCTTCCGTATAGTAGAGGCGGGAAACCATGTGGCGGTAATACGATTCACTCCCTGTAAAGTGAGCCAGCTCTTGGTTTAAATTCGGGATACGATTAGCAGATCCGTTAGAAGAAGCATTCATAGAAATAAAAGATTTTGGTGAGGCCTAACCTTGTGTCAGGCGATAGCTTCACATCGGATGAAAAAAGCATCGGCTTTGGGTAGGATTAGCAGATAGTCTCTTGTTTTCAGGGGCTGAGTCCGTTTTACGGCGGGATAGATAGTGGACAGGCTAAATAGGAATCAGGGCACAGCCTTTACCCTTGAAAAGATCCTTTTTATTCATCTATCTTTGCTTTCGCCTGTCACATAGTAGTGGGCGGGAAAAAAGATAAGTCGCGCGTCAATCCTGGACTTATCTTACAAACGGCATTTGAGAAGCTGCGTGTGGGTTATAATGGGACAATCAAATCATCCGGATAGAAGAATCCATATTTATTCCTCCAACCTATCTTGCATAAATTCTTGTGTAAGTGATAGTAAATGAAAATAGGTCAACTATAACGCTACAACTCAATACACACAGAAAAGAAGGGCTATAAAAGCCCTTCGTCTGCAAAGGAGAAATACCCTTCACTGCTTAAAATCAGATAATCCAGCAAAGGTAACTCAAGTACATGACCAGCTTTGCGAAGCTTGTCTGTCAGGTCTTTATCTGCCTGAGAGGGTTTGAGATTCCCCAATGGATGGTTATGAGCGACAATAATAGAAGAAGCATTACAGCCAAGTGCTGCCTGAAAGATCAGCTTTACATCCGTGATAGTTCCTTCAGAATGAGTCAAAGCAGGTTGCGAGCAGGTTTACGTATTTTACCTACCCGATAGCTGTTTTGATAGAATTGGAAGGCAATAGCTAAATCATCCGCTTCGATAAGCATTCACTTCGATAAAGAGTTCGATTAGCTTATTTTCACTAATTTGAGCGTGCATAAAGGCAATGAAGCAAAAACAAGATTTAGCTACTCATTTTTTACCTACTCATTTTTTATTCCGGAAAGCTGGTGTTTGCAGTTGATCACCACCTATTTTGATACCATTTTTGAACATTCCAGATCCACAGCACGTCCTAGTGCAAGCTCTTTTGATACCAGAAGAAAAACCAGCTTTCTATATAGTAATCTATTCGTTAACTGCTTTAAAATATAATGTTTGTTTGTAAAAATGGCTATTCTGTATTTGTTTCGTTAAAGCCTTCTGTTAACTTGAAGCTGCTTTAAAGCAGCCTTTCAAAATTTCTTGCATCCAACACATGAGTGATTTCCAGCCATTACTTGATTATGTCAAAACATTTATCGAACTCACCAAAGAAGAAGAAGCCTATTTCCTCTCGCTGTTAGTCCTTACCAAAGTAAAGAAGCGGCAATTGATCGTGCAACCAAACTTTGTTTGCCAGCACATGAATTATGTCAGAGAGGGAGCCATGAGGTCCTATCTGGTGGATAACAAAGGCATTGAGCATACCATTGCACTGGCAATCGAAGGGGGGTGGATTAACGACTGCAACAGCTATATTTTTCAGGAGCCCGCCACCTTTTTTGTGCAAGCCTTGGAAAACTCGGTTATTATCCAGCTCAGCTACCAAAGCGAGCAGCTACTGCTCGCTAACATACCTCAATTCGAGCGATTCTTCCGAATTACAGCTCGGTGCGAGGTGGCCACTATTCAGAAGCGGGTATTATCGAATATCAGTCAAACGGCCGAACAGCGCTATGAAGACTTTGCGATGCGCTATCCGGCCTTGTTAAACCGCATTCCACAGTATGCTATTGCTTCCTACTTAGGATTTACCACCGAGTTCCTGAGCAAAATTCGCAATAAGAAACTTAAAAAGGGCTGAGTTATTTCACTTCCTAGTCCAGTTATTTTCCGCTCTCGCTGCTCATAGGAATTTTGCAGCTTCTCTATAGCCACTGAAAATTCGTACTCAAAATCAATGAGCAAATTAGTGTTTCTATCAGTAGCGACTACACAGTCACTGCGTTTTGAAAATGGCTTGGCCCAGATTTTCCCAAAACACGCAAATCGCCAGGATCAAAATAAACTTTCTCATTCCTACCGCTTAAGCTTACCCCTAAAATGACAGTGATACATGTATGCACTACACGCCTTCCCTAGACGCAGCAAACACTATTTTCTCAAGCTGTGAACGAAGCTGGCCAGTGCCTTGCCAATTACATCAGGGGCGGTTTCCTGAATAAAATGAACCCCGGAAACTTTTAGGTGCTGCTGATTGGGCCACTTACTTGAAAACTCGTGGAGCCGCCCGCGACCGAACAGTCCTGGCTCTGCCTGAATATAGAGCTTAGCAACAGTAGACTTGGCCAGCCAGGCAGAATAATCAGCTACGATTTCTTGCGTGTATTCTGGCTTCCCATTCATGGGAATGTCTGAACCCAGCTGTACCCTGCGGTCTTCTCCAGGAATCAGAAACGGCTTTTCGTAGTAAGCTTGCTCAATGGCAGTAAATTTTCTTTCACTGAAAAGGAAATGCTCCACTATAAAGTTCTCCCACAAAACTTTGTCGGGAGTGAAATTCTTGAACGCCTCCAGAGTCTGCTCAGAAAAATCCGAAGCCTGTGGTGGCATTACGATGGATTCCATGTAGGCAATACCCTGCAGCCGCTGCTTATTTTGATGGGCCCAGTGAAATCCAAGCTGAGAACCCATGTCATGAAGCACCAGAATCACATTCCGGTCAAGACCTAATTCTTCCCAAAGCGCAAACAGAAATTTTTTCTGGGTAGCAAAATTGTACCGATGCTCTCCTAGCGAAGGGCTTAATTTGTCCGAGTCGCCCATACCGATCAGGTCAGCGGCAATTAAGCGACCAAGGCCATCTACATGCGGCATAATATTGCGCCAAAGATAGGAGGAGGTCGGATTACCATGTTGAAAAACAATGGGATCTCCTTTTCCCTCATCAATATAAGCCATTCGGGAACCGTTAATCTCAAGGTATTTTTTTTGAGCAAATGGCTGTTCGTGCGTTCTATTGAGAATCCTCAAGTCTCTCCCCTCGGGAGTAGATTTGTTATTTTCTTCTGCCGTATGATTTTCCATACTATCTGATATTTGAGTTGTTTTTTTACTAAAAATGCATCCGTTTAGAAATGCAACATTGAAGGCTGACTTAGCAAAGCTACGGCAGGAGCCTGCGACAAAAAATGAAATAAATTAAGAAATTACGTTGAACTACTTCAACTTTTCTTCCGGTTAGTCAAACTGCTGCCGCTGGCTACAAACATGCAAATTGAAGATTCCAAACAAATTCTGGTGTGCCTATTTAGCTTTGGGCAAGCTTAGGGAGGCGAATGTCAAATACAATTATAAATGCAAATCAATAAATATGCGTCAGCCCGTCTGTAAGGTCGGGCATTTTTATTACCACATAGGGCAACTAAACATGTAGAGAAAGGTGATGAGTAGAAACAGGTTATAAAAAGCAATAAGCCTTCTGAAAAATACCAAAGGAAAACTTAAGAAGGCCTATTTGCATTCAGTAGGCAAGAAAGCTATGCATTAAAAAGTATTTACCGATTGAAAAATTAAAAATACCTATACACTTAAACTGCTCTACAGCACAGTATCCTTACCTGATTCAGCTGTGAGGCTGAAGCTCACAGAACGGAAAAGCGCTACAAATATGAATTTGTAGCGCTATATCGAACCCGAATGGCCTTAGCCTTTCTTTTTCAACTACTCTACATCCTCAATCTAGTCAACACCCTTGAGTTGGAAGACATAAATTTGGGATAATGCATGTTGGTAGAGACAAAAAGGGAATGAGAAATTCATCTCATTCCCTTTTTGTCGCATTACCTATATCCATTTCCAATCAGAATCTGGCTTACCCTCTTATGGGATGTATACTCTATGGGATGAATACTCTATCCATATAGGATGTATACATGATAACTTCTTTGAAAATATTTAGGTTTAACTGTCATTATAAGTAAACACAAAATAAGTAAACGCAAATCCAGGTCTTCATTTTGAAACCTACACTTGCCACTTTAACCAGCATTACTTCCAGAATGGATTTTGCACCAGATTAGGGTTCTTATCAATTTCAGACTGAGGAACAGGAAACCAGTAATTCTTTTTAGAAAAAACCCGGCGCTGATAAACAGTCCGTTTAAAGTACGCTTTCGGATTCTTCTCATCATCGCTAATTTCGGTCCCGTTAAAATTCATACCCCAAAAATCACGATTCAGGACTTGTTCCCCCATCTTCCATCTGCGGATATCACTGTAGCGAATTCCTTCACAGTTTAGTTCTACCCGTCTTTCTCGTCTGATAGCAGCTCTGATTTCATCCTGGCTTCCGGCAGCTACTTCCGGTAAGCCGGCTCTTTCTCTGACCAGATTTACATACGTAAGAATATCCGGATTCCCTGGATCTGACTCATTTAAGGCTTCGGCATAGTTGAGGTATGCTTCTCCTAACCTGTAGAGGATACCTGGACGGTAAGGATTCGTACGATTTCGCGGGTCATGATCCGGATGCACTTTTTTTCGTAACAGATAGCCACTTTGAGGTGCATCATGGGTAGGACCACCATCCCATTCATCTATCATAAACCGGGTTGTACGGTTCTCTCTTCTGTGCCAGGCTCTGTTGTATAATACAGATATATAAAAGCGGGGTTCGCGATTGCAGTACATATTGTAGGTACCCGCTAAGGTAACTTTACCCCCTCCCTGTACTTCACTCCATTTTGTATTGCGGAATTCATCAGCCGTTGAAAAGCCTTTCTCAACATAGCCAGAATTAGGATCATCGATAGGCAGGCCATTTTTCATAAAGAACGCATCTACCAGCGATTGGGTAACACCCAGTCCGCCATTGCCTCCAGTGCCACGTGGTTGTGTGTGTCTATCGTATTCCCATGTCTCACAATTAGGTCTTGCAAAAAGAATTTCGGTATTGCCATCCGTCGTTCTTTTAAACATCATATTCTGATACGACAAAAACGGATCAATGCTTCCATTATCATTGTATTCATAGTATAGCTTATGTCCGGCGGCATGCGCTCTGTCAATCAATAGCTTGCAGGCATCACTAGCCCGCTTCCATTTATTGGCATCATAGGTAGTATTGAATAAGGCTTCCCCTTTGTCATTTACAAAGCCATTGTAATCCGGATTGCCATTTGCCAGGGGACTTGCCGCAAATAAGAGCATACGTGCCCGTACAGCTAAACACATAATGGATGTAGCCCTGCCAAATTTTGCATTACTGGCATACTTGTCAGGCAATAAGCCGGATAGTTCCAGCATTTCGGAATCTACCCAGTCTATTACCTTGTCAAAAGGAGTCTGGCCTATCAACAGTTCTTCTGTGGTTGCATCACTTGGCGTAATCCCCAGTACAAGGGGTATAGGGCCATAGGCTTCTGCCATAAGCCAATAATAATATGCAATCAGGAAACGTGCTTCATACTTCATATTATCGGCATCCTCCTGTGTAAACTGTTGTGCCAGATTGGGTTTGACATTTTCGATCAGAATATAAGCTGACCGTATCCTTCTGGGTAATTCATACCAGTAATTGGGCCCCCAAAATGAATTTGTATTCCAGTTGCCGGTTTGTTTGGCAATCACATCCCATCCGAATTGTTCCCATCTGGGGTTAGGGCACATGTCATCAGATAAAGGATCGTAACTAATATTACGCGCATAATCCCAATACGGATCCGGAATGTTGGCATATACCCCTGCCAGCCATTCTTCGGTTCGGGTTTTGTCTTTAAAAACCATTTCCTGTGTAAGCAAATCATCTGGCATCTTGTCCAGAAAATCAGAACAGGACTCTGATAAAAGAACCAGCAAGAAGAGTATTGTATATCTGAGTAATGTATATTTATTCATCTTTTCCCGTATGTTAAGTAGGTCGTAAAATTTAAAAGTCAAACGTCATACCGATAGAAACCGATTTCATAATTGGATATCTGTAGCCATTATTCGGTTTATTATCTGGCCGGGTATCAATTTCAGGGTCCCAGAGTTTAAAGGAGGAGAATGTGAAAAGGTTATTTCCTGTTACAAATATCCGGCTGTCTTTTATGCCTATTCTGCCCATTACATTTTTGGGTAAGCTGTATCCTATTTCAATGCGTCTAACCCTGAGAAAACTCATGTCTTTTAGCCACCAACTGGACGTCTGCGTATTATTGGCCAGTGTACTTATCTGGCTGGAGGCATTGGATAACCGGGGCCAGAAGACATTCTGACTTGGATTTTCGGCCGTCCAGCGGTCATTGGCATTTGAGTAAATATTTCCTAACGCGCCATTGCCAGAGCCAGGCATAAACGAGGTTGCATCTCCAATAATTCGAGAGGTTCTTCCTGTACCTTGAAAGAAGGTTCCGGCATCAAAATTCTTGTATTGCACATTAACTCCAAAGCCATAGATAACCTGAGGATCAACTGTTCCTCCAATGGCGGATACATCAAGCGCGTCCACAGCTCCATCCTTATTAACATCCTTATATTTAATGTCTCCGGGTTGTACAGGGCCAAAGGTTTGTCTTGGCAGTGTACTTATCAATTGGCCAGTTGAAACGTCAGCAAAGTCCTCAGTAGTAAATAATCCTTCTGCTACCAGGCCCATAATCTGCCCTACAGGTTTCCCTGTAAGGGATCGGTTGGTACCAATGACAGCAGATGCCTCATCCTTCTCAATGATTTTATTTTTAGCGTAGGTAAACGTACCCCGTACAGATAAAAGCAAGTCAGCGGATAGTTGTTTGTTTACATTCAGGGAAATATCCACTCCCTGATTGTCTACTTTGCCATAATTGGCCCAGGGCTTTTCAACAAATCCGCTTGAACTTGGAAGGTTTTCACGCCTTAAAAAGATATCTTTCCGTTGTTCTTTGAAAAAATCAGCCTGGAATTGGACACTATTATTAAGCAATCCTAATTCAAGACCCAGATTTGCTTTGGTAACGGTCTCCCAGGTTAGATTTGCCACTCCATAATCACCTTCTCTTCGTCCTCCTCTTCCATAATCATTATTTACGCCCCAGGTGTAACCCCCTGTTTCACCAATGGTTGTAATGTAGGCAAAGCGACGTCCATCTAACCGATCATTTCCAACTTTCCCAAGAGAGGCTCTTAGTTTAATTTTTGAAAAAGTAGCTTTTAAAGGTTCCATAACGTCCTCTTCGGTCAGGATCCACCCAATAGCAGCGGATGGGAAAAAGCCATAGCGCTTTCCTTTGGCAAAGTTTTCTGAACCATTATACCCAAAATTCACCTCAGCAATATACCGTCGGTCATATGAATACGAAAGGCGGGCTGCCATTCCCTGATTTCGGTAAGGAAGTGCTTCTCCTTTATCATAGTTGCGTCTGTTACCAAGAAGCAATGCATCCAGAAAATGCTTTCCAAAGGCTCTTGAATAAGTAAGGCTACCTTCCATATACACACTTTTATCACCCCATTCAGAAGTCTTTTCATACCCCAGAAAATCCTGTCCATTCCTGTAAATGACAAGATTCAGAGAGCCATCTTCATTTCGGCCTACAGAGGGACTATAATAATTGGGATCCTTACTTCTTTTGACACCAGTAGCAGAAAACCGGTCAAACGCAAACTTTACTCTTCCTTTTAAACCTGGTATTACTTTATCAAAATCCTGCTCAACCCCAAACAACGACTCAAGTTTACTATCGCTGACACGCTGATATCCCCTTTGGGTAGCTAGTGCCCATGGATTGGCCCTCTCGGGAACAACCGGAATTTCTCCGCTGGAGTATTTGGTCGGATGTACGAAAGGAGGTGTCTCAAAAGCCAGAAAAAACAGATCATCGATTGATTGAGGAGGACGATTCATATCCTGCAGGTAGCCTCCAATATTTATTCGTAGCAGTGTTGAGGGAGTGATATCCAAATCAACATTTGAACGCACATTATACCGATGTAGCTTTAGGGAAGAATCCCACATCTGCGCCGGGTCACGTGCTACAATGCCTTTTTCCGAATAGTAAGACCCTACCAGTGAATAGCGCAATGCTTCGCTGCCCCCAGAGGCAGTCAGGTTATACCGGCTATTGGAGGCATGATCGTTTGTGATAGCATCCAGCCAGTTCACATCGGGATACAAATCCGGGTCTGTCTGATTGCGGGTATTGTCAATTCTATCCTGAGAATAGGGAATTGCAGGAGCGTTTGTTTCCCGGGCAATTGTATTGAGGAGTTCCATATAGTCAGCAGCATTCAAAAAGGAAGGTAGCTTGGCTGGTTTTGTAAAGCCTTGTTCGTATCGAAAGCTGATAGACGGCTTGCCGATTTTGCCCCTTTTTGTATTGATCAGGATTACCCCATTGGCACCCCGAACACCGTATACAGCACTGGCAGAGGCATCTTTCAAAACAGAAAATGATTCGATTTCCGCAGGGTCAATGTTGTTTAGCGAACGCTCCACCCCGTCAACAAGTACCAATGGATCTCGTGCTCCCTGGAAGGTAGAAATACCTCGTATCCAAAAAGTAGAATTATCATAGCCTGGCTCTCCGGAACGTTGCACCGCTATAATACCGGCCACCTGACCAGCCAGGTTGTTACTAACTGATCGGGTAGTACCAAACGACTGAAGTTTTCCTGGTTCAATGGTTGTAATGGCTCCTGCCACCGTATATTCTTTTTGTGTACCAAAGGCCACTACCACTACCTCATCCAACGTTTTAGAATCAACAATCAACTTAACATTTACTGTTGTCTGCTCACCCAATACTACTTCTTCTGTTTTGTAACCGATATAGGAAAAAACAAGAATGAGTTTCTCTCCTGTAACAGCAAGAGAATAGTTGCCCTCTGAGTCAGTAGTAGCACCGAGTGTAGTACCTTTTACACTCACGCTCACCCCTGGAAGTGAGGCACCCGTATCATCAGTCACTTTACCTGTAACAATCCTGTCTGTTACAGAGATACCCGGAGAATTTATCACAGTGCCTACACTATTCTGCGGCTGTTTTTGTAAAATGATGTAATTGCCCGAAAGCTGATAACTGATATGTAACGGATAAAAAATCCCTTCCAGAATCCGGGATAACTTCTGGTCTTTGTAATCAAACGAAATCTTCTGATCAATGGCAATTGCCTGGGGATTGTAGGTAAATTTTATGTTGACTGACTTTTCCAGTACTGACAAAACATGTTTAATGGTTTCACCTTCAGCCTTAATTGAAATTACCTTATCCATTACATTTTGCCCATATATATCCGTTGGCGTAGCCATAGCCATGCCCGATACAATCAACATAAGCAGAAACTGAATACTGGTAAATTTTGTAATAGCAACAATCAACCTTTGAAGTGTATGATATCTTTTCATAACTTTGTTAAGTTTAGGTTCATGAAATAGTGGACAAAGCGAATCCTGTAGCTTTGTGTGGAGTGCTAATCGTTACAAAGCTGGGATTGAAGAGAACAGATCGGTGATGCTGGTAACATCACCATCTTTTTTATGATTAGGGTTGTGTATTTTTTCTATCTCATAGGCAAAACAATTTTGGTGAGGAATGGATCGATTAACATCCGGAACTGGTGATAATTACCTTAGCATCAATGACTTCATAGCTAGCCCCTATGGTCTGACATATGATTTTTACTTTTTCGAACAGGGATTCATTTCCCATTGGCGCAGTTAAAAAACAATTTTTCATTGTCTCTGCATTGAACATGATTTCAATGCCATACGCAGCTTCCAGCGTTTTGAAAACTTCTGCAATGGGAGTGTTCTCGAATGTAAAATCAGCTTGGGTAATCTTTGCATTCAATACCTGAGGCGAGTCAACAATCATTTTGTTAAATGACTGTTCGGTCCTTTGATAGCTTACGCACTGGTTGGGTAGAAGAGTGACTCCTTCCTTACTATTGGTTATCGATGTGGGTACTACATTAGCATCTGTTTTAAGGGTATAAACCGAGACCTTGCCAGTCTTTACAGAAACCACTATGTTTTTTCCATCTTCCGGAGCCTCAATATGGAAACTGGTGCCAAGTACCTTGGTAAAGACTTCATTGGAATGAACAATAAACGGTTTGTATGGATTTTTAGCAACTTCAAAAAAGGCATTTCCCAACAGATATACATCCCGTGTAGAATCGTTGGTATAATCTGTTTTATACTTGAGCCGGCTTTTGTTTTCAAGTACAATCACACTTCCATCAGACAAGAGAACCTTTACCGGCTTTCCAGTCTGGTTTACCTGCTCCTGATACTCTCCCTTCACACTATTATGGTAAACATACAGATCTGAACGCGGTTTGGTTGTATCTTGTCGAATCACAAACCATACCATTACGCACAAGCATAGTAATAATACACTGGCAGCAGCCAGGAAACGGATCTGACTGGCAGATCGGGTTCTGGGCTTTTCTGTATCTGAAGAGATATGGATTTGTGTTTTAGCTTCTGTTCTGGCCTGAATTTTATCCCATAACGCATCTATGATTACAGGGTCCTGGTTTGTTTCCTGTGCTCTTTTCAGGTTGAGTACCAGTATACGTGCCTGGTCTACCTTTGTAGCTATTTCAGGATGTCCATCCAGATACTGCTCCCAGTAGGCAATTGCCCACGGATCGGATTGATGTACCCAGTTAATAAAACTCTGGTCTGAGGCAAAATCCTCGATCGTATAGTGAGTATAGTCCATTTGTATGGGAATGCATTAGGCTTTCCATATACTAATGGACAAATCTTTTCTTTTTAACTCTTTTTTTTAATTATTTTTTACCAAAAAAATAAGAAAAAAAGAAAACAGCCTACCGATACCTGGAGGTTAAGTTTTAATTTACGAAGGGCACTGTAAATAAAATTACAGGCAGACTGATAGTTTACCCCCATTATCTGGGCAACTTCCTCATTGGAGAAGTTATGGTAGTAACGAAGGTTAATGGCTTCTTTTTGTCTTTTGGGGAGTTGCTCCAGAATCGTTTTCAGATTTTCCATTTGTAACGATTGAACTTCAATACCAATCAGCTGACTTTCATGGGAGGGATATGAAAAATAATCCTGATTCACTTCTGTATCATATTCTGTACTTTGCAAGCTGAAGAAACCCTTTGTATTTGTATTGTGATAAATCTTATAGCGAAGCGCCTTAAATAAATAAAATTTCACTGAGGTAGTCTCTGCAATTCGTTCTCGGCTTTCCCATAATTCAAAAAACAAGTCCTGAATGCTATCTTCAACTAAGGTACGATCAGAAGTAATCTTATTGCCATAATTTAGTAATGCAGTCACATATTTTCTATAGATAGAGGCAAATGCAGCCCTATCTCCAGCCCTGAAAGAATGCCATAAAGTATCGAACTGCGAATTAGAAGAGGTCATAATACAGCGTTATAGTAAATGCGGAATGAAATTTATATAAATAAATGCAGATTTCATCTATTCTTAACAGAGAAAAGTTCATTTTAATCACAGGAAAGTTCAAAAAACGAAGAATATGTTTTATAGCTGTAAAACAGCCATATCCAGAGACTACTCAACTTTATATCTGGCAATAACAGAGCTGTTATACAGAAAAGGTTAGAAACTAGTGAAGTCAGTTATACTAAAAACTTTCCAGAATTCACCGTCTTATCAGTAAGAATAAAGAATCGGGTGTCTTTTCGACTTAAATCCTACTAGGAGTCAGTAAGCCATGTAGGGCTTTGGTAAATAGTTTCTTTAATCCTTTTCAAACCTATTTACTTCTCATTTTGTCCGTCTGGGATACAAATCAGTTTACACTTTCTTGCTATATACCAATTTTTGTCTTGTCAACTCTTATAGATGCCAATGTATTGGAGCAAAAACTCACGAACCTTGTTGCGAGCAAGACTTTGAATCTGAAAGACAAAGCGATGTCATTTGTATGCGAGTAGTCGCCAGTATAAAGCTTAAGCAGGTAAGCGCCTGAACACTTCTTCACAGGCTAAACTCGTACTCGTGGCAATATACAGTTTATCAGGTGCTGAACGAACTAGACAAAGTACTTAGAAGGATTTTCTGCTTTGATATATGGATGGTGGAAAGCTACGAAAGCAAATCTATGATCATTTAGAAAAAATCGAGAGTGCACATCAGTTTCTGAAGCCGTCTTTTATGGTAATAATGAGCAAATATAATTTGCCAGTAAAGAAGAACAGTTACTCTCCGATGGTTGCAAACGGCTTATCCAGAATGCCATTATTAGCTGGAATTATCTGTATCTTACAAAAAAGGTCAAGCAGGTTTGTCCATCCGAAAGAGAACAATTAATTCAGACAATCTCTCAATCTTCGCCTATAAGTTGGCAACGTCTTAGTACCCACTATCAACCTGCAGGGTGAATTTAATTTTTCAGAGAAGTTATTAAAAACGCGATTCCGTTTGATTGGAAGCATTTAGTAAAAGTGATGCCGAGGGAGCAAAAAAACCAATAAATACTTAAATATCAGCCATTTACATCTTTAAAGACATAATTTTACCCCAAACTTTTAAGAGAGGTGCAATCCAATTCCAAGATTGGTCACTAATTTCATAACGTCTACCCATCTGGTAAAATTGATAAGTAAGTATCAGCACAGCCTAATAAGTTAAAGGCACAGCCCAGATCTTTCCTCTACAATAGCTTCTAGACATTTTCCAAAGAATGGCTAAAGTTAACAGATAGCTACTGTATTCTTGTATAAAGATTGTCTGTAGTTGTATACAGGTTGTAGTAGAAGAACTTGATTAATATGATACTTCCAACTTGCCTAACAATCTGGTTTGCACACACTATTTAAATAGACTATTTTAGTGGAAGGCAACCATAAGATAGGAAGAAAGATTAATTAGCCTGTCCCTCTTTTACTTTTAACACAAATAGCTATTTGCAATTTTCTATTTGTATAATATTGTCTTACACAGAAAGTACAGAGCGATCTGTCAGTTGTTGTAGGTATAAGATCTATTATATATGTAGAATAGTGTATTCTGATCTGCTTTTTAAATAAAAGCCCGATTTTGCGCTTTTATTTTCAGTTACCTGATAAGCTATTTTATATTAGAATCTTGGCTTACTCACAATTTTATCAGCTACATCCAAAGTCTAATTTTTCAAATGATTGATTACCTTCAGCCAGATTGCTTTCACCTACACTACAGAGCTGCCTTATTATTGGCAAAGGCTGATATTATCCAAACCAACTATACCATCTGCACTTTGAACTATACTTTATTGATCGCATTTGAATTGCAACTTCTAGTATACAAGTGGCTCTGAGTGATATGCTCAAAAGACTAATTTATTACAGACGCATCGTCTGTAATAAATGAACATATTGCATCAGTTGATCTGAGCCATCGATACCTATCTTCCGGATGATATTGCTTTTGTGATTTTTGACAGTATGATAGCTTTTATTTATTTTACTGGTCAGTTGTCTGTTGGACAGGCCTCTTGAAAAAAGGTACAAAATCTTGATTTCTACATAACTTAAGGATAAAAAGGAACATAAGTCATTGGGTAAGGCAGGCTCATTGTATTGAATAAAATTGCTAAGATAAAATTGGTTGGCTCTTCGTCTCCTGCTGGCTGCTATATCGTTTAATAATTCATTGACAGAAAATACGCCTGTGACCTTGTGTTTTTTTAAAAAATGAATGCCTTCATCACTGATCGAGTTGCTGATAAAGGCTATTTGCAACCTTTTGGCAAGCTGTAACATAATATAAAGCACTTCTAGAAAATTATGTCTGGGAAAATTGCATTTAACAGTTACCAGATTGGAGGGATTAAGGCTGCTCAAGTAGTGATTTATATCTTGATAATAATTCACTCTCATATCGAAAACAGGTAAATCTTCGTCATCAAAATCGAGAATGACAAAATTGTTTCTAAGCTCGGTAATCACTTTTAATGGACGGTTTGTCATCAGAGTATCAATAGCGGGCAACATATAATTTTACATTAGGTAAGGGTTATAAAATCTTGATAAATAATGGTAATTAAAAAAGTGTAAAATTATTTCTAAGGCCTGAAATTCAGCTAAGTATCTTTACCATAACCGAACAAACCTGTGCTAGTAACATTTGACCGCTAGCAAAGAATGAGGCCATATTACTCCAAATGGAGCTTTGAGAAACTACTGAACGTCTTGTTAGTAGTAAATTAGTAGTAAAGCGGTTCTTACTACGCTACTTATGCGGTATTTTCCAACTCAAATATGGAATCGAATTGACGATGACAGAATAATAGCAGGAGATAATAGGATATAGTTTGTGCTCTCACGCTGCTTGTTTCAGTCCTTCTTAAAGAAAAGAAACCTTAGCAACCAGCCAATCTATCTCAATAAGATAACCCATTAAAACCAGTTGTTTGCTCTAAAAAATGGCATACACAGTATACTCTTGGTTGCGAGTCTAATTTTCCTTTAATGCCTCCACCACAGAAAGATTTGCGATGCGAAATCCAGGATAAGCAGAACAGCCAATAGCCAGCAGAAGTATCAGCACAATGGATGAGATGATGGCAAGCAGAAAGATAGAAGTGTTGATGTTAAACGCTCCCACAATAGGAAAAGGAAGGACAACTACAGCTCCTATCAAAAGACCTATTCCGCAAATGAGTATACTTTCCAAAACAATTTGCCTACCAATGCTTCCTTTGGTTGCACCAATAGCTCTGCGAAGTCCGATTTCCTGCTTCCGCTTGGAAACATCCAACCAAATCAGGCCTACTAATCCGATAATTATGTTAATGATTAAATAGCTGGCAACAATGGCAAAAAAGAACAAGGGGATCAGCGAAAAAGTATTATTAGTCTTACGCTCCGAAAAGAAAGGTAGTATTTTCACATTCTTCTTTGTCAAAAGGGCGGATAGGTCTTTTTTCAGATTTCCGATCTGGTTTATATCCGAATTAGTTTTGAGCAAAACGACACCTTCTTCTGTGATCTGCCGGCTTTTAAGCTGAGTTATAATCACCTCTGAATAGTCGCTAAAATCGTTAATGGTCTTGTAATTCTCCACTACTGCTGCCACCACTGCCAATTCATTGGCATTACCTAGGCTAACTTTTTTTCCGATAGGGGATTGTTCCGGAAATAATTTCTCTTTCAAGGTTTGGTTGATTGCCACTAAAGGCAAAGCATCTCCAAGTTTGTAATTATCAAACCACTCACCCTCCACAAGTTTTAATCCCAGTACATTCTGATAGTTCTTATCAGCTTCGTACCACAAAGCTGACACCTGATTGGTATTGGTTTTGACAGTCAGCAGCGGGTGACCATTCTGATAAGGAATTGCTTGAGAAGAAAATGAAAACGCTCTAATTCCCTCAATGGATCGCAGGTAATTCTGTAATACAGTTTCCAGTATGGCCTCGTCTGCTGTAAAGTCGGTTTGCAAACTGTCAGCAGTTGGATATTCTCTGCTTGAAAAAGAAAGAATATAAACATGCTGGCCATTCAATCCAATATCCTTTGCATAATTTTGAAGGTTGTTAAAAAGAATGGTCAGAACAGCAAAAGCAGCCATAAAACAGAAGAAAACCTCCACAACAATAAAATAAGTCTTCTTCCTTCTTGAAAGAATAAGTTTTAATAAGTGTCCGAACATAGTATTGCCTTATTTATAATTATTGATCGCATCAACCGGATTGATTTTGGACATTCTCCACGCTGGAATCACTCCAGATAAAAAACTGAACAAGAGGGTAAATAACATGCCCATCACTAATGCTATACAGTCTAGTTTGAGCAGTAGGTTATCAATTATCTGGCTGTAATTAAAAATGCCTATCAGAGCCAGTACCAGACAGATGCTCAGGCCAAAGCCAATAAAGTTTAAAACCATATTTTCAATCAGAAATTGAAAGAACAACTGTTGCCTTGTAGCCCCAAAGGAACGCCTTATTCCTATCTCTGACCATCTTTCCATGATTCTACTTGTATTGATATTTATCAGATTAAGGGCTGGCAAGAGCATGCAGAAAACAGAAAACAACACATAACAAAGTAAAAAAGTGTTCAACTCATCCTCTCGGTTGGGCCCGATCGATATACGGGTAAAACTTGATAAAAAATCATCTGCATAAATAAAAACCTTGTTGAAGCCTTGGTGATAGGCAGGAAGGTCTGATTCGATCAGGCCCTTTAACTTGTTAAATTCTTCCTCCATGGCCGTAAGTCCGTTGGCCTTTTGAGAATATAAAACAACATTATAATCTCCTATGAATGTACGGTCTTTGGCATCTCGCATATAGATCTCATCGGACGGATTAGCCAAACTTGAGTAGGGAATGTAGGCATCGGCCATTACGTAACGCTGAAAGATAGAAGCATCCTTGACAAGACCAATGATACGAAATAGTTTTCCATTCAGATTGAGGGTTTGCCCTCTGACATCTGTTTTACCAAATATTTTTTGGGCCATTGCGCTGGCAAGCACAATGACTGGCTCTTTGGCCAAGCACTGCTGGCGATTGAACTGGCTGCCCCACAGAAAGTTAAAATGATAAACATCCCAGAACTGTTCGTTGACAAACCGCACAGCAAAAGTACTTTCCTGATTATTGGTAAAAACAGGCAGCGACTTGGGAGAGGAGATAATTGCTATTTGCTGGGGTTGTTTGAGTTTAGAAATGAAATTATCAATTAGTGTAAGACTCAACCCTCCTGCTGAATAGTATCCTTTTTGCGTATTCATCACCTTTATTTTGGTAATATATAAACAAGCTCCCCGGTTGGTATCCGGGTATGAAGGGTTAATGAAATTTTCAATTAAGGAGGTAAAAAAAACCAAAAAGGTCAGTGTGATTACGGTTCCAATCAAACTGATTGCAGTAAAGAAAAGATTTCTTTTCAACAGAATTATCGAAAATTTGAGATAGGTCTTCAGCATAAGTGAGAGTCGTGGTAAGTACTGTTTTCTTCCAGAAAAGGCTTTTGGAGAATGATTCCATCTTTCATTCTTATGATGTAATCTGTTTTACCTGCAATGGAAGGATCGTGGGTAACCATCACAATAGTGATCTGATCAGTTGAATTCAATTGCTTTAAGAGCTCCATGATCTTTTCGCCCATTTCTGTATCCAGGTTTCCGGTAGGCTCATCTGCCAGAATTACCTCTGGATTACCCACCAAAGCCCGCGCAATAGCAACCCGTTGCCTCTGGCCTCCGGAAAGCTGGCTGGGCAGATGGTAGAGCCGATTGGTTAAACCCACTTTCTGCAAAGCAGCTTTGGCCATTTCAATCCGCTGTTTAGTCTTTATATTGCGATAAATGAGTGGCAATTCCACATTGTCCAGCACCGGCAGGTCATGAATCAGGTGATAATTTTGAAACACAAATCCAAACTTGCGATTTCTTAATTGCGATAACTGCCTGTCACTCAAATGGGTAACAGACTGACCATCAACAAGCATCTCGCCATCGGTTGGCGTATCCAAAAGACCTATGGTATTGAGTAAGGTTGACTTACCACATCCGGACGGGCCCATGATGGAAATAAATTTGCCTTTTTCAACATGCAGATTGATTGCGTTCAAGGCCTTTGTCTGCAAATGTTCAGTCTGGTATATTTTGTTGACGTTTCGTAGTGTTATCATTGTAGCCTTGTGTTGAATGTAGTTAAGCTTTCAGTATATACTTTCATTATTTATGGGTGTTACTCTGCCTTGCCGGCGCTGTCGAGCTTGTATGAATGTACTATCTAGTTAACTTTCTCGAACAACCAGACGTCGGTTTAGTCCTTTTAGCCTTTCAAGCAGCAGCTTTCAAGTTAGAATTTTCAAGTTGGTGTTTTCAAGTATGCCCCGCTTCCCAATACAGGAGAACAAACCTCTAGGGCGTCCCTGCTTGCGGAGACTGTTTATCTTCCATGGTCAACATTTTAAGGTAATAGTATGAATACCAGTAGTTTCTCAATGCATTTACATAATCGCGACTACCCTGATCCTTTTCCTGAGAGGCAATGCTGAATTCAAAGGTATTGATAGTGCCGAGCATAAACTTTTCTTTGGTAATCTCATACTTGTGTAAGGCTACTTGTTCAGCCTTTTTGCTCAACTGAATCTGTTGTTTGTACATTTTAAACAATGCGACATAGGTTGATATCTCTTGGACTAAAGAGAGCAGGTGTTGTTCATTGGAATATTTGATTAATTCTTTATTTACCCGAGCCATGTTTATCTTCGCTTTTCCCCTACCCCAATCGATCAGGGGAATCGATAGGTCAAGGGAGACAATCTGCTGGTTGAGTATATTACTATATAATTGGCCGAAGCTGGTAAAACTGTTTGATAATCCAAGATTGGCGTTTATGACTGCACTAAACCTACTTTCCCGGAGTGCTTTGTCATAACTCATGTCTGCCTCTTGTAACCTTCGTTTGGCTGTTACAAGATCGGAACGGTTTTCGAGTGCTTTCTGCAAAGTACGACTAGAATCCATAGTAAAAGCTGAGTCCAGATCCGGTACTTGGAAACTAGTCTCCAAGTTTTCATTAAAACCCACAAATGAATTAAATGACTGAGTATTTATCTGAAGTTCACTTTTTGCTTGCAGATAGGCTTTTTCTGACTTAAGAATTTCCAGTTCAAGTTGTAATAGCTCATTTTTCGACACTTTACCCATATCAAATCGCAAAAGTGCCAGTTTATAAATATGCTTGTTGGTAGCCAAGTTGGCAAATGCCAGCTCTTTGTCTGCTTGCGAAAGCAGACAGGCGAAGAATTGTTCACAGGTTTTCAGACTTATATTTGCCAACGACTCCTGTAGTATCTTAGTATTTTCTTCGTATTTCAACGATTCAATTTTTTCATTCCACTTTAGGGCATTGAAGCCAAAAAGAGGTTGCTGTAAACCGATTCCAATGGGAATGCCAGTGAATATTCTTTTCCTGTTGTCATAATCTTCAAACATCTGTACCTGAGAGGTCAGGTAAACGGTTCCTCCGGTCTTTCTGATCACTTGGCTTAAATCCAACCGAACCTGGGAGTAATTGTTGCGTACAGCCCTGAATTCAATGTTTCCATCCGGCTGTACTACCTGTTTGTAGCTCCGGCTAAAGGAAGGGAGCGTGCTTTGCAGCGTTAGCTGAGGTTTGTAATCGACCAGAAACGCTTTATACTGCCACTCAATGGTTCGTATATTTGTACTGATCTGCTGTGATGAAACCGATACAGTCTGGCTTTGGCGGATCGCTTCCTGTAAAGTAATCGAAGTCTGCGCGAAAGTAGCAAGTGTGGCGCTCAAGCATATGATAATTGTACTAATTCCCAGACCAAAGACCAAATCAAATAGTCTGGCAGTATTTATCCTTTGGTTGTTCATGTGGTTTATCAACATTAGTCAACTTTTATTTTTTCAGCCGTAGTTATCTCACTCAAATCGGTTAGAATAATTTCCTCATCAGGTTTCAGGCCGCTGAGTACTTCAATTGACTCGGTATCGGTCATTCCAAATGTAATCTTCCGTTTATAAGCCATTCCATTGCGGATAACATACAAGTCCTGTTCTTTGAATCCTTTGTAGAATACGCCTTTGGGAATAAGCAATGTATTGTTCTTAAAGGAAGTGATCAGGGATAACTCAACTTTCATGTTTGGCTTTAAAAATTGTAACTGTGTGTTTACGTTTTCTAGTGTTACTTCAAAATACAGTAACCCATTTTGAATGGCGGTCTGGACGCTAGTAATCCGCCCGGGTAAAGACCTATTTTGAATGGTGACATTGACCCCCATACCTGGTTTGACAGATGCTCCGAATGATTCGGACACCTTGCCCACTATTTTGAAGCTGGATATATCTGCCACTTTGGCTACCACATCTCCCGGCTTTACATTGCTGCCAATGCTTTTATTGATCCAGCTGACAACACCTTTGCGTGGTGAGATTACATCCAAACCCTGAATTTTGGACTCGTATTCGCTTATATCGGCTTGTTGCATTTTAGTGTTTATCACCGCCTCGTTCAATTCTTGCCTGAGTACGACTTCCTGGGTACGGATCTCGTTTTGTAACTTATGCGCTTCAATCTGGGCAATCTTTAATTTCAGTTCGGCCTGCTCTACTGTTTCCCGTGTATTTCCTCCTGCTTCAAATAATTTTTTTTCCGTGGTTAAAAAATTTCTGAGGTTACCTATGTCAAGCTTTTTGATCGAGTCCATCGCCCTCAAATCGTACATTTTCTTCCAAATCTCATACTGAAGCCGTTTAATTTTGTTTTGCTGCAGAGCAAGCTGGTCTTTCATTTTCTGGTAAGTTGCTTGCGTAGGTTCCTTTTCCAACACCATTAGGAGTTGACCCTCTTCTACTGACTTTCCGTCGTGGACCAGAACCTGTTCGATCTTAGTCTGAACAGTACTGGTTAGCAGTTCTTCATATTCGGGCAGCACTTCCCCAAAACAATTGATGACATTTCTAATTGAGCCCATCGAAGCTTTTGCAGTCGAAAGGGTGGATAACTTTAACGAGGGGGTAAGCAGGCGAGTAGTCAGTACGATTGTAACAATCAGCACTGTTGCCATTGTGATCAGGTAAAAAAGTCGCTTTTTCTTTCTCTGTCTTTTTTGTTGGACTGCAATTTCAAAATCCATAGCTGAAATGATTGTAATGGAGCTTGTTGTGATAAAGATTGTGATAGGAAATCTTTCTGCTGTAACTGTCTGTTGAGCCTAACGGGTGACCATTCGCCCTGGTAATCAGCATAGTAGCTAATCTGTAACTCAATTGAGTTATACTGGAACAAAGGTGCTTTTAAAAAATACTGGGATGTAAAAAATGTGATAGACCTCATTTAAAAGTGATTAAACCGCAAATTTTGGGATGAATACGGTAGAATACACTTGTTCTAATAATAAGATCTAAGATAAAAAGGATGCTGAAAAGTTGGAAAAAGCACCTGAACAGCATTATCTTCCATGCATACTAATATCATCCAAGGGTACCTTCACAGGATTGAATGGGTACAATTACAGCCAGACAATGAAAACATTGATGAGAACATGGATCAATCCATGTACAACTCAACACAAAAGGCAGCGCTCATTGCCAAAAGATCATGGATTAGGCATGTTGGTCAACTCATGCATCAAACTCGACTAGAAGCTCGACCACGAATTCGTTTTCATTTTGGTCAATCTGCAATCTGTGCTTGTGATGATACAACAGTTGAAGTCGTTTTCTGACATTTTCAAGCCCTACTCCCGATTCCTGTCTCAGATCTTTCTTTTGACTGGAATGGATACTGTTTTTTACCAGCAACCTTAACGAATTGTCCTGGCAGTGCAAAAGGATATGTATCCAGGAAACATGCTGATAGCTGATTCCATGTTTGAAGGCATTTTCAACAAAAGGGATAATCAACATCGGCGCTATCCGTTGGGGGCAATGGGAAGCTGGAAGATCGGTTGTAATTGAAATACCGACATAAGGGCTCAGTCGCAGGGTCTGGATTTGGATATAATTTTTTAGATAGTCCAATTCACGTTCCAGTGGAATATAGTCAGAGAGGTTGTCATGAAGCATAAATCGCATTATATCTCCCAGCTTTTGGATG
Organism: Xanthocytophaga agilis; assembly: GCF_030068605.1. Taxonomy (NCBI): domain Bacteria; kingdom Pseudomonadati; phylum Bacteroidota; class Cytophagia; order Cytophagales; family Rhodocytophagaceae; genus Xanthocytophaga; species Xanthocytophaga agilis. Next base: position 36,214 of record NZ_JASJOU010000018.1, read on the forward strand.
CCTTCTGCTACTCGTAAACTATTATCCTGTAAGGCTACACTGTATAGGTTATTTAAAATATTGAATAGAAAATGTGGATTTAACTGCGCCTTCAACAAAACAAGTTCAGCGTTTTTCTTTTCAATCCGTTCCAATAATTGCATGCGTAGTTCACTAGAGGAAAAACCCTTCCAGGCAAGAAAAGGGATTAAACTCAGAGAGATTACACTGTGGAACAACCATAGTAGCCATGGATTAACAGACGGTTCACCGTTTATAAAGATGACAGACCCGATTCCGGTCATCAGAATGGAAAAAATGCAATAAATCCATAGGCTTTTTGTTAAAGACTTATAGGAGTAGAAACGAGGAAGGATCTCATACCTAAGACCAGTATAGCAAACAAACAGTAAAGGGATGGAGACAACCAATACTCCCCCCAACGGTTTAGGAATCGGGACGTGCATAGTATCTAGGATGAACAAACCACCCCCCCATAAAACCAAAAACATTGTAAACTCCTGAAGAAAGTAGACAGATAAATATCTTTTTATAAGCTGATGAAGGAAGGACATTTTTATAGTTATTTATTCATTTATGCCTAAACTACAGGTAGGAAAGTACATTCCATCCAGGTAGATATAAAATAGGGCTACTTGTAAGCAAAGAGGTAATTAGGAATGAGGTAATCAAAAACGAGAAATTCGATTGACACTTTGTTGCTTATAATCCTAGTAGGTATAAAAGTAACAACGTTGATCTGCCAGGGTTAAGAGTACATCACGTTTCCACTTTGGATATAATACTTCTAATTAGGTATATCATAGTACTATAAATGAACAATCAATCTTATTTAACTCTTTAATCAATCTATAGACTCATCTAGGTACGGTAACTTTTCGGATTCGTAATAAGGCCAGGGTCTAATTTACATCTTATCTCTTTTGTTTCAAATGCCCAATACCACTTGTGTTATCACTAATTGCTTATCTGGCAACTTGTTTGTGCTGCTGAACAGTTGGGGTATTTTTAGTAAATCGTATCAAACAGATAGTATCAAACATACATTATCGAACAGATAGTATTAAACCAGTAAATGTGGCCTGTCTTTCTTAAAAGTAACAGGCTTATTTTCGGTAAGGATTGCAGATCAACTAAGTATTTCTAAAAATATTTTGCCGATTCTGCTTTCAACCTTATTTTAGGTTCTGAGTATTCGAGTAAGCATTGAGGCCGGTAAGTATTCGATACATAACTCAAATCTGCTGGCTTTCAGATTCTGATTACTCAATCCTATTGCCACCCTACCTATTATATACATAGCATTACCAAGTAAACCCTATGAATGCCATTGCAATTGATGATGAACCTGAAGCGCTTAAAATTATTGAACTTTTTTCATTAAAAGTTCCTTCACTTGCATTTAAAAAATCATTTTCAGACCCGGTCCAAGCCATTGACTATTTACAAAAAGAAACCGTAGAATTACTATTTTTGGACGTAGACATGCCGGATTTGTCCGGATTGGAGCTTTTAGCTACTATTTCTGTTCAACCACTGGTAATTTTTACCACAGCTCATTCCCACTATGCAGTGGAAAGCTACGAGTTCAATACCATTGATTATTTGCTCAAACCCTTTTCATTTAGCCGCTTTCTTAAATCCTGTCAGAAAGCGTTCGAAGTCTATCAGCTCAAAAAGGCTCCCTATAAAACAGATTCTGAAAATAATTATCTGTTTATTAAAAGTGGATATCAACAAATTAAAGTCTTTTATGAAGAAATACTTTTCTTAGAGAGTGCAGGCAATTACCTGATTATAAATCTGGCCAACAACCGGAAAATTCCTACACGACTAACCACCGTTGAGGCCCTGGAAATATTGCCTAGCAGGCTTTTTGTACAAATACACCGTTCCTATATTGTAGCCAGAAATAAAATAGAAAAACTTGACAAATATGATGTAACCGTTGCCGGAATCCCCTTGCCCATTGGAGCAAATTACAAAAATAGTATACTTTGATCGTCTATTGTTTTTTAGTGCAATTGCTTGCCATATAAAGTTCTTGCCAAAGTTCTGGTAGCACCTAAGAGCATTCGCCTAGAAAGGCACTCTGCTCTGATCAAAGGCGTTCACTCAAGGTAAAGTCTAAAGTCCGGACAAAGGATGATTTATCCAGACTGGCAACTACTTGGGCCACAGAATGGGTTGCCATCGGTGTTGGGTAATCAGATACTTGAAAATTTCTGTCCTACGGGTCAAAAAATCATTTTTTTTCCAAGAAGCAAACATATCATAGCTGTAGGTACATTTTAAATTCCCGGTAGTTACCGCTTGCTGTTTGGGAACAATTGTAGCAATATTGCCAAGCAATTTACAGCTAGCTGATAGGTGAATGTCCTCTCCTGTCTCGAAGGTAAAGGGCTGAATGTTCCAAAAATACTTTAGCCATTCAGTTTTCATAAAAAAACTTGTACACCCAAAATCAACCACAGTATCATTTTCACAAAGTGTCGTTTGTGGTCTATTGTGACCATCACCAATAAAATAGGTAGTCAGATAATCTTTGTGCTTTGGCAGTTCCGGTGTTAAATCCCCCTTTGGCAAGATGCGACCATTTGGAGAAATGATAGAATTTTTCTCCTCTATCATTTGTAGACATAATTCAATCCATCCCTTTGAAGGAATCACGTCATCATCCAGTATCCATAAGTATTTTGTGTTGACCAGATGGGCAATACTGAATCTGCAGAAATACTTTAAATCTATCGAACTGTAAAAGTAGTCCACCATCGGATGATACTTTTTGATGATCTTTTCTACTGATATGTGATTGCATTGTTGCAGGAGCCAGATTTTCTGGGGTGTAACCGATTGGGAAAGTAAAGCCTCAATTTGCTCTTCAATGTAGTTTCGTCGCCATACATTTAAAATTACGGTTACCTGGGAAGAAGTCAGCATTTTGTATAAATGTTTTTTTATAAGGTGAAACAGGACTTAATTTAAACAGACATTAATTTAAGAAAGTAGCTTTTTCTTTTTCCAGTGTTTGCAGCCAGGAGATTGCACCAGTTGTGACCAGCCAGCAGTAGTGAATGTTTAGGCGGTAAATTTTAGCATAAGGAAAAATGTCATGCATCCAAGCCATACTTCTGTTGGCTGGGTTTGGGACACGAGTTTAAAATTAGTTTAGGTACCCCAGTTCACTGTTTACAATGTTTAAAATTGTCTGCTCAGTGTATCGCTGCCGAGTACGTTCCTGCAATCGGCTAATATTATCCCGATAACTGGGATTGGTTAACAGATCATTGATTTTATCTTTGATTATCTGTCTGGTATCTTTGTGTAAGCATCCACGCAAGCCAATTTTGTGATGAACCACCCGGGCTGCGTTCCCTGGCTGATCATAGTTTGGATTTACCGGATATACAATCATCGGAACACAGAAATGGATACTTTCTTTGATTGAGTTGAGTCCTCCGTGGGTAATAAAGACAGATGCCTTGGGTAAGACATAGGTTTGAGGTACATAGTCGAAGATCGCTACATTGGAGGTAGGTGCAGCCGTATGGTTGAACAATCCGCTGATAATAAACTGAACCGAGTCAAATGCTGTACTAACGTCAATAATCCTGCTTATAAACTCACTAAGCATCTGCCGCTGTTTTTGGTAGAGTGTCCCAAAAGAGATATATACAAATGTTAATGGTTGATTGAGTAGATGGACCAGCCGCGCAATGTCATTCTTATTTATCTGTTCCTGCCGGTTCAATGCTATCTGAGATCCCAGATAAATTCTGTCGTTCTCCCGAGACAGCCTGCTGACTGACCGGGTAGTAAATACCCTGCGTAACGGACTCGTATAAGGTTGAAATTCCATTTCCTGTGGACAAAGAATCAATTCCTTCACATGTGTAAAACCGATACCAAGTGGCAATTGGTCAATGAGTTTATACTTTGCGGGTATGGCTAGCTGACGAGCTTGTCTGCGGACAATTTGCCGGGTAGTGTTTCCAACCAACAATATCTTTTCCTTCAATTCCCTTAATGAATCCTTAACAAGGAACAGATACCACTCAAACCAGGTGTTCAGTTTTTGATCAGGCAGGCGATCGCTCTGTGGCAAAGGCAAATAAGGCAGATAGCTTGCCAACATGGTATTAAGAAGAAAGAATTTGGTACAGGTATTTTTAATGCAGGGATAAATATTGACAAAGTCAGATCCTATAAAAGAATCTAGAAAAATAATTTCAGGCTCTAATCTTTCGATCAGTTCATTGAGTAACTGCTTACGCAGCTTATACTCATTGTGACTGATTCTGTTCAGGATTACATCTTTTTTATTTTTCCCAAAGCGCTTGAGGTAGTTGACTTCATCGACAAAGCTTAAATTGGGACAACAGTTTGCCAGTTTGACTATTTCAAATCCTTGCTTTTCAACATACAAGTCAAGAGCTGGATCTACCCCACCTGTTAGGTAAATTTTGTAATGTTGTTGAAGAATTTTGGCAATTCCTAATATTGCATTAATATGACCTTTGGCCGGAAAGGTGATAAACAATATTTTTTTCATAGATACAAACAGGTAAACTACGGTATAGGGATGGAACGATTTTAAGTTGTGGCAGACAAAACAAGAAGCTTCATCTGCCCCCTTTCATCAAAACAGGTAGATTACATGTTTTGGGTAAAAATTCAGATGAAAATAAATTGATAAAAGTGCTAACGGGTAATTTCTCTTAGCGTAATATAAGCCTTTAGTAAAAAGGAATTATCCTACCATTAGTAAGTTACCGAGCTGGTCATGTTGCTAATTCACATTACTGGATCATCTGACCTATTCGTTTGTAGCGAGTATTTCCTTGCTGATTATCTTTTGACCACCAGATCAGGGTTGCTTTGCCAATAATGTGGTCTTCTGGCACAAAACCCCAGAACCTTGAATCATATGATACACCGCGATTATCACCCAGTACAAAATAATAGTTCTTTTTAAAAGTATACTTAACGGTTTCTCCCTTAATCAGAACTCTTTCACTGATTGTCCTGGCAAGCTGGATAGCAACAGAATCCGAGCTTTCCTGCTGCGAACCTGTGATTTGCTCATATTCTTTGAGCAAAGGGAGGTAGGTATGAATGGTTTGCTTGTTTATCCATACCTGCTTTCCTGCTTTTGGAATCTGTACAGGTCCGAAAAAATCCATATTCCATTCCTGTCCGGGTACGTGAGGATAGATGTTCAGGTCTGCAAAGTCTTTTGTTGCGATTAACTCCTGACAGCTTTTTACAAAAGGAAGAGTTTGAATTTTGCCTATCCATGCCGGGTTTATCCGAAGTATATAGCAAATCGAATCGATTGACAATACATTTTTCTCCAACATCATTTGTGAATAAAAATTCTCAAAAACGATTCCACCCATCATCGATTCGGTTAACAATTGAGTACTGATCAGCCGATAGGTTTTAAGCATTTTATCTGGCAAAGCGATAAGTTTGTCGTTGACAACTAACTTGCCTGCATTGATATGAATCACATCGCCTGGTAGACCTACGCACCTTTTGATGTAGGGAGTTTTAAGATCAAAAGGTTTGTCTTCTACTGGTATGTTGAAAGCAATCACATCTCCGTGTTGCACCTGATTAAACCCTTGCAGGCGGATGTAGGGCAAATGAAAAAGGGTAGAATACATTTTGATTTTTTGAAAGGTATTGTTTACATCCTGAAAAGGGATTTTCAGGACAGTGGACGGCATCCGTGGGCCATAACTAAGTTTGGAGACCAATACATAATCACCTACCAGCAACTCTCCCTCCATTGAATCACTGGTTATTTTAAAACTGTCGAAGAAAAAAATCCTGAAGATGAATACAAACAGGATCGAAAAAAAGGTAGTTTTAATTAAGGGTTGCATTGTGCGAAAGGTTAATAATTTCATTTTAGTTGCTACAGACAGATCGGCAGTATGTAGAGCCGTGTTCTTACCTCAGCGATCTTATCTCGGTGAATGGCACTCTCATTACAGAAGCAGTTAGGGAACCGCAGGTATTGCATAGTTGCGTGTTATCCTCCTATACGCTATTAATTTTAGTTATTTTAATACTTTTGTTTGCTTATCACTCTTGACAGACCCAAGTTCTTGACCAGACGCTTACAGATCGGGCTGTATTTTTGATTGCTCATGATGACTTTATTTCTGCTTCTGTGCCAATGGCTTATACTCATACTAGCTACTTATCAATCCACTCTTGTCAGAAGCTGATCAGAAGCAGCCGGATACAACTTTCCATATTCCTCCCTTAGAATTTGTGAAAACTGCTCCATTAGTAAAACAAGCTTAGTGCTTTGTCCAACATTGTAACTTTTCAGAAGCGTATGTGATAACTGAGCCTGATCCGGATAATACCGGGCGAACAGGCTTTGGCAAAGGGTTATATTACGGGTATAGCATTTTTCCCGTTCCAAGACTAATTCCTGAGCACTTCGCAGTAAATGTTTGATTACATGGTTAAAAATAATCTGCTGATTAAAGTCGGCTTGCATACGATCCATTTGAGTAGCCATCGCCAGCTTTTGTGGCAGATTATGTAATAGAAAAATACAATCTTTGTTGGGTTTGAACCTAGTAAAACCCTTCTCAATCGGTTCTCCATAAACCCGCATGGAAAGCACTGAAACAACAAACTGTAAATATCTATTATTTGCTATTGCTGACTCATTGATCACATAGGTATCAAAATATTTGATGAACGGGTATTTGTGTTGAAGCGAATTGTTTATATAGGCAAATACTTTTTGTAAATCGATAGCAACAAAGTCTTTCAAAACTACCACTGTATCAAAATCCGTTTTACCCTTTACCTCACCGTTCAGATGAGACCCTCTCAGGTATACGCTTATCACTGCATCCTTCCACAGGATTGTGTACTGTTTTACCAAATCGTCGATTATTATTCGTGTTACCGTAGGAAGGGGACGGTTGATACTGTGAAAAAATCCATCAGTGCCCACTAAAAAAAAATCATTTGGATGTGTTTGCTGCAAAGAATCAGAATTTGATGACGAGTCATTATCAATTTGCAAACTGTTACTGGGTTGATGGCCGCTATAATAGAACATAGATTACATAATGCAGATAGTAAAACAGATAGTAAATACAAGGAAAGAAAAAGAATCGATCAGCTCACCGGCCATACGTATACCGGCTTAAGTCAGTGACTTGCACTGACTAATCGGCAATGAAGGATTGGTTTTATTTGGTCGTGATCTGGATCAGGCTTTTATTGGCAAGTCGTTTGGAGAGATACTTGAAACTTTCCAAAGGAATATCTTCAAAAAGCACAGGAAGATCAGTGGAGGGATTATCCAGCAAACGCCGCATGAAGTCTTCCTCTTCTCCTTTTCTGACCGAAGAGGGAATGTCTTTTCCCAGTGGGTGGATTTGAAAATGATTCAAATCAGTTTGGGTTTGCACACTGTCTAACAACAACAGGTGGTTGAACATATCTTTGGTATCTGCAAATTTTGAGTCTGTATAGTTTTCCTCAGATCTGGTAGTAAGCATCTCCCTGAGTGCGGTTGCCATCTGGGCAATCAACTCTTCTTTGTTTACAGCAGAGCCATTGGTCTGATTAAAATCAAAGAAAGGTTCCCGAAAATAAGCAATTGACTCCACCTTTTGGATTAGTTGCTGAACAATATCCGTTCTAAGAATGGGATGAAAACCCAGCGTAATGTGGATGGAAGGCTCTTTCTGGGTGAAAGCATCATGGACAACACCTCTGGGAACGTAAAGAATATCCCCTTCCTGCAACGTTATCTGGTGATCGGCCTGCCTGGTCAGATAAGCCTGCTTTTGTTCGGGGGTTAACTTTTGCCCCTTTAAGGGTGCGGGTATGGGCAGATCATAAATATTCCACTCCTTACTACCATAAAGCTGAATAACCATCACCTCGTGGGCATCCAGGTGAGGGTCAAACCCCCTCGAACCGGCAGGGGTAATATAAATATTGGCATGCACTTCCATCCGCAGTTCCTTTTCAAGCTGATAAATAAATCGGTTCAGATTTGTAAAATGGAATTGAGCAGCCTGGATAACAATTGTGTTGCCTTGCTCGAATAGTTCAAATACCTTGGTCTTGTTCAAAAAATTGAACTGGCTCGTCTGATTGGCCAGCTGGTACTTTTTGATGTCTAATTCTGCACCATTGCCTACCATACGAACAAACGGATAGGCAATAGCAGGTGCGCTCAGATAGTCGTTGATCTGGTTGACATTTACTATCTGATCGGCAAACTCGGACGGCTTGGAGATAAATAAGGGGGTTTTTCTCCAGTAGTTTGCCGCAAAGTCCTCAACCGTTACCGGGGCGATCAGTTTTTCAAAAGTTTCCATACTAAATTAATTGAGAGTGGCTGTTAAATAATCGCTAAAGTGATGATTGTTGTTTGTAGTTCCCATAGGGATATTTTCTAATAGGTATTTCAGACAGATTGCTGACTTGCAGACATTTAGATCTGATCCAAATTTGCGTAGACCTGTTCTCCTCCTCTGGGATTTATTTCATGGATTGCTTGTACATTTCCTTCATCCAGAAAAATAACTTTGGGAAATGTCGATACGAAAGGTTCCCGATTGAAGGCCTGAACATAATCGACAAATACATCCTGGTTAATCAGGGCCTGTTCGCCAAGTCGTATGCGGGCGGTCTTTTTGGACTTGTGTCCGGTGACGATAAAGAGTATCCCTTTTCGATTCCTTGGCAAATAGTTGTTCAGCAGGTAGTTTTCCGCTCCGTTAATACAGCCATCACAGCCCTGAGAGGGAACAAAAAAAACGGCACGGTATCCTGACAGATTTTTCCCTGTCAGTTGGGTCACCTGCCTGATCAAATCATAATCAGCATTGGATTGGGAACAGCCAGCCAGCAGGGCGGTAGTCAAAAGGGATAGGTACACTTTAAGGTATATTTTTATCTTGGCATTCATAAGAGTACAGTCAAGTTAGATTTGGGTTTTTGAGATTGTTTTCGGTTGTTTTAAAGCACGCAACTCAAAACGTTGAAATACCAGGTGGTTATCTGTTTCAAGCTTTTTCAACAGGTACAATCCATCCCTGTCAACAAAAAAGTTATTTGCATCATAATTGCTCTGGGGCAATAGAATCTCACCAATTTTGTCAAAGTGGCGGTTCAGAATTATGATAGATTTCTGCTTGTGACTGTACAGAGGCTGAGAGCGATCAAATTGTTTGGCAGCCAATTCGGCGAACCGATAATACACATGGCGATATGGATCGAAAATAACCGATGTATAGCAGGGTGTTTTAAAATAATATTCAATCTTTGTCAGCTTGTCCAGAAACTCATAATAGATGGGCGAGTAATCCATTGATTTGATGTGCGGGATATATCTGCTTGCCGCATAATGTTTCTCTATTTGTCCATTTTGGGTATTGTAGGCAGTCAGAAAAGGATCAGCCATAAAGCTGATGATCAACAGGCTTTTTTCGGAATTCTGGTCATAAAATATCTGTCTGAGTCCACCTCCCCCCCCCCAGTTTCCTCCCCAATAAAACGTGGGGTAATGAACAAGCCGATCTACTGTTCCGCTCTGGTAATTAAATCTTACTATATTGTTTCTGACCTTATCACTACCAAACATCCCCCCCTCATTGGAGAAGTTACCAGCCAGATATAACTCTGATTTGGTTTTATCCCATAAAATAGGACGGTTGGTAAATGGACTGGGCCATACACTCTGTTGTCCCAGGTTAACTTTATCAACCATGTCACGGCTCATGAGTTTTCCCTTAAGAATGCTGATAAGAGACAATGTGGAGCTTTTGTAATCATAGACAAAAACAGAATCTTCATTAAGGATCGAGTAGCCCTGAATCCGATCTCCCTTTTTAAAACCAAATTGTTCCAGTGATAAAACTTTTATCAGATTACCTCCTGCCAGATCATAATAGTAGATCATCCTGTTCTCCCGATTCAGGAAAGTTAGATACTTTTTTCCCGAAATATGGCTGTGAAAGACCTGATAGTAGTCGATTGCCTCAGGTACAGTTAAGCTATCGAGCTTCCAGATTCGCGATTGAGCAATCGTCAATGTGACCGAATCAGTCACATTGACAGCAGGAGCCAGCACTAGAATGGGCTCAGCCTTAACCCCATACCAATAGATAACTGCTGACAGTAAGCACACGCCTGATAAGGTGAATATGAATGATTTTAATAAACGATTCATGCTTTGAGGATTTTGGTACAACTATTTTTTCGCTCTCACACCAATCATTCCGACTCTGATCTACTGTCGAAGGGATGGTTTAGTTTAAATCTGTCTTTGAAATTGAGCTGTAATTAAACAGCTAAGTGCTGAGGAATCGTCCTATTTGTTCCAGTCAGAAAACTCAACAGAATAACCATCAACCTTTCAAACTTTAGTTTTACGATGGTTATTCTGACTGGATTGGTAATAAGTCAGGAGCTATTGACAGTCCCCACCCCACCAAGCTTTCATACAATGCTCATTACCCGACACAGCTGATTCACAATCTCCACCTGTTCCGGATGAGCAGTATGAGTAACTTTTCGAATCGTCGGGCAAAAGTGCGCCGGTAGTGGCAATAGCAAATCCGACTACCATTTGCAGTTTCTGAACCTTAGGGTTTCTGGCAGCAGCTTTAAACTTTTGAAGTATTGTCATATTTGTGGTTAATTTTTGGATGAAAAAAATGTTGAAAGTAGATAGAATTGAAGGCGTGTTTCCGAAAGTCTATTGACAGTCTCCTCCAAACCAAGCTTTTTCACATACTTCATTTCCCCGCGTTGTCCATTCACAGTCTCCACCCGAACCATAATTGCAATAATTGTAACTTTTCGAATCGTCGGGCAAAAGTGCGCCGGTAGTGGCAATAGCAAATCCGACTACCATTTGCAGTTTCTGAACCTTAGGGTTTCTGGCAGCAGCTTTAAACTTTTGAAGTATTGTCATATTTGTGGTTAATTTTTGGATGAAAAAAAATATTGAAAGGGCAAGCAATATGAATATTGTTTTTTTGATTTTTTTAGTAAAATTTTCTCATTTTCCATTCCTATTAAATTAAATACAGAAAATAAGTAACTTCTAGCAACAGAAAGAAATACTGCATTTACACTTTTATTTAAGATGATGGTATTCTAGTGAATAGAGATGTTTCAATATATAATTCCGCAAGAACAACCAAATTATACTTAGCAAGTCAGAGCTATTGAAATCCATCAACTATGCCAAGCAAAAGATGCGCTGCTTATCATTGCCAAGCCTGACCACCTTTTACGGATTGGATATTTTATTTCTTCGCTGTTAGAATCCAGCGTTCATTTTAAAGGCTGTGATCTTCCCAAAGCAGATCATTTTACTATTCATCTGTTTGCTACTCTGGCAGAGAAAGAACGGAAGATGATTTCAGAAAGAACAAAAGCTTTTTGCAGAGTAAAAAGAAAAGGATTCCAATTAGGAACGCCTGCCAAGTTGAATAGTGAAGTGCGAAAGAAAGCAATGGATATTAGAAAAATGCACTCTCTAATGAGCACAACATTAAGCAAAAGCAATGGCCTTGCTCCTTAGAAAAGAGACCTTATCTGTTCAGCAGATTGCAGCCCACTTGAACGAGCTGGGATATGTAAACCGGTATGGAAAACCTTTTCAGGTACTAGTATAAAACGCTTGATTGCTCTAGTTTGATTGCGGTAGTTTAATTCAAAAGCTCTATCTAGAACCTGATTAAAAATAAGGCAGCAGGATTATAAATAATTATGTCAAATTGCCATCAAGGCCACCACTATAATTTCAATCATCTGAGATTTATCAATGGCATTTCATTGGCCTCAGCCTGCAATTTGCCAGTAGTTCATCTTGACTTCTTTTTGGTGTTAATAATTATTTAAAGGAATCTGCGAATTTACTTTTTTATCAGCCACATATAAAATCCGGTCAGAAACTGTAAAATCAATCTGAAGCTTTTGGCAAGCCTGCCTTAAATCAATCAAATATTGCAGGTAGGCCTCAATTTTGCCACTTAATTCCTTCCTTTACACTGATCCGAAAGTCCGGATTTGTACGTTTTTCCTTCATACAGTAACCAATACATTCGTTGATCTATTACCTGATATATCGTAGAATTACGAAAGCGTAGGATTGCAGATGCTATAGGAAGTTGTAACCCTTTACTTTTTAGTAAAGCTCTCTTTACCGTATGAGTTTTGACGAAATCTATGTCAGAGGTTGTAAGGTCAATCTGATTAATAAGGTAAAGCGTATGATCACTCAATAAGGCATACCGGTTCACTTTCTAAAGAATTATCTTACTGATAAGCTGCTGATTAAAGGGATCGTTGCCTATTGAGTCGAGTTTTTGTGGTAACTCTTTTTGATAGGTAAACTCATACTCGTTATCAGAAAGACTAAACTCACTGGTATATATTGTGATCGGATTTGACATGTATAGTTTACAGCTAGTTTCTACTCTAAAGTATATACGAAATCAACTTCAAGTTATTCTCATCAGCGATATAACCGTACAGGTATAAAAAAGGAGTAGGAATCTTTTTTTATCTAGTAAAGTAAATGACCTATGCATGTTCTTTTGTGTAAATCTTTAGTCTCCCATACAGGATAACACGCAATAAATACTCTCACCTGCTTATTGTGAAATGCAGTCATCTTTTAGTAAGAAAACAACGTAATCAGAAAATAACGCATGGATAGTTATTATGTAGTTTACCCTTTATCACTATCCATCAATAGGGTTAAAATGCCACTGGTAAATGAACAAGTTGGAAAAACAAGGGTTAACTAGTATTATTACACTCATACTCTTTATCTCTGGTAGAATATACATAGTAGAGTATATATGTTTGAATATCCCTGTTAGATCATAATCCATGTTAGATAGATGAATACAGAGCCATTACATTCAGTTAGTCAGACTTCACCCACGCTGAGAAGATCCTATTATACAGAGATTCTGTCAAATTTGTCGCTCAATGATTTACCTTCTGAACAGTGGAAAGAAATTCCAGAGTACCAACATTATCAGATCTCCAATTATGGCCGGTTAAAATCACTTGCCCGACGGGTTGAAATGCCTCAGGGACGTTTTCGGATACAAACCGACCAGATCAAAAAAGTATTTGCAACCCGGCATACGAATAAGCATCTGAAAATAGAGCCCATCCATATCTTTTGCTCGCTTTGCAAAGAAGGGATCAAAAAGAATATATCAGTGGCTCGCCTGGTCTACTCTCTGTTTGTAGAACCATTTGATCTGAATGACTTTTCCAAAGTGGTTTCCTACAAGGATTCCAATGGAGAAAATGTGCATTATACCAATCTGGAACTATTAACCATCTCTGAGCAGAAATATAAGATGTTTCGTAAAGGACGGGCACAAAGCTGGCGTTCGGATCAGAAACAAGCCGTAGCTCAATATGCTATGGATGGAAAGCTCGTTGCAACGCATGAGAGTATCTATGCCGCAGAGTCAGCTACAGGGCTCAATACTGGAAGTATCTATATGGCCATAACTGGCAGATGCTTTAGTGCTGGAGGTTTTCGCTGGCTCCCGATTGATCAAAAAGAGCAGGCAAAACAGACTATTGCGTCTGGCAACGAAAAAAGTAAAGTTGTTTCTCCCTATAATCAGAAATTATGGCAGAAGTTAGGCTGCCCTCCTATTACTCCCAATGCGTTACCAGCCTGTTTGAATCTATCCATGGATACAATGCCTTCAGAAGAATGGAAACCGATTTATGGGTATGAAACCTTATATGAAATATCCAATCTGGGACGGGTTCGCAAAAAAGCAGGCTGGAATTCGGCCAGGGGACAAAAGATCTGGCTCCCCGCTCAGATTATGCATCTAAAATATGAAAAACGCGCGTTATCCATCGGTCTCACTCAACATCAGAGAAAGCGTTTTATTTCCATTACCAGACTTGTCTACTCTCATTTTATAGAAGCATTTGACATTTCAGATCGCCACATTTTGATTCTGGGAGCAGAGAATCCTCTTGATCTAAAAATCAGTCAGCTAAAAAAGGTAACAGCCAAGGAGCATAAACAACAAGTACATAAAAATCGTAAAGCAGCTCAATCCCTATAAGACCTTCAAGTTTTGATTCTTACTACTAAAAAAGTATATAACAAATGAATAAGTAAAATATCCTATCCAAGCATGGATGTAATCAAATATGGATGTAATATGGAATAAGAGCAGCTAATAGCTGGTACTATCACTGATCTGTAAAAACTGAAACCCATTGGCTTTTACTACCCCTGATAAAAAAGGTTCGAATAGTGGTTCGAACCTTTTACGAGTACTCATCTTCTGTGACTACATATAAGAGAAGCAGCTTTTCCATCCTTTTTCTGCGTCTTCATTGCTCTATTGGATTTTGATGGGAATCAAAAGGTAATCTCACAAAAGTAATCTCACACAAAAGGTAATCTCACCGGTTGGCCAGCTATTGCCGGTTGCTTATATGAAAAGGCTTGTCCGTTTATGTATTAATTCTTTGTAGGCTTTTTGCCGATCCAAATCCAGAAACGAACTTTCTATTAACTGAGTAGCTTCAGGCAACCATTTTACTAATTTTTTATACACTGAATTGATTTGTTTCTCATTTAATTTTAAAACAACACCACCCAAAATGTCAAAATACCCTTTATTGTAGTTTTCCTTTTTTCCCCCTAACAGTAAAGCTATGTCCTCCTTGTCTTTTGGCAATATCATTTTCACATTGATAAGATCGTAGAAAGGCGAAAGCACCCAACCCGCATCGGATAACAGCATTGAATAGTTTTTCAAGTGCATGTCGTTGTTTCCGATGATATAGTTGAAAACCGTCGATTCAAAAAAACGCAACTTGTCCAATAAGGTGTTTACAGATAATTCGCCAATAGTTTTTCCTAACATTTCCATAGTACCCATGTATTTATTTGCCAGCTCAAGAATTTGCAGAAAATCAATCATGTGATTTTTGGAGCCATCCGGGTTACGGTCAATTCGTTTGGTAATAAAACACAATTCCCCGGATTGCAATCGAATCATGTTGACAGGTACAGTGTCAATTTTGAATAATCTGGCTAATTTCATAGAAAGATGCTCATTTTCGGGCATTTGCGGATACTGCGCATTTTGTGGTTTCAAAATATACTGTCCCTCTAACGCATCCATAATCGTTAATCGCCCCTGATGGCCATCTTCCAGATTTTTTTTAATCCACCCCAATGACAATTTGGGTTGAACTCCCGGCACTGTGATGGATAAGAGTGCGGCTTCTTTGGCCAGTTTTTCCATTTCGGATAACCGATAGGGTAAAATCGGGGCAGCTTTGGTTCCGAAGAACTCTTTGATACACTTTGGATGATAGTCGATCTGATTTTCACTCAACTCCCTATAACAATATAAACACTTAGGCATTGCTTTCTATAATTACAGGAGGAACACTTATGACAGGATGCATGACAGGATCAACACTTATGACAGGATGGACACTTACTGCACCAATAGCATTCTGACAACAGGCAAGAAGAAGCCCCATACGATCATTTTTATTAACTTTCCAGCTTTCAGCTGCTATATTTAATAGCCATCCTTCAGGAATCAGTCCATCAAAAAACGGAAACAGCCTTTTGCTTCTGTATGGCCTGATAGTTACTGGCATTTTAAAGGTAATGAATTGCTTAGGATAGAGTTGTGCATACGTTTTCTCATACACAAAGACATACTCGCCACTGTCTTCTTCTGTCAAAATTCCTGCCTGTATAGTATTGTATTTAACTATCGCTTCTCGCATGACTTGCATTTATATATATGTTGTTTGTACTTACTGTCAGTATTTAGGGTTTATATTGATGGGACCCAAAATATGGCCAAATAGCTCTAGTACCTGATTTACCTTTGACACACTCAGGTTCTGCTTTCCTTGTTCAATCTTTCTAATTACAGTCAGAGCAACCCCTGCCCTTTCGGCAAATTCTTCCTGGGTCAGACCCAATTGCTTTCGTTTGCTCTTGACAAAGTCAGATAATTCCTTCATAGTATATGCTTTTGCATACAAATATAACAATAGTTATCATATTATATCTAATTACATATAATAAAAAGTATTAACATCATATTATATGTAATTAGATATAATTCAGATTCTTCCTCCGTTTTAAGACTCCTAGTTGCGATATGTCAAAGTTACTACTACATAGTGTGGGTAATTTATCTTTACTGAGTAAGCTGTAGTTATTTATTTTTCTATATGCAGCGTCCAAGTCATTGTCCTGGAATCTTCAGAGATAGCCAGTTCCGTGTAATTTCACCTGTGCATATCTGCATCTTTATTGGTTATAATCAAGTATGCCCTATTCCAATCAGAAGAACTAAAAACCCATATTGTCTAAACCAGCTGCTTTCTTGTGCCTTGTTTTTTTTCTTGCTTATCATTCTTTTTTGATCCCGTTTTTTTGGTTTTTCAGGCGTTTTATCTTTTGGAGTGCTCTTCACCACTTATCTTCACCACTTGTTTTTTCCTGAAGTTGTATTCTTTTTTGGTTCTCTTGTACTACCTCTATTCTGACTCTCTACAGAATGTTGATTTTCCTTTTTAGGTCTGTAGTATCCATAAAAATGATGACCTGGATTGTAATTTTCAGCAATTGTGAAGCGAGGATTGTAAAGGTATGTACTTTCCTGTATACATAATACGGGTATGCATAATATGCAAATAATTCGTCAATCCTTACAGATTGACGAGGGATAAGTAGCTAAAGGGAAAGGACGGTAAGTGGAAATAGCTAGAAAGCAGGAAAAAAGAGAGTGAATGTAGCTCCCTTACCTAGTTCACTACTTGCCATGATAGTTCCGCCATGATTAGTCACCACTTTCTCACAGATTGCCAATCCAATTCCTGTTCCGCTGTACTCCTGCTTGCTGTGTAAGCGCTGGAACATCTGAAAGATCCGCTCGGCATACGCGGGCTCAAATCCAATTCCATTGTCTGAGACCTCAATCCGGTGATAGTGTTGAAGGTATTGTTTGCTATTGCGGTTTATTCTACCTGCAATGGGTAAGGCCGAAGCGGAAATCAGCTGATACTTTACTTCTATGAAAGGGGCTACATCCGGCTTGTGAAATTTGAGCGCATTAGAAAGCAGATTCTGAAACAGTTGTGCTAACTGGGAAGCATCCCCCTCAATAACTGGTAAAGGATCAACCTGAATACGGGCTTGGGTTTCCTCCATGAGTAGCTCCAGCTCAATAAGAACTGAATTGATCACCTGGTTTAAAGGAACAGGTGCTAAACTGTCTTTTTGAGTCGAGATTTTTGAGAAGGTGAGTAGATCTCTGATCAGAATCGACATCCGGTTGGCCGCCGATTGCATGCGTTGTAGGAATTGAATGCCTTCGCCTAACTGAGCGCCATACTGGCTTTGCAACAGATTACCAAAAGATTGCACCTTTCGAAGGGGCTCCTGCAGATCATGGCTAGCAATCGATGCAAACTGCTCCAGATTTTCATTGGAGCGAGCCAGTAATTGATTGGCTTCCAAGAGATCTTCATTGGAATGTTTCAAATCCGTTAGCAAGTGCTCTTGTTGCTGCTGCAACTTTTTGACAGACGTAAAGTCATGAAAGGTAACGAGCAAATCCTCATCGAGCTTCCTGGCCGACACATCCATCCAAACATCGAACTCTTCAGTCAGATAATTCTGTTCAAAACGGATCGGTTCTCTGGTAAGCCATACCTGACAATACTTTTCAAATACCCCATTGCTAAAATATACCGGAAAACACTCTCCATGAAGCCTACCTATAAGTTGGTTTATAGGACTGGAGGCATAGCTGGCAAGGGCTTTATTGACAGTTTTAAAACGAAAATCAATAATAGTGCCTTCCTGGCTCCAAACCGGCTTAGCCAGAAAGATACCTGTTTGGGTGCTATCAATGACAGTTTGCAACTGAATGGCTGAGGCTTCAAGTGAGAGCTTGTCACGCCTGCTTTCGGTAATATCAATAAAAGTCTGAACCAACCCATTTTCGCCTAACGGAGCAATGGAAAGATGA
Source organism: Xanthocytophaga agilis (assembly GCF_030068605.1). NCBI lineage: Bacteria > Pseudomonadati > Bacteroidota > Cytophagia > Cytophagales > Rhodocytophagaceae > Xanthocytophaga > Xanthocytophaga agilis. Next base: position 54,297 of record NZ_JASJOU010000018.1, read on the forward strand.
AACCATCCCTGAAAAGCGTCTCTTTTGTAGTAAAATTCCGTTTGGGCAGCTTTACCGCTTTGGAGCACCTGGCAGTTGATTTGGAAGAGTTCTGAATCCAGAATACCAGGAAAAACTGTTGAGTATTTTTTACCTTCTGCTGCTTGCTGGCTTATTCCCAATATACGGCTAAAGGACTTATTGACTTTGATAATTTCAAAGTCTACCATCTCCCCATCCCTATCTCTCACTGCCTGATAGGCAAAGATACCATTTTGGGAGGCATCCAATATACTATCAAGCAAGAGGGTCTGCTGCTGGTTGATTTGCTCTTGTAACTTGGTTTGGGAAATGTCAATATAATTGAGCAGATATCCGTCTGCAAATTTAACAAAAGAATAGGCTATCCATTTTTTCAGATGGATAGAATAATATTCCAGGTATTCGGTTTTGTCCTGCTCGACGACCTGACGGCAAATGTCAAAAAAATGAGAAGTACCCTGACGCAATGCAATTAATTCTCTGACCGAATAGGTATAAAGCTCCTCTAGCGTAAACCCTGTAATTTCGGAGCATTTCCGATTACCAATCTTCATTCTAAAATCAACTATCTCTCCTTTTGTATCCCTGACCGATTCATAAAGAGCAGCTCCATAAGGAGAATGTTCTAGCAGATTATTCAAAAGTTGTGTCTGCCGTTCTTTTTCCATCTGAGCTTTTACCAGTTCGGTACGGTCACGGGTAATGCTTAAAACGCCATTATTAACCTTACTTCGCTGTACATTAAAATACCGGTCCAATAAAGGGCTGTGATAGGTAAATTCACTATGCTCACCACTATTCCACACCTGCAGACACTGTTCAAAAATACGACTTCGGGAAACAGGGTCCATTAATGGTGTTTCCAATACAGAAGAATGCAAAACCTGCTCCCGGTTTGCATTCAAAATTCGACAGGCGGCAGCATTGCAATAGGCTACCTGAAAATCAGTTACTATACGTAAATCGTTTCCTACAAGTATATCCGTTACACCAGCTGATTCTGTTTTATCAGCTGAGTCTGTCCTGTCAATGGATATGTTGAACTGGTGAACAGTCCGATCAGGAAAAGGCTTGTGTTGCAGATCACTATGCTGATTGCTGTCCAGGTTCGTATGGGAAGATGTTGACAGCATACTAGGCAGATCTTGCTTACTTCTATCCAAGTCTGAAAAGACAGGTATAAACCAGACTACGGAATCAGGCTGACTATCAAATAGCTGTGAAATTAATAATTCGTTTTGGTGCTCGGGATACATCAACTTATCTTCATTCATCTTATCTTGGTTCATCGCAGTTAGTTATAAAATGGTAGAATAGAATAAGACTTTGCCCTGAACGCTTTCTCTGAATGCTTTCCCTAAATGCAGTTTGATCTCAGACCACAGTTCAGATAAGATTGGAATAAGATACTATTGAAGCATCGCATCGGGCAATCCCTTTTCTGAAGACATTAAACCGAGCAATAGTAAAAACCGTGCTCTTTATTTCTAAACTTCCCTGCCTATTTGTTACTCTCTCATGCTGCCCTATCAGTTTTACCATTATGTTTAACCCATACTGATAGGCATTTGCTTAGCATTCAACTAATGAAACTATAATTTGTTCAAATTCTTTTGATAAACAGGTCTGCAAAGAAACACATGTAGTAGACTTTGTTTAATAGTAGCTAAACAAGTAAGATAGTATCTTACGAACAAAAATAAGGATAAGTTCCAACCGTTAACTTATTTCTATTACATATCTTCTGTGCAATGCACTTATACTATGCACCTAGGATGACTGGGAGGATATATCAGCAGGATATTTGCAGAATCGATGTTAGTAAAATCCTTCAGATACAGATTGTATCGGATTATGTGTAGAATTGTGTGGCCGAAATGATTGATGATCCTCTTTCTTATGGCTGGTGTGTTACTAAGTCTAGTGCATCCGTTTAAGTACATCGTTCCATTGCCAAGCCTTTAAATGAAAGAATACTCAATTAGGTTACAGAGTATGCTACTTTTTTTCAACGAAAGCTCTTATTTTCTCAACACTCATACGATCGTTCAAACGCTCAGAATAATGAACCTGCTCAATAATGAGGCCTTCAGATAATAGGAATTCAGCAGGCATCGTATTAAAGGCCTCTCCTTCAGCCATCGCATGTAGCGGTACACCCAGCGAGGAGGCTTTAAACGCTGTTTGTACAAAAGAAGAAATATGACTCATAGTGGCTTTATAGCTGGAAGGCTCGAGTCCATAGGCACTGTACCATCTTTTTTCAGGGTCAGAAATCAAAGGGATTGGGGAAATTTCTTTGTGAAAAATACTTTGTAACAAGACATTTTCTGGCGATTCAAAGAAAAAAATCATCTCAAGGCCTTTTTCGAGTAATTCTTCCCTTACTTTCAACAGTTTATGAACTCTAATATTACAAAACGGACAACCAGCATGTCGGAAAAAGCCAACAAATACTTTTTTATCCTTATACTCTTCCAGATCTATCATTCTTCCATAAATATCTTTTAATCTAAATACTGGCGCAGAAAGATTTTGTACTAGTTTCATTGACTTTTTTATTTTACACAATCTAAGTATTAATACTTAACTATACTTAGTAGGTAACCTAAGAATCAAAAGGATAGATTAGTACAGGAGCTAGGTGTAATAGCTAGGCATAGTAGGGAGTCAATAGTTAAATGGGACTTACCGCTTATAAAGTCTGATTGTACTTTGTCTGCAAAGTATGAATATAGATTATAAATTAGGATAAAGCGCTATCAAAGACTATATATGTAAATATATAGAATCAATCTTTTAATACAGGGCATTCTACAGGTAAAAATAGCGTAAAGGTAGCTCCCTGTCCTATCTGGCTTGAAGCAATAATAGCACCTTGATGGTTAAGAACCACTTTCTGACAAATGGCAAGTCCTATACCGGTTCCTTCATATTCGTTTTTACTGTGTAAGCGCTGGAATACCTGGAAGATACGCTCGGCATACTCAGCTTCAAAACCGATCCCGTTATCTGAAATGACGATACGGTGATACAACTGCGAGCTGTGTCCTATTCGTACTGCAGCTGGAAGCTCTTCTTTTGTAACCTTTTGGTAGTGAATGGTAATATAAGGTGGTATATCCTTAAGGCGAAATTTTAATGAGTTACTCAACAGGTTTAGAAACAGTTGTTCAAGCTGTAAGCTATCGCCTGTTATAACAGGCAACGGATCAATCTGAATTTGGGCAGCAGTTTCTTCGATACGAAGTTCGAGTTGCGTTAAGACGTTGTGTAGTACCTGATCTAAAGCTACCCGGCCAAGTGGCTGTTGAGAAGCAGTTAACTTGGATAAAGTAAGCAAGTCCTTTATCAAAGTTGACATGCGATTGGCGGCTGATTGCATCCGTTCCAGAAGAGAGATGCCCTCACCTAATGCCTCACTGTGTTTGATTTTGAGCGTATGAGCGAAAACCTGAATCTTGCGAAGTGGTTCCTGCAGATCATGTGAGGCCATATAAGCAAATCGTTCCAGTTCAGTATTGGAATAATGTAATTGTTCATTGGTAATAAGTAATTCTTCATTGGTAGTTTGTAGTTCCTCATTGGTGTGAGCCAGTTCGTCATTGGTATGAGCCAGTTGTTGATTAGTCTGCTGGAGCTGCTCATTAAGCAGGCTAAGCTGACTTTCATATTCGACTCTTTTCTGAAGCAGATACTTTATCACCGTAAAGGTTAACAGAACGATGAGTACATAGGAGATAATAATCCAATACATACTGTATTGTGCTCTTAAAATCGATTGATCCAGCTCCCTGGTTCGTATCCCGAGCAATGTTTTTTCTTCCTGTTCAAAGATAAAGAGCAACTGTTTGATCTGATCCATTCGTTGTTTTCCTACCTTTGAATGATAAAACTCATTCATTTTCTCAGGGTGTGTATTGGTTAATTCAATACCTTGTACGGTAACCTCTAGTTTTTTTTGGACAGCCTGCCGAATGGCCGGGATCCTGGCCTGCTGGGTAGGATTATCTTTGGTAAGACTTTCCAGTCTGATAATGGAATACTCCACTGAGTCAATCCCTTGAAAGTAGGCTTCCAGATAGGTACTGTCTTTCGTTAACGAGTACCCTCTCTGTCCGCTTTCGGCATCTTTGAGCAAGGATAAAACAGTTTCAGTAGTTAATAAGACCTGATTGGTATGGTTGACCCATTTACTTTTATCAATAAGCATATGCATGCTTCGGTAAGCCAATAGTCCGGTTAGCAACAGCACCAATGCACCTGTCAGGTAAGCTATAAAAAAAGTGATGCGAAGTTTGTGATCTTTCTGAGCCATAAACTTTGTAAAATTACCGCCTCATCTGTCTCCTCTCAGGCAAAACACTACTAAGGGAGCGTTCTAAGTTGGTCATTGGTAAACATCCATGCCATGTTAACTATCCCTATAAAGTGGTATATATATGCTGTAGTATATATATGATTTATTCACTATCAGTGTAACAATACTCAACAGTGTCTCTTTTTCCTCAAGTATCAATGCTTCTACAGTTATCTGATCCTATAGGATTACCTGGATTGATAAGCCATATAAGCCTGTCTTAAAAATTTGAGTCTTTCTATTCACACATTACCATCTTTAGCATATCCATTATTTAGCGTATCCGTTATTCATCGTATCTGCTATTCATCGTATCCGTTTGACGGACTGCCTGAACTGGGTGCTTATCCAAATGGATACTAAGAATTCTCAACGAAAGAGCAAGTGTATCGCTACTGTATTGCTTGTTGTAGCCTAGGGATTGTTGCACTGCTAACGTCTCAATAGTGAGTCAAATAGAGTCGCAATACAACCGATTGCTTACTTTCAATCTATAATCATGTTTTTTTACTATAATCCTCAATCATGTTTTCACCATAATCATGTTTTCACCATAATCCTGTTTTTGCTACCGTTTTTTGTTCTGATATCCAAAAAAATCATTCCCTTATTTTTGACCTGGATTCAAGTCCGATACCTTCCTCAAACGATTATCCATCCCGAATCTGCTTTCTTGGGCGTGCTCTCAATTGTGTTCTTTATCTCAATTGTGGCCTTCAGATCAGTTCCTTTTGAAAGCAAAATACCCTAAGCATGATACCTTGGTTAAAAGCATACTGGCAAAGGGGTCTTTTTAAAGATCATATTCTTTATATGGTATTGGGCATTGATGCAAGCCTGCTGGTAACCGTTTTGTATTGTAGCTGTTGGTCGTTTCTTATTTGTTGGTCGTTTCTTATCCGACATACTGTTATCAAGCCATACGGTAGTCATTGTATTTTTGCAAAATACTACATCTGCAGGCCGACTGTGGTTTTTCGATTGGCTGTCGGCAAAACAAATTGTTCTGTAGTAAGCATATAATACGAAACTAGTAGAGTAGCAGCAAAGTAACTGGAAATGGGTTCAATCAGCCTGGCGGAAATCCCCACTCTCTGAGAAATACCTACTCTCTGAATAAGTTCTTGCCAGCAGTGCCCCAGAGCGGATGGATAAGAGCTCGTAGCAGAATGGGCGCGTTGGATGTGATTCGGTTTTTACTGACCCGTTACCAATTTGTCCCCAAAGGACGAGGCGAGAACCGCTGCCCGAAACTGTTTCGGGCAGCGGTCATGCCTTGCAGATTATGCCTTTACAGGCTGGGCAATCGGTTCGAAAAACTTTTTAAGCAGTATCAGTGCCCGTGAGTCGGATTGAGTCTGTCCGGTCAGTAATTGTTGGAATGTCTGCTTGTCCTGGCCGGTGATATCGGTTCTGAATGCCAGTTCACTGTGGGAAAGAGCTTTGGTAGCCATATGCCAGCTGGGGAAAGCCCGCTCGGAAACAGGCCCGTAGCAGATCATACGAACCTGCCCGTGCCGTGGATCGGTTTTGATCTGGTCGTACAGGCTCAGAATTGTCTTTGCATCCCCTTCCAGATACTGAATGAAGTTGGTTTCCGAATAGAGCAGTACCCCGGTGATGTCCAGGCTTGCATTGTTTTTCTGGCATGAGGCCACTATTTTTTCGATCTCGGCTGCAGTGCAACTGCTTTTTCGCGAGGAAACGTAAACCAATTGTGATAACATAAGAATGTAAAGGATATATGTTAAAATAAATTAAAATTATAGATTAAAATTGGCAGTCAAGAAAACATGCAGTCAAAGACCACTGCAGGCAGGAAACAATGATGGTGCATCTCTGATATGTAATGCCAATGACATTCTCTTAGCTGAATACAACAAACCAGCTATAGGTAACTATATATAAATGCAACCTCGACAGTGATCAGACACAAGATAATAATAAGTGCCAGCCGGGCACGAGGTTGGGGCTGGTCAGGCAACAACTGGTCAGGTAGTAGGCAGCGGCTCCTGCAAATCATAGTAGGCCACAAAGCAAAGCGTTCCAGCTTGGAAGCCTGCAACTGGTGGTTGGCTTTTGGTCAGCCAGTGCCCGATTAGACTTTCCCGCTTAGACTTACTGAGCTGCCCGGTCCGTAGGTGATGATTTCCCCCCAGCTTTTGGGGGAATGTCTTTTGCGTTATGATTCGACCAAAGGAGTTGGTCACTGGCTTAGCCCGAGGAATGCCAGCGGTACTGTCCGGCGTCATTTCTGAGCGCAACTCGTGATGAAGCAAATAATCACTGACAACCATGATTCGTAAGCTGTTCAGTCTGCTTCCTTGTTCTGGAGATGCTTCATGTATTCCCACGAATCCCACATATTTTCCACTCTGGAATACTCCCTTCACCTGCTGGAAAGCTACTCGTTGGTATCTGTCATGTCCGAGACCCAGACTACCCATCTACATTGAGCAGATACAGGATTGAGCAGATACAGGGGACTAACCTGCTGGAGAAGTACCAATCCATAAGTATCGTACAGACAAACAATCAGATGCAGAAATGAATTTGCAAACAAGGCCAAAAGGAACGTGTCTAATCCGGATTCATACCAACAAAGGCGTTTCTGTGCAAGAGGTAGTTGTTGAGTAAAATCAATTTTATCTCAGAAAAGAATCTGAGATAGAATTATACGATAGTGGAAAACACCTTAGTGTAGAGTGGATTTATCAGAATATGCAATTTTGCATATTGGTCTGGCAAAAAGGAACATTATGTATTAATTGAGTCTTATCGGTCATACCAGCCCGAAAACATGTCTTCTCAAGCTCTTTTGACTTTACTCTTTTCAAGACTCATTCGGTTCGCAGGCTTTTGACCGGGTTGGCCAACGCCGTTTTGATCGCCTGATAGCTTACAGTGAGCAATGTGATGAGCAGCGCCGCTGCGGCAGCCACCACAAAAATCCACCACGATAGTTCAATGCGATAGGTATAGGTTTGCAACCATCGGCTTAAAAAATACCAGGCAATGGGCGTTGCCAGCAGACAAGAGACAACAACCAGCACGAGAAAGTCTTTGGAAAGCAATTTCCACAGATTCCCTACGCTGGCTCCGAGAATTTTGCGAATGCCGATTTCCTTTCGGCGCTGCTCGGCTGTAAATGAAGCCAGTCCAAAGATGCCCAGGCACGAAATAAAAATGGCTAGAACCGCAAATACCGATGCCAGCTGCCCGATTTGTTGCTCGGCACTGAACTTGCGTCCGTATTCGGAATCTACAAACTGATAATCGAAAGCAGCAGAAGGAACAATTCGTCTGAACACTGCTTCGATGGCTGGAAGTGCTTGAGTGGCGCTTACTGTAGGGCTGATCTTTAGAACGATGCGATTGGTTTCTCTATGTGTTGCATCCAGGAAAAAGAAACCTCGCTTGACCGGCTCATAGGGCGACTGCATGACCATATCTTTGACAATACCCAGCACACGCCACGAGCGGCTGTTGTCGTTGTATTTAATCGTTTGACCAATCAAATTCTGAATTGAGGACTTAGCCGGACTAATGTATCTGGCGGCAGCTTCGTTGATGATCACACCGGTTGAGTCAGTGGAAAATTCCTTGGAAAAATCGCGACCAGCTATAAACTGCCAGCCTACGGTTTTGCCAAAATTATGGGAAACCCGGATTACTGAAAAATCGGAAGCCAGCTCGGGATCTTTGCCTGTCCAGGTGTAGCCGCCCGAGTTGTTCCAAACGGCGGTGAGCGGACTGGACGAATAGGCAACATCAGACACCATTCCTGTATTGATCAATTGACTGGTGAGTACCTGCTGCCTGCCTTTGTAATTGGGATCATTGTGAGGCACATGAATCAATCCCTCCCGGTTGTAACCCACTGGCCGATTCTGGGCGTGCTGAATTTGCCGGTACACAATAATTGTTCCGATGATCAAAGCAACAGAAACGGTAAACTGAACCACCACCAATAGTTTGCGGGGCAAAGCTGCGTAGCGACCCTGGCGCAGGGTGCCCTTGAGCACTTTGATCGGTTGAAAGGAAGAAAGATAAAATGCTGGATAAAGTCCTGCCAGAAAACCAGTGAGCAACAAAAATACAAGGCAGACCAGCCAGAACAGCGGCTTGTCAAGTGGAAACGTAATGTCTTTGCTTGCCAGTTGATTAAACCAGGGTAATGACAGTACAGTTAATACCACAGAAGCCACAAAGGCCAAGCAGGCAATCAGAAGCGATTCGCCAAGAAACTGACCGACCAGCTGGCTGCGCACAGATCCAATGGCCTTGCGAATACCAACTTCCCTGGCCCGTTTTTCGCTACGGGCCGTACTCAGATTCATAAAGTTGATACAGGCCAAAAGCAACACAAACACACCAATAATACCAAACAACCAGACAAAGGTAATGCGGCCCCCAACAGCGATGCCATTTTCAAATTCGGAGTACAAATGCCACTGCTTCATCGGATATAAAAACAACACAGGCTTGTATTTGGCTATATCCTTTGCAAAATCTTTGGGAAATTGCCTGGCATAAAAATTTCGGATTGCCGCATTGGCCGTTTCGACAGAGGTGTTGGGCGCAAGTTGTACAAAGATGGTAAACGAACTGTTGTCCCACTTGTTGACGCATTCTTTCACCCAATCGTTAGAGGAGACCCACAAGTCCCAGGGTGCAAAAAACTCTAAATCGCCGAAGCTGGTATTCTGCGGCAAATCTTCAAACACGCCCGTAACCGTTACATCTATCCGATTATCAATTTTCAGGGTTTGGTTGATCGGGTTTTCATTGCCAAAAATGGCTTTTGCTTTGGATGCTGAAAGAATCACCGAATGCGGATCGCTTAGCGCAGATGCGTTGCCATTCAGCATCTTGAGTGAAAGCATATCAATCACACCAGGTTCAATGAACCTGCCGTAGGAAGGTATCTTTTTGTCTCCATATGAAACAGTAAAATCGCCCGCCCAGAATGTCATCAGAATGTGTTTGAAATAGGGTTTATAGTTACCTTTCAACGCGGTGCCCAATGGAATTTGTATTGATTCGCCTGTAGTGGTAACTCCTGTGCCGGGGTAGGTGCTGAAATGCCGTATCTGTGCAATATCGGCATAGTTGGGATGGGAGGTATCGTAGCTCACTTCGTCATAGACCCACAAGCCGATGAGCGTTGCCACGCACATGCCGACAGCCAGTCCGCCAATGTTAATGAAAGAATAAGCTTTGTTTTTGAAAAGATTACGAAGGGCGATTTTCAGGTAGTTGCGCAGCATGATGGTGTCGATTGCAAGTGGATGGATTGGTATGTTTGAATGGATGGATACAGGAGCAAGCAGGGAAGTAGATACCGGTGAATGAACCGGCATGGAAGAGGAGCTTTCTCTTTTGCCCAAAAGAGGCATCCGTCCGAATGGCCTCAGCAGCCGCAGGGCATTGTAGACATAGCACCAGTCGGCAGTCCGCTTGCCACGGGTCTGCAGCCAATAAACGTACAGTTCGGCTAGATCCCCCTGCACCTCTTCCAGGTCCTGATCCGGGCAGAACCGTTCCAGTAACGCTTCCGCCCAGCGGGGCGGGGTCTTCCGATGTGGATTGATAGGGCTTTGCTTCATATGCCTTTAAGCTGGAGGTTTTTCGGAATCAGCGACCAGTACCGGTTACGCAACTGCTGAATATCTTCCAGGGCGCGGTAACCGGCCAGAGTGATGGCAAAGTAGCGTTTCCTCCGCCCACCCCTTTGGGCGGTGGCCCCTCCCATCCAGGAGGAAAGAAAGCCCTTTTCTTCCAATCTCTTCAGGGTGGTGTGCACGGTGCTGAAGTCGACACTTCGCCCGGTCTGTCTTTCTATTTCCTGAGTGATGATAGCCCCGTAGGACGGCTCGGGTAGGACGGCTATGGTTAGCAGCACTACTTCCTCAAATTCTCCCAAATAGGTTCGTGTCATATGCTTTCCTAAAAAATCATTCTGTCAAAGTATCCAGGAAAAGTGTTTGTTAAAAGTGTCTGTTAAAACTTTCCGGCAATGACCCGTTGCATTGCCATCAAATGCCCGGTAGAATTGTATGGTTATTTCTTTGGGTTTTGTAGATCAAATCGTGGGCCAAAACCAAAAAATCTCTTAAACTCTCATTTACGGCCCTAAAACCTGATTTAGGTAAGTATCCCTTGTCCGAATGCGGACAATTTCTGTACGTAACTGAACACTAGGTAGCTAACAGGGCATAAACTTTACTAAGCACGGACACCTGCCAAGCACAGAGTCAATAATGGAGAATGGCAATAAGCAGGAGTTAAGCACAAACTGACCCTAAATCCTAAGCTTGACAAACGACTAAGTTTACTCAAGCCCACAGGATGAAGAGCTTCAGTGCAGGAAAAAAACTCAGGGTGGGTTTGAACTGCGGAAGTAATTACTATCCTGTTTGGTTAAAAAATCTCCATGGGTTTTCAGATACGTTTCTATTCTGGTAGTAACTTCTCCCTGGTAAAATAAGACCATATACTATTTGATCGGTTCTTACCTGATGCAGTCTTTATTTTATAGAGTTTACTCCTTCCGGCAGCAACAATATATAATTTAACACTATCGGCTAGCCACATCCGCTTCGATTATTGATCCTTATTCATCCAAAAGCGTAGGATGTTGCCATCCGGATCGGTAAAGCTGGCAATATAAGCCCCTTCTCCCAAATCCATAATAGGATGGAGTAGCTTAATATCGTGGGTGGCGACAAAACTTTCTATATCGTCTACCACAAAAGAGAGTACGATTGTCTCGTTTGGCTGCTTATTCTCTTTTCCTTTAAGCACCGCGTAGTGAATACCATTATAATCACATTCCCAATGTTCCGGCATGTTACCATGACGGTTAAGTACTAAAGGTATACCTAACACGTTTTTATAAAATCTTGCCAACCGTTCCGGCTGAGCAGATGACATGATGACTCCTGTCAATCCCTTTACGAATAAATTTTCCATAATTATATCATGTATGATGTTTATAATCACAAATATATATCATGAATGATACAATAACATCATATATGATGTTATTTTTTATTTTTACGATAAATAGGATGCATATGAACAAATAGGATATATATGAACAAAACAGTCGAGTTAGTTAACCTATGGGCTAAGTATGAGCAGGAAAATCCTGCTGCTGAATTAAGTCAGTTTTGCCAAGCCTATTTGATCAGTCAGGAGCAAAAAAATAAAAAGGCTGACTTTTGGCAGTCACCCATTCCACCTGATAATATCAGTATGCTCACTAAGCTTATTGGAAGGATTGCCAAACTTCACCATCTCTATGCTGTTATAGCCTTTAAGGAATGTGGCATCAGTAGTTTTGACGAGTTTTTATATCTTAACTCGATTGCCACTGCACCCAATTCAAAGAAAACCAATGTCATTTTAGCCAATTTCAATGAGTTGTCATCTGGTTTACTGATCCTTGACCGGTTAAAGAAAGCTAACCTGATTGCAGAAAAGGAAGATGAGCTGGACAAGAGAAGTAAACCCATATCGATAACCAAAGAAGGGGCAAGGGTATTAGAAGCTTGCTATCAAAAATTAAGTCAAGTCAACCAGATGTGTTTTGGCCAGTTAACCCAGGAGCAAATACAACTGGGTATACAATTGTTGCAACCTATTGAGGCTTCACTTGCCAAGCAATGGTTAGCGGACAAAAAAAGATAATAGGAAAGAATATGCTTAGTTTATATGTAGATGTCAGAGGAAGTACATCAGTAATGATAGATCTTTTCTAGGATAAAATTCAGTCAGATTCAAGCAAGTAAAATAGATAAAATGTTACCGCTTAAGTAATTCAGGGCTTACATATCTATATTCATGTAACCAAGATGCATTCAACCATTTTTCCATTGCCTCACCCTGGTCGGAATTAGTAGAAAACACATACCCAAAGCCTTTCTGTCCGTTAATCTTTTTGTTAATGTTTGTTAATCAGCAGAGATAAACTGATCTTTTGGTTTTGAGATTGCAAGCGGGTTTGTATTGGAAGAAGAGGGATTTTCTGACTGGCTTTGACCGATTGTATCTGGAAGCAAATACAACATCAATCCTACCAAGGCAACGCAAACCAGTAATCCAAGCAAACCCGCATGGTAAGCTGCTTGCCAGCCATCCTTGGAGAAATAAAAGAAAATCCCTCCTAGTATACTGATCCCTAGCGCGGAAGCTGTTTGCTGAAAAGTTGAATAAACTCCTGCTGCCGCGCCTGCATAGTGTGTCGGAACGTTTTTAAGGGCAATATTCAGCAGCGATGGGAGCACAAGTCCATTGCCAAGTCCCCATACTCCCGTTAGCCCGATAATAAGCCAGGCACTCATTCCCGGTTTCCAAAACTCCAGCTGCAGGTAAAAGGCTAAAGCCAAGATACCAACGCCTGTTTGCAAAACACGTTTTCCGAACCTGATTATCATTTTGGAGGCCACAATCGAAGAGACAACAAATAAGATTCCCGGTGCAACAAAATAGAGTCCACATTGCAGTGCAGAAACACCGATGCCGTTCTGAAGATAGACCGCACTCAACAGCAGGTAGGCTGTATGCAACATAAAATGAAACAATACTGCCATCAGGCCAATATTGAAGTCTTTTATCTGAAACAGTCTTACATCAATCAAAGGGTTTTTATTGTGGACAAGCTTGTATTTTTGATTGTAAATAAAAAATACAAAAATACCAAATGACAAAACAATTAATCCTATACTCCATACAGGCCAGCCTGCTTCCCGGCCCTGGATCAAGGGGTAAATAAGACAAAATAGCGCTACTGTCAGAATTACTATCCCTGTATAGTCAAATGCTGTACTTTGATGTTTTTGGGTTTCACTCACATAGGTGTGGGTAGTCCAAAGTGTAACCATACCAATTGGCAGGTTAATGAAAAACACAAGTCGCCAGCCTTCTATCACCCAGTGAGTGTCTGATAAATATCCTCCCAATACCTGGCCAATAACGGCTGCCACGCCAAGTGTAATCCCAAATAAGCCAAATGCTTTGGCTCTTTCTTTTGTATCGGTAAAAAGTATTTGTATGAAAGCAATCGTTTGGGGAACCATAAATGATGCACTCAGTCCCTGAAAGAACCGGGTCAGATTAAGTTGAAAGGCAGTCATAGAAAGTCCGCACAGACAGGAAGTAACTGTAAAAAAGAACATTCCCCAGAAAAAAACCTTCTTACGTCCAAAATGATCCCCTGCCCTGCCGCCTGTGATAAGGAATGCTGCATAGCCCAGAAGATATCCTGCAATTACCAGCTGAAGTTGGGCATTGGTTGCATGTACTCCTTTTTTGATTGAGGGAATGGCCACATTGATAATAAATACATCGATGACAGAAAGCAACGGTGCTGATAATACAATAATCAGTTCCAGCCATTTATTTGTTAGCTGTTTCATATCAGATAAGTTTTTGAATGATGTTTTTTGCAGATTCTATTTCACTGGGTTGTTTAAAAACAGAGCCTATGGCGATGGCACCCTCTAAGGAGAGAAAGATAGTCTGTGTCAGTTCCTGATCGGTCAATAGCTTTTTGTGCCCTGAATTGGCCACAAGTGCGGCTATGAAATCTTTACTATGCTGCTTTGCCTGCTGTATCTGTGATAGGACACGAGGATCACTCATGCCTGCTTCATCATTTGCCTTTATGAATGGACACCCCCCAAACTGACGTAGTTGCTGCCGTTCCATATGGTAGTCAAAAATAGCCAGTAACTTTTCCTTCGGATCTGCCACCTGGTTAATGACAGTTTCAAACCTGTCAAACCAGCGTTCATGTGTGCGCTTTATATAGGCAATAAGCAAGTCGGTTTTAGTCTGAAAATGGTTGTACAAAGATGCCTTAGCAATATCGGACTCTTCTATCACCTGGTTAATGCCTGTATTACAATACCCTTGCGTGTAAAAAAGTCTTTCGGCTGTATCGAGTATCTTATCAGTTACTATTTGTCCTCGTTGTTTCATAGCACAAACATACAATAAATAGACAAATCTGTCTATTTATTGTATGTTTTTTTGAAAGAAATTTCGCTCGTCAAAAAGCATAAGATAGATGAGCCGTTTATGTTGCGAGTGCTTCTATGGTGGTAAATGCTCTATATTGGTCAGAAGGCATTACCAAATGTGAGAGTAGATCACTAAGCATTCCGCTTCAGGCAGGCAAACGGTATTATATTGAAGCTCTTCATAAAGAAGCCACCAGTGGTGATAATCTGGCAGTGGGCTGGCAAACACCTCTGATGGCAACGACAGCCACTCCGGTAGTTATACCAGGCACCTGCCTGTCTCCCTATGGAATAAGCGGAGCCAGAGAAGTCACAGCTGATAGAGAGAACAAGTAATCAACGCCGAAACTACTCAGCTAAACATACTACCAAACCCTACCACAGGTAAATTTACGATTGTAGTTACAGTTTCCTATTCAGGTCCGACGTCTTTGGATCTGTATACAGCCAATGGAAAGTTAATCAACCGGATTTTTGAAGCTACACTGCAGGAAGGTCAAAGCAAGCAGGTTCAGTACGATGGCAGTAATCTGTCTAATGGACTGTATATTCTGCATCTGCACACACCCGGAAAAATTCAGTATAGAAAACTGGTCATTAATCGCTAACTGGTTTTCAGCAAACACCTTTCCAGCATGATATACTTCGAACGTAAGACTAGTAACAAGATTATTAATCAGAGTATTAACCGGATTGAGCGTAGAGGTGGTTTGAAAAAGAAAGGGTAAGTTCGTTTGGTTCGATACAGCGGTACAAATACATATTTGTACTGCTGTTCTGCGAGGACCTAATACAATACTTGTGTCTGGGTATCTAATAACAGAATCTATATAACAGAATCCAGAACAAAAAACCATACACCAGCGCTCCTATCAGATTGTACTAAATTTTTAATCTAACTCAAACCGTTCATGCAGTCTGCATTAAAAACAGGCTGCTTTTAATGCACAGTCATCTGCGTCAAGTTTTACCTACGACAGTTACAAACTATGGAAAAGAAAGTTTGAACAGTTATTGCTAAACAACAGATACTGGAACAAGAACAACGCCGGTAACACAACAGCACTAGTGACTGACGACTACCCTCTCGCTGGTCACCCCTGTAAATTTTCCGCGGTTTATACGAAGGCTGATAAAAAATAGCACAAAGGCAATACCTGCTGTGCCACACATTACCGCTGCCAAGGGTACAACAGAAAGGCTGTCAAAAAAGCTAACACTGGTTGATACCAGCGCGCCAATACCTAATTGTAATGCACCAAACAGCGATGAGGCTGTACCTGCATTTCTGGAAAATGGAGCAAGGGTTAATGCAGCCGCATTGGAATTGATCATGCCCAGGCAGCACATGAACAGGAAAATCATCACAATAGTACCCCAAAAGCCAAGTACACCTGTTACCGAACCGATCAGGAACAATATTCCCACCAGAGCCTGTGCCGGCAAAAAAACCTTAACGATCTGCTCACTGGTAAAATAGCGCAATACCAGACTATTCACCTGGCTTGAGCCAATGAAACCAACTGAAATTCCGGCAAATATCCAACCGAAGACGGTGTCATCTACCCCAAATACTTTCATAAATACCAGTGGCGACCCGGCCACATAGGCAAATAGTCCGGAAAAGGCAAAGGAGCCAGTGAAGGTATAGGTGTAGAACTGCGGGATTTTAAACACATTTAAAAAGCCGGTTATGATGGGCTTTGGTTTCAATGAAATGGTAGGATCAGGTCGATAGGTATTGGGCAACACAAGTAGTACGGCTACCAAAATAAAAACAGCCATAAGGGCTAATATGATAAATACCCACTGCCATCCGGGTCCTGCCGTTACATAACCACCAATAGTAGGGGCCACCATGGGCGATGCGCCTACTACCAACATGAGCAGCGCAAAAACTTTGGCATTTTCATTGACTGGAAACAGGTCGCGTACCATGGCCATGGATGCTACCGCCGCCGCGCAACTTCCTATAGCCTGGATCACACGCAAACCAATCAGTTCATCCAGTGTAGTAACCATCGTACAACCGATAGAGGCAATAATGTAAATACTTAACCCAACAAACAACGGCTTTTTGCGGCCAAATTTGTCTAGTAGCGGTCCATACAATAGTTGTCCTGCTGCCAGACCAATAAAAAAGCTGGAGAGTGATAGTGCTACACCGGCCACGTCGGTGTGCAAATAGGTTGCAATAGCCGGAAATCCCGGCAAATACATATCTATCGAAAAAGGACCTAACGCTGTTAGCGTTCCTAGTATTAGAATAAGCGAGATGTAACGTTTTCTACTCATGATTTTTATTTACCTGTGCGCATAGCAATGATTTACCAGAATTTGACTTCCCGGTCAGCAGTGTTCTTTCAGCTATGTTCTTATAAGCTTTATCGACTTCAATTGGTTCGCCCTTTATCAGTTTTACATCAATCCTCTACATCAGAATAAATTTTATGAGCTATGAGGGATTCAGGCATTTTCTTTATATCCTTTAAACTTCCAATCCTGGCAGTGTATGTAGTATGGTGGAACTTATAGTATTGTAGAGTGGGTAGCTGGTATGAATCAAAACCAGGTGCTGAGCTTTAATCAAGGTCGAATACTGTATTTCTAAAGTCTGTTGACAAGATAAATGAACCGCAAGTGGTCCACTTTAGTTAGCTTACTCTTTATGGCAGGGATCGCGCCGGACATAAAAACTCAGGCACTTTCTGAGTCATTATACACCTGTAGGCGCCAGGTTCAAAAGAAAGAAAATCCATGGACCTTTGCCAATAATGTAAGTTTTCAGCCCAGTCCGCTCCTTGTCAATGCATCTCCTTCAACAGGCTATCGACTTTCAGAGAAATGAATCATAGGTCTGGGTCCCTCCTATCAGTATCCTCTCCTATCTGTATGTGAAAGAGGGTCTGAGCAAAGCTGTTCATCTGATAAAGGATACACTTATTCTTGCGGGAAGAGCTTTTTAGCCTCCCGCAGAATTTATAAAAAGCTATTTGGACAAGTAGAGTCAATCCGATGAACTATTCTTAGTATGATAACAATCATACCAACCTTACTATCATCCTTATCTACAAGTTAAGAAGATATTAAGGATTTAGCCATTCTTCTATACTATACTTGTCAATCTGTTTGTTGATCCATTCAAAAACAGGTTCACGATCCTTTCCTGTTAATCTTTTTATAGGCTGGCCTTTCAATAAATTAATTAACCTGCCATCTTCTTCTTTGGTTGGATCTAATTGAAATTTCACAAATCCATCTGCATGAAAATATCTCTTATCAAGGTTTTCAGTCACATATTCCGCTATTATACATGTATTCTCTATTTTACGAAGTATAAAACGTTTATTCAGATTTTGATAGTCGGTTCGTATAGCCTGCAGTAACTTTACATATTCCAGCATATATTTTTTTGAGATAGTGTGTATCAGTTAATCCGGCTGATAGACAATAGGTAAACCTTTCTTATCAAGTCTTTGCGCTAGCCATATAAGTTAGCCTTCGTATCAAAAAGTGCAATTAGCTAAGTTTTGGCTATCCATTCTACGCTGAATTAAGGCTTACTCAATTGTATCCCGACACATGTAGTCTCATTTGACAATACGTCCATAGTAAACATCCATAGTAAAAAGTCCTGATAGGCTCTGTGAGGCTTTATATTGAAGGATAAAAACGGAGTTATTTCATGTAGAATAGAAATAGATTGTGCCTGCATTCGTACAGACAATTGATACATACAATTAGTATATACAACTTAGTACATACAATTGATCTTGTCACAAAGCGCCTTTTCGGGGCTTGCAATCGGAGCTATCTGTTTGGGCTGTAATCTGACACTTGGCAGACCAAAGCTGTCATAGGGAAAAGAAATATGCTGATAACCAAACCTGCATTTGGATGTTTTATAGGTTTTGAGACGTTCAGTGTCACAGAACTTATTTCATAGACGCTTTCGGGAATAATCTCCCAATACGATAAAGCCGATTCGAGGGAAACATAACTGGCTTTGTACAGATGATTAGCTATAAGGAAAGGCTCCGGACCCGGCAATTCTGCGTTTGCTCCAGGTACGTAAAGGCCTTTCTTTAACGAGGCTAACTGGTTAGTTTTTATCAAGTCACTGATCTTATCGTCTGGACGCTTCTAGTCTTTAAGCATTTCCAGCATAAGCTGCCTCGAGAATAGAGCATTGGCAAACTGTCTGGCTTTTCTGGTAAAAACCAGAATAATAGATTTTCAACACATTATACTGTTACACTTTCGGTCGTCTATCCGATTAACGACCGAAAATGTAACAGATGATTATTTCTTCAATGAAGATAAAAGCTGTAGTAGGGAGTCTTGAGGGCTTTTTTACTCTCTGGTTGTCTAACTTTTTCATAGCCTTAAAAACAACAAAACCCAACAGTATGTAACTGGCAAGTTTGGGTAAGAAAAATATGCCATTCAAAAATCAGGACAACACTCTTTATATTCGTATTTTGGGTATTTTCCAAATATGCAATCAGACTGCTTTTAGCAACAATAGCCAGCAACTACAAGAAAGGTGGAATTTGCTATTAAGGTTAAAATTCATTTATTTGGAAAGTATATGAAAGCTAAATTGTCTGTCTGAAATACAACCTGGCAGGTAAATAGTTTAGTTCAGGTGAAATAGTTCAAAATCAGAAAGAGATAGTTTAAATTCAAAAAGAAATCAGGTACAAATTTCACATATTTTATTGGTACTATACCCTATTTGTACTATACTCCGCTCATACAAACGAAACCAACCTATCCTTAAATCTGTCTGATATGCAACTACTTCCTTTGATACGAAAGGAGAACATCTATCTTTTTTGTACCTATATAGCGTTTTTTTTGTCTTTGCTACTCTATAGTGGATGCGCAGAAAGAACCGCAGAAAAACAAACAGCCTTATTTGAATCACTTCCCTCCTCTCATACCGGAATTACATTTACCAACCGATTGCAGGAAAGTCAACAACTCAATATTGTCACGTTTGAATATTTCTATAATGGAGGGGGGGTTGGAATTTTGGATATAAACAACGATGGCTTGATGGATGTAGTGCTGGGAGGAAATATGGTTCCTTCCCGACTGTATCTGAACAAAGGTGATTTTCGCTTTGAAGACATCACCATACAGGCTGGTATGCAAACCCAAGGGTGGGTAAGCGGAATTTCAGTAGCGGATGTAAATGCAGATGGGTATATGGATATCTACCTGTGTAAAGCAGGTCCTTATCGGGCATCCAAACCCGATCGAAACACCAGACAAACCAATGAATTGTACATCAATCAAAAAAACAATACATTCAAAGAACAAGCCCAACAATACGGACTCAATTTTACCGGTCATACAACCCAGGCAGCCTTTTTTGATTATGATCGGGATGGGGATCTGGATTGTTATCTGCTTACCAATGTAATGGAATCTGTGGGTCCCAATATTATTCGTCCGAAGGTGTCTGATGGCTCTTCCATTACTACCGACAGGCTTTACTGCAATAACGGAGATCAAACGTTTTCGGATGTAAGTTTAAAAGCGGGCATTGTACATCAGGGGTATGGACTTGGACTAGCCATTACCGATATCAATCAGGATGGTTGGCTGGACGTGTATGTATCCAATGATTATTTGTCCAATGACCTGCTGTATATCAACCAGCAGAACGGCACCTTTACAGAAGAGGCTTCTGTCTGTTTCAAGCATCAGAGTTACTCAGCCATGGGCAATGATGCTGCCGATATTGACAATGATGGACTGGTCGATATTGTGACGGTAGATATGCTGCCAGCCTCTAACGAGCGGCGTAAGCTCATGCTCGGATCGATGAACTATGACCGCCATCTGGCCGAACTTCGGGCGGGATATGCGCCCCAATATGTACGCAATACATTACAGCATAACAATGGCAATGGCACCTTCAGTGAAATTGGTCGTCTGGCAGGAATTCATGCGACAGACTGGAGCTGGGCTCCATTGCTGGCAGATTTTGATAATGATGGATACAAGGATCTGCTCGTTACCAATGGCTACCCCAAAGATATCACCAACCGGGATTTTGCACTTTACCGGATGGAAGCGTTTCATTCGACCTTGTCTGATGCTCAGTACAGGAAACAACTGAGTGGGATGTTAACATCTGTTAAAGGGGCATTAGTGCCTAATCATTTGTTTAAAGGTAGCTCTGACATGCTCTTCTCAGATCAGTCAGAGGCATGGGGAATGTCGGAGCCTTCCTATTCGAATGGAGCAGCGTATGCTGACTTGGACAATGACGGAGATCTGGACCTGGTGATTAACAATATTGACCGGGAAGCCTTTGTCTACCGTAACCGACTAAATGAGAAATCCAGTTCTGAGAAATCCGTTCAAAGTAGACATCATTTCCTGCGCATTGTCCTTACTGGAGAAGGAAAGAATACGCAAGGATATGGGGCCAAGGTTGACATTTTTTATGGCAGACAGCATCAGTTCTTCGAACAGTCTCCTTTGCGGGGTTATCAGTCAAGTGTTGATCCTGTCTTACATGTGGGTTTAGGGAATATAGATCAAGTTGATTCACTTATTGTTACCTGGCCCGATGGAAAAAAAGAGTGTGTCAGACAGCTGCGTGCAGACAGAACACGGACCCTTTCAGCTGTTAACGCTCATCATATCCGGCAAGAAGTTAAACCTGCTGAGAAGGTACTGTTCACAAAAGCACCTATACAGATGGACCTTGACTATAAACATACTGATGAACCTTACATTGACTTTAAAATACAACCTTTGCTTTTGCATCTGCTTTCCCAGCAGGGACCCGGGCTGGCAGTAGGGGATATGGATCAGAATGGGCTGGAAGATTTTTATGTTGGGGGTGCCTTTAACCATTCCGGAAGGCTTTTTTTTCAGCATCAGGGAGGCACTTTTAAACATAAGCCACTGGTAATGGGAAAAAAATATGAAGAAGATGAAGGCGTTTTACTTTTTGATGCTGATGGAGACAAGGACCTGGATCTGTTTGTGGTGAGCGGCAGCAGTGAATTTGCTCCCGGCTCAGCTTACTATCAGGACCGGTTGTATCACAACGATGGAAAAGGAAACTTTACGCTGACGCCTGATGCATTACCCCGTATGCGTAGTAGTGGCACCTGTGTCAGTGCCGCCGATTATGACCGGGATGGAGATCTGGATTTGTTTGTGGGGGGCAGTGTAATACCTACCCGCTATCCGTTCTCTTCCAAAAGTTATATTTTACGCAATGACAAGGGACGGTTCATAGATGTAACCTATACACTCGCTCCGGAGTTAACCTCAGCAGGCATGGTTAGCAGTGCGCTCTGGACAGACTTTGATCAGGATGGCTGGATGGATCTGATTCTGGCAGGCGAGTGGATGCCCATTACCTTCTATCACAATCTAAAAGGGCGATTTGTAAATGTGACCGAGGCCACAGGGCTCATTCATACACACGGTTTGTGGAACAGCATCACTGCTGCTGACTTTGATGGAGATAACGATACTGACTACGTACTAGGAAACCTGGGACTTAACAATGAATACCATGCATCTGCTCAAAGACCCTTGGTACTATATGCCAACGATTTTGATCAGAATGGAGTAGTTGATCCGGTCATTTTTCAGGTAAGTGGAGATACACACAAAAAAAATGATTCACTCTATCCTGTGCATTCACGGGATGAAATGATAAGTCAGATGAATTATCTGAGAAAAAGATTTCCAGCCTACGCTCCCTATGCCCGTGCCACGCTGGCCGATATCTTCTCTGTTGAAGAACAAAAGGCTGCCAGCGTATTTTCCTGTGAACGTCTGGAAAGTGTATATATTGAAAATAAAGGCAAAGGAAAGTTTGCCTTAGCTGCCCTTCCACTGGCGGCTCAGGTAAGTCCGGTCTTTGGCATGGTAAGTGGTGATTATGATGGAGACAGTTATCCGGATTTACTTTTAATCGGAAACTCGTATGCTACCGAGTCCATTACCGGATGTTATGATGCATCGGGTGGGCTATTGCTGAAAGGAAACGGAAAGGGAAAGTTTATCCCTGTGCCCGCGCAGAAAAGCGGATTCTGGGTGGATAAGGATGCAAAGGCACTGGCAGAGGTCTGTTTGTCTTCGGGAAAAAAAATCCTTCTGGCAACACAGAATAATGATAGCCTGAAAACATTTCTTGTTTCCAGGCCTTCGGGTAAACGAGTCTTTACCCCTCAAGCGTTGGATGCATGGGCAGAGCTTCGTTTTCCATCAGGCAGAGTTCAGCGACTTGAGTTTTATTATGGATCTTCGTATTTATCCCAGTCTACCCGTAGTTACTGGATAGAAGCTTCCTGTCAGCTGACTGTATATGACTTTCAGGGGAAAGCACGAAAGATTATACCGACTATTGCTTTAAATAAGCATAGCCCGATTTACTGATTTTTGATGCAATCTTTCATTTAATAGCATTTTCTATTTAATAGCAGTTTCGGGAAGACTTTTATAACAGGTCCCAAACGATCCCTTCACGGGTAGTCCCTTTAACGGACGACGCCGTCTGTCAAACCTGTCCGGGAAAAAAAGCGCATTTCAAAAATAGTCTGATTTTTGCCCGACAGCATAGGTTCTTTTTGTTTTTTTAGTACCAGCACCTGATCGTTGAGCCGCATAATCCGGTAGCCACTCAGAAACTCACCTGTACTATCCTGGTAGACGAGCGAATCCCGTTCTATAACCTGGTAACGTAGTCGCCGGGACTGGCGATGTTTTCTTTCTGTTACCCAGCCAGAACCATCATACTCGTATTCGCCCCACTCTGTAATGGGTGTATTATAGGGCATGCCAAATCCATTTGCATAATTGTAGACAGAATCTGTCTTCCAATTGCCCAGAAAATCGGTATTGGTATAGGACTTGGGTTGACAACACATCAGTAAACAAAAGCAGGTGACTAGCAAACCAACCCAGACAATGAAACGGAGTAAAGATATGCAATAGGAAAATAAGCAATACATTAGGCGAATATTCAAGATGAGTCAGGAAACTAAAATACTACTTGTCTGGTTTCTTTCAGGCAAGTAGTATTCTTTACAGAAGATTATTCTTGGGATTGTTATTGATAGAGAATTATTATTGAGCATAATTCTCATTTTGTTTGAGCACACCATTGCTCAGATCAATCTCCCGTTGTGGCAAAGCGAAATAATAGTGTTTTGGCCGTTGGAAGTTACGCGCCGGTTTAAGAGGTCCTCTGTCTTTTTTGTAATGCGCCACAATATCAATAACACCCGCTTTATCCCATCGCATCAGGTCCTGATGACGCTCATTTTCGCAAGCAAGCTCCACACGTCGTTCATGAATGATATCTTCCATAGTTGCACCACTCTTTGGCTGTAGTCCGTTCCGGATACGTACCGCATTCAGTTCCGCATCCCCACTCTGTCCGGACTGAATTTTGGCTTCTGCTACCAGCAAATACACATCCGCAGAGCGTAACAGTGGTGCATTCTGTCCCTGATCGAGCCCTCCGGTAGTACGCCAGCTGGCATATTTCCGAAAGTGATACCCTGTCTGAGACAAATCTGTCGTATACTGCTGCACCCCCTCTTCTCCTCCCAGATCTACCTGATCCCCTGGTCTAAAAACGGTATAACTCAGGCGGGGATCACCTTCCTCAAACTCATCAACCAGATCCTGGATAGGTTCCTGAAAGTCCCATCCACCCCATGGACGAGGTGTAGTATAGATCGCCGGGCAGTCATCTCCTGTCCAGCCATCTTTATATTGGAGGGCAAAAAGCACTTCCGGATTGTTTTCTGTGGCAATCTGAAAATTTTCAACAAAACTATCTGCCAGCTTATAGGCTGCATTGGTTGTAATTTTTTCGCCGGTTTGGATGGCCTTTGCCCATTGCTGCTCATAGACATACAGCTTGGTCAGAAAGCCATAGGCAGTGCCTTGTGATGCTCTGCCCAGATTATTGGCATCGTAGCTTACTGGCAGCATATCTACTGCTTTGAGCCAATCAGATTCAATCTGGGTCTGCATCTGCTCAAAAGTAGATTTGGCTTTATTCAGATTGCCTGCCAGCACATCTTCCTCTGTAAAAACAGGAACTTCTCCATAGATCAGATATAATCTCCAGTACGCAAACCCTCTCAGAAAATACGCTTCGCCCAGACATCTTTTTCGCAACGACTCATCCATCTCAGCTTTTGAGGCATTGATCAGTACAGCATTGGCACGGGAAATCATCTCATACTTGTATGACCAGCTATAGCGCAACTGAGGATTACTTGGATCAAAGGTAAAATCTTCAATAGCCTGATCTTCTCCATGGTCGCCAGCTCTCCACATATCATCCGAACAAATATCAAAGGTCATCTCTGCATGGCCCAGAAAATCTTCTGCCAGCATTGGCTCATAGATCGCATTGGTAGCGGCAACGACATCATCGGCATTGCGCCAGAAACGGTCAGAAGTAGACTGACCATACGGAGTAGAAGTGAGCAGATCATCACTACAACCAGAGAAGGGAAACAGTATCAATACAGATAAAATAAAAACGATCTTTTTCATATGCATTTGCGATAGAAGAATCAGGAATTAAAAGGAAACACTGGCTCCGATAGTAAAGGTACGGGCCTGCGGATATTGCGCATAGTCCACGTTCTGCTGGGCAAATTGTCCCTGCGAACGGTTTCCATCAGCAAAGCCCAGTTCCGGATTCATACCCGAATAAGGGGTAATGGTAAAGATATTCTGACCAGTTACATAGATCCTCGCCTGAGAAATATGCAGCAGATCCAGAATGGCCTTTGGAAGAGTATACCCGAGTGAAATATTTTTTAGCCGCAAAAACGAACCATTTTCTACAAACAGATCAGATGTCCGGTAGTTCAGGTTATCACGTTTGGTACTCATACGGGGAATAGAGTTGCTGGTACCTTCCCCATGCCAGCGATTGATTGTTTCCACATACATATTAAACGGATAAGTAGGATCAATTCCCTGCATCCTGTCGGCATTGTAAATCTGTGCGCCACCCACTCCCAGAAAGAAAAGTGTCAGATCAAAGCCTTTGTAGCTTAGACTCGCATTGAGGCCATAGTTTACCTTCGGTTGTGGATTGCCAATAATGGTGCGGTCCCTATCATCAATAATGCCATCTGCATTCTGGTCCACAAACCGTACATCACCTGGTTGAATTAGTTCCTGTTCCCGCCGATTATCATTGGCAATACTGGGATCATTGTCAATTTCAGATTGATTCTGATAGAGCCCGTTTGTTTTCCAGCCATAAAAGGTACCATAGGGATGTCCTTCATAGCTACGGGTGATTTCCTGGCCTGTTCTGCCATAGGTTTGTGCAGAAAGGAAGTTCCCGTTAAAAAGGCGGGTCAGCTCATTTTTGATAAAGGAAGCATTGCCACTTAATGAATAACTAAGCTCTCCGACCTTACCACGATATACCAGTTCGAGTTCCAGACCCAGATTACGCAACTGGCCTACGTTCTGATCCGGGATAGTCGCTCTACCATTGGATCCTAATGAAGGAGGAGGCAGAAGCATTTTCTTGGTATCTTTGATAAAATAGTTTACTGTAGCTAAAAGGCGATTTTGCAGAAATCCGGCTTCTAATCCAACGTTTGTCATTTCAGCCGTTTCCCAGCCAATATTAGGGTTCGGAATCCGGCTTTGAGCAGCACCTGTTGTGTTCTGTCCCCCAAATGAATAGCGGTAGCCTGAAGTAATCAGCGCCAGGTATTGCAACGCATCCACGGCCTGATTACCTAATTGCCCCCATCCTCCGGTGATTTTGAGGTTACTAATGGTCGAGGTCAG
The DNA here is from genome assembly GCF_030068605.1 of Xanthocytophaga agilis. Lineage (NCBI taxonomy): Bacteria > Pseudomonadati > Bacteroidota > Cytophagia > Cytophagales > Rhodocytophagaceae > Xanthocytophaga > Xanthocytophaga agilis. Next base: position 80,532 of record NZ_JASJOU010000018.1, read on the forward strand.
GTTCTGAAAAAAGGGTTCACTCGAAATACGCCATCCCAGTGAGAAAGCAGGAAAGTACCCCCACTTTTTTCCTTTGGCAAATTTGGAAGATCCATCTGCCCGGAAGGTAACTGTTGCCAGATAGCGATCTTTAAATGCATAATTACCTCTGGCAAAGACAGATTGCAATGCATCATAATCGCGTGTTCCATAAACTTCTGTAATTGCCTGGGCGGCACGCAGATAGCGCATATCAGGTGATTCATCCAGAAAGTCTTTGCCTTGTGAGCGGTTATAGACATCATTAAACGTCTGTGAGGTATACCCACCTACCAGAGAGAGTGTATGGGAAGCAAGCTGTTTGTCAAACGAAAGAAAATATTCCTGCAAAAAGGCATAGTATTTTTCATTGCTGACTGTGAGCGAATTGCGCGAGTTTGTACGAATCTGATCATTGACAATAATGTTAAATTCACGTTTGTCAGTAATGGTACCATCCAGGGCAAAGTTGGCTTTGGCTTTCAGGCCTGGTAATAGCTCAAACTCTCCGTTTATACTTCCCAGAATGCGGTTGCGAACAGAATTTTTGTCCTGTGTATCTATGGTAAAGACAGGATTGTTAATATCGCCAAATTCCGAGCTGATCTGAGAGGTACTATAACTTCCATCCGCTTTTTCTACAGGTAGACCCGGATGGAAACGGATGGCACTCCATAACAATCCATCCTGGGCTGATAAGGTATTAGGCGCATTGTCTTTCTGGTTGGTAAACTGCAGACTCTGGCCAATTTTAAACCGATCGCTGATCTTGTGATCGGAGTTGATACGGAAGGTATAGCGGGTATAGTAGGATTTGCGAATCATCCCTTGTTCATCATAATATCCTCCGGAAAGAAAAAACGAAGATTTCTCTCCTCCTCCGGCCATAGACAGATCAACATTGGAGGTAGTACCCTGTTGCAGGATCTCTGTCTGCCAGTTGGTTTGCTGCGTCTGATAGGCAGCATTCTCCCAGATTGGATTAATAGCTAATCCGTCGTTGGTATATCGCTCCCGCTTTAACTGAGCCAGTGTAGGGGCATCCAGCACATCAATTGTCTTGATACGGTTGGATATACCCGAATACCCATTGAGTGTAAAACGGAGTTTTTGTCCTGTTTTGCCCCGCTTGGTTGTAATAATAACTACTCCGTTTGCAGCACGGGTCCCATAGATAGCCGAAGAAGAGGCATCTTTGAGGATATCCATCGATTCAATGTCGTTGGGGTTAACGTCATTCATGCTGCCGGCAGGGACTCCGTCGATGATAATCAGCGGATCAGCATTGTTAACTGTTCCTATGCCTCTGATGCGTATAGAGCCCGCATTACCCGGAGCGCCCCCGTTGCGGATAACATTCACGCCAGCTGCTCGCCCCTGAAGGGCCTGTTGTGCTCCACCGGATGGAAGATTTTCAATCTCAGTACCTTTGACAGCCGAAATAGCGCCTGTTACATCTTTTTTCTCCTGAGTCCCATAACCTACTACCACTGCTTCTGTCAGTGTTTGTATGTCTTCAACCAGATTAATGTCTATACTTGTTTGGCTCCCAACTGTGACTTCCTCCTTCAGATATCCCACAGCTGTAAAAACAAGAATAGTTTCCGGACCTTCAACCTGTATGGAATAATTGCCATTGACATCGGTAGAAACGCCTGTGGTGGAGCCTTTGACAAGCACGGTCACACCGGGTAAACCTTGTCCATCACTTCCTCTAACTTTCCCTTTGATGGGGATATCAACGATTGGAATATCAACAATTGGAATATCAACTGGCCACTCCACTACATGTATAAGAGTGATATCACTCAGAATAGACTGTGGTGCCGTATGATTTGCCAGAGCTGACTGGATGGGGAAGGCCTGAATTGCCAGCCCGGACAACAGAAAAAAACAAAACGACTTCCTCCAAAAAATTCGTAAGGATTTGATCATAGACAGACTAGTTGATGTGTAAAACAGGATTAGACATAGACAAGCTTGGGGATTTATTGACAGAGTAAAGAATTGTATTGCTACTTATTTGTTAATTCCCTGTAAGCTAATTTTTTCTGCACCTACCCATAAACATACTAACCAACCGTTAGTAAAGCCATCCTATTGTTCACGGATTTTGATTCGTTGTATGGGTCTTATCTTAATAAACTTTATCAATCATATAGCTACTGATCTGGAGTAGAGAAAAGTCGCCTTATCTACCTATAACTTTGTAACAAATCCTGGCATTATAACTAACCTGTCTCCACATACATGAAAGTCACATAATGGATGTTACAATGGATGCCTGACCGAGTAGCTCTCGGTATAGATTTCTCTTTTACTATTCCCTGTTTCTATAGGGCATCAAAACTGATTTTCTGAATACTTGGATTGGAACAGATAATTATTCACTAACACCTGGCTTATAGAAGCCTATGACTTACTATCATCTACAAATATTGCCTAAGACTTATTATCATCTGGCTTATGCATCATCAATGTTTCACTGCTATTATCAGGTCACTGCAATCTATTGCTGTTTGGATCTTCGGGGTGCAATGACAGTAGGTAGTCGCCAGTATTACAGTATATTAGAGAAGAAAGATAGTATTTTTTTTCTGTGAGTCAAATATTCTTCCCACAAACTAAACTTCTTCCTTGCAAACTATCTTATCAGCTTTTTTATTGTCTTCTCTGGACACAAATAATCCACTATCATTACATAGTTACAGGTCAATTATTGAAGTTATTGTAACGGGTAGTAAGGTATACAGATTTGCAGAAAGACAGAAAAACAACCAATTAACAAATCTTTAAATCTGCTCTTTGGTTTTATCTGTTTTTTTAGAAGAACAATCTGTACCTACCTGTCTCCAATAAGAATACTATCACCTGTCAAGTAGTTTGTTAGCCATATTTGCACAATACTGATAGCCAAGCCCAATTCTTTCAGCATAATGCATCAAATGGACAAAAGGTGTATAGTCAGTTAAAAATAATTTGGTTTAAGTTATATCTGAGAAAAGATATAGTTGAGAGATAGGATATAGTTGAGAGATAGGATATAGTTGAGAGATATAAAGCAGACAGGTAATAGATCAGGAGCCTAATTGCGCGGATACTCATTACTTTGGTATTAGTTATTTTCGGGTTCAGGATCAAATTTATAACCAATTCCTTTTATGGTTTTAATGTAATCGACCTGTATACGTTCCCGGATTTTCCGAATGTGCACATCTACTGTACGTGGAGTAATATGCGTACCTGTCCCCCAAACATAGGTTAACAACTGTTCACGCGTAAATAGCATCCCCTTATGTTGAGCTAAGAAATGCAATAGTTCAAATTCTTTTTTCGGTAACTGGACGACATTAGTATGATAAGTAATGGTATAGCTGTGACTATCAATTTTCAGATCAGCTATGTGCAACTCACTTGTTATTTGCTCCTGTGCGCTTTTATGCTTGAATAAAGCTTTCAAACGACTCACGAGCGCTCGTGGTTTAATGGGTTTTACCACATAATCATCTGCGCCAATGTCAAACGCAGCTACCTCAGCATATTCTTCTATACGGGCTGTTAAATAAACCAAAAGGGTATCTTCAAGTGTGGGTATTTGTTTGAGGAGATGTCCGGCTTCAATTCCATCCATGATAGGCATCGAAATATCAAGCAGGATCAGATCCGGAAGAAAGGACTGTGCCAGTGGAATCGCCGTTGAACCATCCCAGGTAGTTTTGACCTGGTAGCCTTCCTTACTTAACGTATATTCAAGCAGTTCAGTAATTTCTTCATTATCATCCACCGCAAGTACTTTGTACCCTTTTGGTGTAATCTTTGACTGATTCATCAAGTAAAAAGGTTCAAGTGGTCAGCCAAATTTAGAAACTATGATCCAAATTTGTTCTAAAAGCCTGAACTTGTTGTGATTTTTTATTGGGATTACATACCTATTAAATAATTTATATCAGAAAGTATCTATATCAGTAAATGGTTTCCCTGTAACAGGTTTCACTTTTGAATAAATTAAGCATCTTCCCACACATCGGTAAACAAAAGGTCAAATATAGTAGCTTCATGCATTTCTCTCCGTTGTGTTCCTATTTGTAATACCCGATAATGTAATAATTCCGTTGGAAATAATTGCAGTCTGGGAAGGAATTTCGGATAAGCCTCAAGAATTTGGTCAACTATGGGAGCTATTGCAGAAGGAGACTGATTCCAATAACGTTCAAATGGCGGTGGAGGGGGTGGATTTCGATACAATTCTTCTAACATCGCATCCGTCATGGGTGGGTGTTCTTCATGAACAGTTTCTGGTTTATGCTTCTTTTCATTGATGTAGTAAGCATGGTAAGGCATTAGATTACTATAATGAAATACTACAGTATAATCGTTTCCTGACATATTCCAGAATGAAATAATCACTTTATAACAGGAACAAATACTTGGGGTATAATTACGATCTTGAACAAATGAATTTGGATAGGTCTCACTTATATAGTTGAGAAAATCCTCCCAATTTGCTTTAGATCCTTCATATTTTTTATGAGTCAAAGTTTGGTTTAGAATTTCCAAAGAGGTCTCATAATTAATGCTCCAGGGAGAGATATTTCTTGGGTAGAAATGATAAAGTGTGGTAATTATTTCATTGATGAAATGACCTGTAATTTTCATTGTAGCACATTTATCAGTAAGATGTAAAAACTAATTAAAGGCAAATTGATCTGCAATAAAATCATCCGTCTGTAAATAAACTCTTTTATGGCTATTCACTGTAAATTACATCTTATATAATTATTAAATATGTCTATAAATTAGCTACAATTAGTTAATGTGTAAGATACTTTTAGAGGATGATTGAAATAAAAGTGACTTAATTTATTTATATCACAAAGATCTTTCATACAGGTATTCTGAATGTAGCCTATCTGTAGAAAGTAGAAATAAGCAAGTTTGTACAGGTATGTGTTAATGTGCAGGTATGTGATAAAATGAAAGAATGACTAAGCCATTGAAAAAGAGTGTTCACAAAGCAACTTTGCTTAAAAACTGATTTCCAATGGCTTACACAAAAAAGATAAATATATGTATATCACAGTAAATGGTTGGTTAATTGTTTTTAATCCAGTCAACCATTCACTGATTATCCCTATCGCTAAGGGAGTCCTCCTCCACCGGCTGCACCATAGATTTGTCCGGTAGCATAAGTGGCATCACTGGCAGCCAGTTGTACATAAATCGAAGCCAGCTCGGCGGGCTGACCTGGTCTGCCCATTGGTGTATCCCCTCCAAACTTCTGAAGCTTCTCCTGGGTAGCTCCACCACTCACCTGCAAAGGTGTCCAGATAGGACCCGGTGCTACTCCATTCACACGAATGCCCTTTGGACTGAGTTGTTTTGCCAGTGAACGAACAAAATTGGTAGTAGCCGCCTTGGTCTGTGCATAATCATATAAGTCTGCAGAAGGGTTGGTAGCTTGTTCTGAGGAAGTGCCAATGATAACTGATCCGGGTTTGAGATGAGGCAAGGCTGCTTTAATGATCCAGAAGGGAGCATAGATATTGGTTTTCATCGTCCAGTCAAACTGTTCAGTGGATATATCCAGAATAGATGCCACTGCTTGCTGGCGGGCGGCATTGCTCACTACAATATCCAGACCGCCCAAGCCATTGACTGCCTCATTTACCAGTTTTTTGCAAAAAGCTTCCTCACGAAGATCTCCTGGAATAGCAATGGCTTTGCGGCCTTCTTTTTTGATCAAAGCAATTACTTCCTGGGCATCAGCCTCTTCAGAGGGCAGATAATTGATAGCCACATCGGCTCCTTCGCGCGCATATGCAATAGCGGCTGCCCTGCCCATTCCTGAATCGCCACCTGTAATAAGAGCCTTACGGCCTTTCAGACGACCAGAACCTTTGTAGCTCGCTTCTCCATGGTCTGGCTTGGGGTCCATTTTGCTGGCTAGCCCTGGCCAGGGTTGTGTCTGTGATTTGAAAGGAGGCCTGGGATACTTCTGGATCGGATCTTCCAGTTGAGCAGTCGACTCTGTATGAGGCATTTGGCCAACTGCCAATCCGGGTGTCATGGCAGTGGCCAAACCGGCACCTAAACCACTGATGGCCTTGCGCCGGGTAATCATTTCTAATTTTTTCATAGATTGCTGTTTGTTTTATTTTTTTATAAATAATATATTCTCTAAAACATGTTCATAAATACTACGTTTGCCTCTTCTTATGAAGCAGAAGCGTTGAGAGAAGAACTACGTTTTCACATTAAGACGTTCCTAAAGCGTATGATCATTCTACAGCCACTAAAGGGCACTAACATCTTATTAAAGTAATAGGGATAAAGTGGTAACATGTAAACACGTTAGTATAGCATCGAGATTTAATGTAGTATCGAGTTAGTGTGTAAGTTGAAAACACTGTGCCCTGAGTGGATGATTTTTGGGCTTGTAAGATGATGCGGATAATTCTCTACTGCGGTGCATTATCTCTACAAACCTGATCATCAAATACATATACTTTTCTAAAGGGTTGATGTGTCTTACTAATATGGATCATACCTATGATCCATATTAAGTATGAAGGATTGAGATTCTGTATTAATAATTCCTTATTAACAATTAGTGAGAATAACTCAAGCAGGTGGAATTCAGCTAAACCGATTGCACAAGAGAATAAAAGGCTTCTAATAATGCTGGGTACAATCGGTATAGGAACTGTGGTTGTATCCATTTTTGGAAAAGAAAAAGTGCTGGGTTGGCTTGATCAGGCGGCAGAGGTGAAAAACCAGCAAAGCCAAAAAATTAATAAACTCTATGAAAACAAAATTGCCTCCACAACTATCTCCTAAAGAATGCCCGGTGAGCAATCAAGGCATCCATCGGTAAGCCGCCCATCTGTAGAAAGCAATTCATCCCCAATGATTATTCATCTGCTCTTGACAGTTGGGTTATATCAATTGGGTACACCTGGCTGTTTACGCATCATTCCCTGCAGAACCACCCGCAGGATTTCCAGTGTGACGATCCCCAAACACCAAGAGGATATTTTGAGACTTTGGAAATAGCTAGCCAATTTGTAGCCTATAATCACTATTTTATAAACACCATTAATCCAGAACTCAACTTACATTAAAATGGACCTGGCTTCTTGTTTACATTTCTTGTTCCAATTTCCAGATCCAATCATCCAAAGATTCCCTTGGGTGATCGGAAAATGATACCAATCAACATCGTCCAATCAGCAACGTATTGTGGTTTAAAAAGTTGGCCGAATCCCGGATCTGATCGGCCTGCCTGAAGGACAGATGCTTACTCAGTTGTACATGATGACAAATAAGCCGGTTATGATCCATTATCACTTTTAACTTACAAGCTGTCAGAAAAACAAGTAAAAATGAACAACGATAACAAACTATATTCCATTTCTTATCATCGATAGGTGCATTCAGACTTGCATCATGTTTTGTTGTGTGTTTTTAATATGTGTGTTTTCAATAATTGATCGGTTAGAGGAAAATCTAAAGATTAGTCTACTGAGAATAAATAAATAAGAATAAATAAAAATGAGTAGAAATTAACCATCAGTTTGAACGTTTCAGCACACAAACCTGGACGTTTCAACAAAACACACATTGCAAGCCTAAATTACCTTTGTACTATACCTTTTAAACAATACAGATATGAAAAAAAATGTTTTAGTTACAGGCGCTTCGGCAGGAATTGGCAAAGCAACCGCAATTTATCTGGCACAAAATGGCTACAATGTGTACGGTGCTGCACGTAGAATGGAAAAAATGCAAGAACTCACAACCTACGGGATCCAACCGATTGCATTGGACCTTACTGAAGAGGAAAGTATTCAGACTTGTGTTGAACATATTTTCAAAGAAGCAGGTAGCATTGATGTATTGGTAAACAATGCAGGTTTCGGTTCGGAAGGTGCCATTGAAGACGTGACAATGCAGGAAGCAAAGTCTCAAATGGAAGTAAACGTATTTGGGGCAATGCATTTAACTCAATTAGTTTTACCGAAAATGCGAGAAAACAGATACGGTAAAATCGTAAACATTTCTTCCGTTGGCGGAAGAATTGCTTTGCCACTGAGCGGGTGGTATCACGCAAGTAAGTTTGCCATTGAAGCCTTGAGTGACTCGATGCGAATGGAAGTAAAACCATTCGGTATAGACGTAATTGTTATTGAACCGGGCGGAATAAAATCAGAATGGGGTGAGATCGCCATGCAAAGTTTGGTTCGTGTTTCAGGAAACTCTGCCTACAAAGAAATGGTCAAAGGAGCAGAAAAAGGGTATAAACGAACAGAAAACAACAACTCCGAACCTATTGTAATTGCAAGACTGATTAAAAAAGCAATTGAAGCAAACAAGCCAAAAACACGCTATGCTGGTGGTTCGATGGCAAAACCGTTGTTATTTTTACGGAGTATTTTGTCTGATAAAATGTTAGAGAGATTAATATTGAGCCAAATAAAATAACACCTTAAAAAGTATAAACTAATGAAAAGCAGCATCAGTCGTTAAGCTCAAAGTCAAAAGACACACTATCAAAATCCGCTTAGTTAGAGTAAATTAATTAGAGTAAATTAGTTAGCGTAAAAGGAGTCAACTAAAACTACCAGGTGAACCCTGAGTAAGTTAAGTACCAGTTATTAAGTACCAGTTGTTAAGAGTAATTCTTATGCAGTTGAACTATAAAACTAAAGAAAAATCTATATCACACTTTTGGCAATGCATTCATCGGTTCGCTGGCTGGTTCTGACAAGTTTGCTTTATGCGATTTACCGCGCCTATTCAGGATGGTTTTCAGGCAAACCATTTTCAAAATTTGACCATACAATTAGACTTGTTACTTCAACAATTTCCCATATTCAATTAGGTGTCGGGCTTTGTTTGTACTTTGTCAGCCCGATCATTGACTACTATTTGCATAACTACAAGGATGCAGTCAAGGATGAACAAATGCGTTTTTTCGAAATGGAACATGGCTCAATGATGTTACTTGCAATTGTAATTATTACCATTGGCTCTGTCCAGGTAAAAAACACAATCAAGGACAACGAGAAGTTTCGCACGATGGCTATTTGGTTTACAATGGGACTTCTTGTAATCCTGATATCTATTTCGTGGCCATTTTCACCTTTGGCAAGCAGACCCTATTTTAGAACATTTTGACAGTTAGATCTGATTAGGATTCACATAAAATAATATATTATGGAAAGCAGCTTGATTCTTCAGCATAATATGGTGTATTCCTGTAGTTATCAAAAAATAAAGAGCACTGAACATTACTTTCCTGAACACGCTTTAGGAATAATGCTTTCGGGTGAATCACTCTATTTTACAAACCAGAGCACATTTGTAATGAAAGAAGAAGCAATTTGTTTAATGCGCAGAAATCAGTTATTCAAAAAATTGAAGAACCTTGGTCCGAATGGTGAACCCATCGCGTTAATCAGCCTGTTTCTTGACCAAAAATCTTTGAAGCAATACGCAGCCGAAAATAATATTACAAAACAAAGTGCCTATAAAGGGACACCTATGATTGATCTGACGGGAAATGTGTTTTTGAAAGGTTTCTTTGACTCATTGCTGCCCTATATAGATAGTCCCAAGAAACTTACTGCAAAGATTGCCGAACTTAAAACCTGTGAAGCCATTGAGTTACTGCTTCAAACAGGGAGTGTATTTCAAAATTTTCTGTTTGACTTCAGCGAGCCTCATAAGATAGATTTGGAAGCATATATGAACCATAATTACAAATATAACATTCCCCTCTCATCGTTTGCCAAACTCACCGGTCGTAGTCTTTCCACATTTAAAAGGGATTTTACAAAGCTATTTGAAACAACACCCGAAAAGTGGTTACAACAAAAGCGTTTGGAGCAAGCCCATTTTTTGATTTCAAAGAAAGGCCAACGTCCCTCAGAAGTGTATTTAGAAGTTGGTTTTGAAAACCTGTCCCACTTTTCATTCGCTTTCAAAAAGCAATTTGGTTATGTACCGACGGAGCTAACAAAGACAGGATAAATTTCCCCTTTTGTATATTTTCAGCCGCTATATAACCAGCTACTGCAGACGACAAAAGTTACAGCCGCTAACAATAGTTTGGCTCAATGGGACGGACACACAAAATGAAAGGTTCCTGCTTGGATTCAGTATATATGTAGTTCAGTATCTGTGTAGGTTGACAGTTCCGTTCTTCAAAATGTCCACTGTGCCAGGCGTGGAATAAATCGAAACATTGTGTTCTCATCCCCTCCTGATGAGACAAAATCAAAAAATGTTTTTATACCTATCAACAAAAAAATGATATCCAGCTGCCTTATTTTCCCATTATACTTGTATGAATTATTTCCAAAAAAACCAAATGAAGCTCTGCAAGATGGCAGAGAGAAAAAAAGTTTGTATCTTTTAGCATAGAAATACCTTTTTAATGATTCAAGAAAGCCTCAAGTAATTGATCCCTTGCAAAAGTGTTTCTGTGCTCAGAGCCTTTAACTGATAAGAACAAATGGCAAAGACGAACACGCTAAGTGAAAACGGCAGCAAACAGATGGAAGTAAACAGCTTAAAGCAGGCAGACAGAATCAGGCATGAGGGTCAACACATAATCTTACGGATAAGAACAATTCATTCTATCTCTGGTATGCTATCATCTGCACTCTTTTATGCTATCCCCTATTCTCATTGTCGTTTTCTTATCTTTACTATTTACCTTTCTGTGTCTGATTACCTTTCTGTGTCTGATTACCTTTCTGTGTCTGATTACCTTTCTGTGTCTGATTACCTTTCTGTGTCTGATTACCTTTCTGTGTCTGAAACGCAAATTTTTCCTTTTCACTATTCTGACTCGCCACTTTATATCCGGTTGTAGCTGTCTTAAAAGAACGCATTCAATAGAGCTGAAATGGATATTTTTGGCAGCACTGGGACTAATAAGTGGAAGCTTATATGGACAATTTATAGCAGGATTACCTAAAGACAGCCTGCAAAAAGTGTTGCGCACCACACCTGCAGATACAAACAAGGTATTGTTATATCTGACACTGGGTCAGCAATACGAAGGCAATCAACCTGATTCTGCCATCTATTTTTATCGGCAGGCCCGAGACCTTAGTGAACGGATTGGCTATATGAGTGGTGTTGTCAAATACATCAGCAATTACACTGCTGTGCTCAATACCCAAGGTAAATTTGACGAATCACTCCGTCTGAATCTACAGGCTGTAGCCTTGTGTAAAAAACATAGATTGACCCAACAGTTATGGAAATCCTATGCGAATGTAGGTAGTGTCTATCAGTATAAGGAGGATTACAGACAAGCAGCCGCTTATGAATTAAAAGCCCTGGCTCTTATTGAAAATCAACCGTTTGGACAAGCCATCAGTTTATTGCATAATAATCTGGCCGGACTTTACATTAATCTCAGAGAATATACAAAAGCGTTATCTCATGCATTGCAAGCTATGCAGGCAGCCGAAAAAGGAGAGGATTCCTATGCTATCGGCCAGGCATGTATCAATGCGGGCAATGCTTATCTGAAGATGGAGCAACTATCCAAAGCCATTCATTATCAGACACGGGCTTATCAGACCGGACTAGCGCTGCAAGATCTGATCCTACAGGAAACCGCTCTGATTAATCTGGGACAGATTTATAATAGTCAGGGTCGGGCGGATTTATCTATGCAGGTATTCAAAAAAGCCTTACCATTGGCGGATGCAGTAGAAGATCTTTCAGCAAAAGCTTATATCCTGCAGGGGCTGGCCCGAAATTATTTTTTAAAAAAGCAACTTCTCTTCGCTGCTGCTACAGCGGACAGCGCTATTGCCCTGGCAAGCGAAAACAATTTCAAAGAGATCCTTTCAGATCTATACCGTATGCGGGCTGAAATAGCACTTGCGCGTCGGGAAGATCACTTAGTAATACCATTACTTGACAAACAGGACTCGATCCGGCAGTTGATTCATAATGATCAGATAGTCAACAACATTCAGGAACTGGAAACCCAGTACCAGCTGCAAAAACAGCGCAGCAAGGCACTGCAGCAAAATTTGCTTCTGCAGAAAAAGACAACGCAGACCCGTCTGCAACGTAACTGGCTCATTGCCTCAGGAATCGTTTTGGCGCTGATGATACTTCTTCTTTTATCTGGCTATCGTTATTATATACAGCGACAGACTTTGTATCAATCCACCCTTGCTACGCTACAGGCTCAACAGGAAAATGTACGGTTGAAAGCATTGCTAGAAGGACAGGCACAGGAACGACAACGCATCAGTCAGGAGTTACACGATGAAATAGGTTCAGGCCTTACCTCTATGTTGTATTTAACACACTCCCTGCACAGTTCCTACCATTCACCTGTAGTTGATTCTCCTGAGAGGGAGCAGCTCCGGAAAGTAAATCCGGAAAACGTATCATCAGATACAACCTTACAAAAGCTAAGCAGAACGGCCAGCGGACTCATTGAAAAAATGAATGAGGTAATCTGGTTGATCAATGATGAGTATAATACTTTGCCAGATCTACTGGCATACATTCGTGTTAACCTGGCCGAAACCCTGGAAAATGCAGGGCTTCCCTATCATTTTTTTCCGCCTCCATCTGTCCCAAAAGTTTCACTTGGACAATCCTTCCGACGCAATGTATATCTGATTCTGAAAGAAGCCGTACATAATACTATCAAGCATGCGGATGCTTCACAGGTAGAGCTTCGTATTGAGTGGAAAGAACTCTCTATAGAATATCAGCAACTACAACAAGGGTTTAGTCAAAGGGCACAAAGAGGAGAATTACTGTTTTATCTAAGGGATAATGGCAAGGGTATAGATGTAGAATCTAAGCGGGTCTTTGGCAATGGTCTGAAAAATATGCAGCGACGAGCCTCAGAGATTGGCGGTGAATTGTTATTTTTATCTGAGGGGGATAGTGTTGATTCAAATAGTAAAATGTCACAAGGCACTATCCTCTCTCTTCGTGTTTTTATTGAGCTGCAATAGCTGCATCAATCAACTAAACAACCCAATCCATAAGGTAGCTAACATGTGTGGATTGGGTCAAAGTATCAAAACACTGATTTGATACTAGGAAATGCATAATAAACCGGTTTTATCTGGTAACTATACCAGATAAAAAAGCTCTGGTTTTTGATCAACTAGCTTTTCTGTAATATTGTATCCATTATTATACCCATTATCGTATTCTCATTAGTGTACATATTAGATAGAGACTAACTATATTGAATGTACTTGGGAAGATAGTAACATAGTTCTGAAGATAGTAACATATGTTCTATTGAGAATAAAGAACTGCTTTTGTAGCTTGCATCTTTGCTGATTAGAGAATGATAATGGAAAAGCCAATTCGGGTTAGTATTGTAGAAGATATAGTAGAAGTTCGGGAAGGATTACGCTTTCTTCTCCATCAAACTGGTGAATTTGTCTGTGTAGCCACCTATGAAAGTGCAGAGACGGCACTGGCAGGTATGGAAGATAATCTACCCGATTTACTGATAATGGATATCAGCCTGCCTGCCATGAATGGACTTGATTGCATTCGTTCTATTAAGAACTTTTATCCCTCTGTTGAATGTATTGTCTTTACCATCTACGAAGACAGTGAACAGGTTTTTGAAGCGCTTCAAGCAGGTGCAAGTGGATACCTGCTCAAAAAAACACAACCCCATAAGATCATTGACGCCTTAAAGGAACTGGCAGCTGGTGGTTCTCCCATGAGTGCATCCATTGCGCGAAAAGTAGTCACTGCTTTTCAGGAAAAGGCAATACAAACGGAAGAGTATCATCTTTCTGAACGTGAAAAACAAATTCTGGATGGCCTTTCCAAAGGACTTTTTTACAAAGAGATCGCTCATCAGCTATCCATCGGATCTGGTACAGTCCGTCAGCACATTCATCGTATTTACAAGAAACTCCATGTACAAAACCGCACCGAAGCCATCAATAAAGTTTTTGGAAGATAAGCTTTACGGCCTTCTGCAAATGATCACAAAGCCTGCTACAGACAAGTGCTAAATATACAGAGTTTCAGTGTAGTATATATTACCAGGAAATAGCCTGCTTACTCAATTTATTCTGCTGCGATCAAGAACTCCCACTGATTTTAATACCTTCTAGCTGTGTTCCTGTGTTCCTTTTTTCAAGTCCTGGTATTAGGTACGCCAGCTGTTATTTTCTGTTACGCTTACTTTCTTCCCAGATGCAGACAGAAGGCCATTGTAAGGTATGTTCTCATGGTAACTTATATTCTATTGACATAAGGGTGGAAGGTGCTTTACCTTTGATTCATCAGACCAATAGGTCAAAGTCTGAATCCATACATCAGACACTGATTGTATATGTTTTTTGTATATGCATTCTATCTGAAAGTGGATTTTATATTCTCTAACATATTACAACTGTACCAGATCATGACAATATATATTCTGCCTTTCTGTTTTTTCTGTTAGCAGCTCGACTATGCTTTAACCCAATTCTTGCCTTGTATCCTGAATTATTTTGATAGTATTACTTATCCTACAACCCATGCAAAAATCTATTCTTACCACGTTAGGCTGCCTGTGGCTCATATCCATACTTTCTGCTCAGCAACCTCTCTTTGCTCAGCAATTTACTCAGTCCACATCCCTTTACCAGATAAGCTCAACATATTTTCATTCCTACCCGCCTATACAAATAGGAGATTACTCTATAAGTCACAGTTCAGATGCACAATCAAAAGTGGGTTTAAGAAAACGGATCTATCTTCCTACGCAGATGGATCTTCACATGAATAAGGCATCTGATACTGCTTTACAGGTTGAATCCATTTCTACACAATCAAAGTCCAGCTATCCCTTATCGCAGTCCAGCTATTTGTTAGAATCTAAACCATTACCCAAACGAATGCTAGGTATCAATCCGCTGGGTGTACTGCAGTTTGGTCCTGTCTTTCAGGGTGAATTCCGTCTGACAGAACAAGGCTACCTGATGTCTCATGTGAGAATACCTTATCTGGGCTTGTTGTATCATATAATTACTATAGGCGGAGAGGAAAATGTGACTGTTTCACCACTGGCACTGGGCTTGGGAGCAGGCTACAAAAGTCTTTTTCTTACTCAGAAAGGTGCATTTTATATTGGTGGCCTGGCCGAATACTCTTTCGGAAGTTCAACCGGAAATGATGGCAGTGACTGGGAAAGTCATTTCAGCAATGTCGCCTTACTGGCCAATGGTGGCTACCGATGGCGATGGCCTGAAAAAAAATATGTTTTAAGTCTGGGAGCCTATATGGGGGCATACACAGCCTTGAAAGATGAATGGTATTATACAGCCTCGCCTGCCGAACCTAAAGACGAACGTTCTACTACGTTATTGTTTATGATTGAACTTACATTTGGTTGGGAAAGATAAAAGCCAAACCAACCTCTGTTGCTCTTTTCAATCACTCCCTGGTCCATGGAATATAAAGCGACAATCTGAGAATCAGAACTCCCCCTCTGCCAGATAAAAGTATCTTTCTACGGATGCTAAAGTGATTGTCTTTTATTATCCGCTTAGCCATGAGCTTGTTCTTGACTAAGCGGAATCATATTGAGTTGCTATTACTTAATTAATGCAACAATTTCTGAAACAAGCTAGGATTGACTACTACTCAACCAAAGTAAGATCAACTACTTCAGAACCCAAGTGGAAAATCCTGAGTAATGCCGATTAGTGTAGCATCAAATCCGTCATTAGTCCGATCCGTCCCATATGTTCCCAACTGGTGTTGGCGAGCCCTTTGTACGGCGTTATTAAGTTCTGTCCGAAAATCAAAAACAAGCTTTCATAATATGTTGGATAAGCCAAGCCTTCCTCTAAGGCGTTAGATCCACCCAATTTTATTCCGAGTAACACTCACTTAGCTTGCTTTGCTTAATAGGACATTTTACTACAGGCATTTACCTTCTACCAAAGTTATTCCTGCTTTTGGTAAAGTTGTTTCTTTCCTGATCTGGCATACAATTGAAACTCGTCTTATTCCATTTCAGGCTGTAAGCGCCAATACTATACTAAATTTATAGTATACTAAATTTGTCATTTTATGTATCAAATTGACAAATACAACGTAGTAGGCTAAAGTAAGAAATGGATTTTTTCTCCTTATGGAGAATGCACTAAAAGGTGTATTATAATAATGTTACTTTAAATGATTTGACATGATAGAATGGATTGATTTAGTGGACAAGCGATTCATGCCACACGGACATTGTTATTTTTGGGAACCCTTTGTTTTGTGGCCCTATGCCATCTCGGATAGTATCATTGCCATTGCCTATTTTTCGATTCCCTTAGCCTTGGGTTATATCTATCTGAAGAGGAAGGATTTTTCATATATCTGGATAGTTATTCTATTTGCTGTTTTTATTTGTGGATGTGGCATTACCCATATTTTTGATGTAGTCAACATCTGGAGACCCTTGTATAAGCTGGATGTCATTGTTAGAATCATTACGGCTCTGGCCTCTCTGGGTACTGCCGTGGTGCTTATTAAAATTACTCCTAAGATTATTGACATTCCCAGCCTGGATGAATGGAAAGATCTCAACAACCAATTACAACATGCCAATGAGGAACTCTACGCAGCCAATGAGGAATTACAGGTTCAGCTTGAAGAACTCAGACGGAAGGATAAGACAATTCAGGCTTATAAAGAATTTGAGCGGCTGATCGAATCATTACCTCAACTGGTTTGGACTACTAATCCCTTTATTGGGGAGGATACTTCTATTTATATTAATCACAACTGGTATGTTTACACTGGCTTGTCCACTCATAATGACTTTGATACAATTTATTCTGTATGTGTACCCATAGAGCAGCAACAGGCAGTAAAAGAGCATTGGCAACACTGTCTGCAAACCCATGAAAGGTTTGAAAGAGAACTACTATTGAGACGGTTTGATGGGCAATATCGTTGGCATTTGAGTACGGCAGTCTATTCGGTTGCTACCAACCACTGGGTTGGAACCTTTACCGATATTCACGAACAGAAGCTACTTTCTCAGAAAATGGAGGAAATGACTCAGCAACTGGCCCTATCAAACCAGGAACTTTTAGCAAGTAATCAAAGTCTGGAAAAAGTCAATGAGCAGCTATCGAGAACCAATGAAGAGTTAGATCAGTATGTTTATAAAGTTTCACATGACATCCGTTCTCCTATTGCTTCGATCATGGGACTGCTTGGACTTATTAATAAGGAAATACTTCCTGCACAGGAACTACAATACCTACATTTAATGGAGAATCGAATTAACCGGTTAGACGATTTTATCAAATCTGTACTCTCACACTCGCGTAGTTTGAATACTGCTGTTAGTATGAGTCCGATTAACTTCGATAAAATTATTGATCAATGTCTGGAGGAGTTGCAGTATTATCCAGAGGTAGATCAACTTCATATAAAAAAGGAATTGCCCCAGACAGGTATTTTCTGGGGAGATGAATTACGATTAAGTATTATCTTCAAGAATCTGATTTCCAATGCAATCAAGTATCGTAACAAGCAAGTAAGAAGCATGCTTATTATCAGTGTTAGCGTATCAGCTCAGCAAGCATTTATTGTATTACAGGACAATGGACAAGGAATACCTGACCAGTATCAACAACAAGTATTTACTATGTTCTTCAGAGCAACAGAGAAAGCAGATGGTTCTGGATTAGGGTTATATATTGTCAAACAAGCCGTAGAACGCATGGGAGGAACCATTACCTTACAGAGTCAATTCGGGAAGGGAACAGCTTTTACCATACAGCTGCCGAACCAAAACTATTCGCATCTTTAATCTGATATACTTTTGATCACTATACTATCATAATCACTATACTATCAACGAAGAATAATTTACAAGAAGAATACATATAGTCCAAGCCAGACTGATTTCAAAAGTAAGGTAAGAAGTATGGAAGTAGATGCAAATCATTTGGAAAGCGTCAAGGCTAAAAATAGCTGCACAATTGAGTGTTTAGGGTTGATTCAGCATCCATTCCAGCTTACTTCTTCAACTCCTCAATTACCCCTGAAATCGACGCTTACACAGCTTAAACGCATACTACCTATAAAATTTATGCCTAACAAAGGAAGTGGGTTTGTACAAAACCGGATATTTACGAAGGGTTCTCAAAGTGGTTAGCTAGTTCCCACAATGGATGGTAAAAGATATGGCAACTAGCTGTTAAACAGGTATAACCAAAAGGTTATAACAGGTTGGTTCTTCTTTATTTCTTTTTGCTCTGAATTTCTTTTTTGCGCTGAAATAATCCTGTAAAATAGAGCAAATATCATTTGCTAGTATCAGCTTAAGCAAAGGTTGCGCCACGATACTGCCTATTCCAAAGGCAAGGGAGGGCCAACTACTTTCATCTCATTTTTGGCAAACTCCTTGGTGATTTCATCTGCAGAGGGTTCATGATCGAGTGATGCCACATTGACAAAAAAGTTTTCCAGTTTGCCCGCCGGTTGCAGTACAACCAACATCTTCCCTTTATCCGAGACCTGAGTCCAGGCATGAGGCACTTGCCTGGGAAGGAAAATAGAATCCCCAACGGTAAGAGTGTATTTATCTTCACCCACCTTGAACAAATACGAGCCCTCAATCACATAAAATATCTCATCCTTTGAAGGGTGGACATGCAAAGGAGTACCTCTGCCTTTGCTAAGGGAGGTTTGTTCAAAAATGGCCAGATCGCCATTGGTGTCACTACCCGATATTTTTACATCCAGCATATTCTGGTTTACTCCCTTTAACTTTAAATGTCCGTGTTTTCTTCCTTCACCGGCTGAAACTTTAAAGCCTTTTGTCACCCGATCAACTAGGTGTCCAATCCTTGCAAAGGATAGGGAGGGTAGGGTAATCAGACCAGATAAAGCTGAGATAAATGTAGTACGTTTCATAGGTATACGGATGAAGTGGATAGTCAAACAGGACATGGAAGTCAAACAGGACTGTGACATTTTTATTTTGTATAAAACTAAACAGATGATCTGGCTTATTCTATAACCCGTTTTACAACTATGTTGCTCACATACCTGGAAAAGAACAGTCACCCTACCCCAAAAGGGTCAGATGACTTTCTGAAGCGAATTATCTGTTAGGTCTTTATTCTGTGGGCAACTAGCTTAAAACTAGCTTCTAGTCAGACAGGCACTATACATCCGGCTAAATACACTACGTCTAACTAGATATACTCTGGGATACTACATCTAACCACCTATAGACATAGCTTTGCCACCTAAACAAAGTAAAAATGAGCCCCACTAATCAGAAGCTTCCAACTCAAGTGTACTTTTATCCTAGAAATGGAACGTGGTTTTTGCACAACTCTGGCAGTTGAATAACTTTTTGAGAGAGGAATATCGGATCAGGATAGTTTTGATTACAGATGATTCAATCTAAACACTAAAATTATCTCTATAAAAATGTATAGTTTGGAAGCATAATAAAACAGACAACAGCTCTCTTAGCAGATAAAAAGCTGTTGTCTGTTCTGTTACGTTGTCTGTTCTGTTACAAAGTGTTACGCATTTTGTCCACCATCAACAGTTAATGTCGAACCTGTAATAAAAGAGGCCTCTGGACTTGCCAGAAAAGCGACTGCCGCTGCAATCTCTTCCACTGTTCCATACCGACCCAATGCCAGACCGGATTTTACGCTCTGGGCGAAATCTGTATTATCCGGATTCATATCGGTTGCTGTAGGCCCTGGCTCTACGGTATTGACCGTTATTCCTTTTTTACCCAGGTCCCAGGCCCATCCCCTGGTATAAGCGGCAACAGCTGCTTTGGTGGCTGCATAGTCAGCAAACCCTGAAAATCCTCCAAGACGGGAAGCAAAGGTAGAACCAATGGAAATAATGCGTCCGCCTTCGCCGATATATCTGGAAGCGATACGGGTAGCAGCTGCCACACCACTCAGGTTAACTGCCAGAATTTTTTCCAGTTCAGCAGGATCTGTTTCCGTTGTATCTACAGGACTATATACGGAGATACCGGCACTGTTAACCAAAATATCCAGTTGTCCATACGCTTTTATCGTTTCTTCCACTGCCAGCTCCAGGGATTTGGGATTACCACTATCGGCTTTGATAGCGAGCGCATGCCCTCCCTTTTTTTCTATTTCCGTAACCAGAGCTACGGCCTTCTCTTCGGCATTCAAATAGGTAAAGACCACACTGGCACCATCTGCAGCCAAACGTTTTACGATTGCAGCACCAATGCCACGACTTCCTCCTGTGACCAATGCTACTTTGTTAGTTAAAGGTGACATATATATTGATTAATTTGTTTTATAAGCTGATTTATAAATTGAGAAAATGAAAAACTGTCTTCGATTAGCTTAACTTGATTAAATTATGGACAGCTAATACTCCATTGGGAAACTGTTGTAGTTTACCTCCTTCATCCAGCCGCCCCAGATCAATACCTGCAAACCCCAACCGGTTTACTATTCCTGCAACAATGTCTTTGGCAGTCTGATCATTCCCTGAATAAAACAGCACTCTATGTCCTGCTGCCTGATTCGGATCTGCGGCTACCAGGTGAGGAGGTAAAGTATTAAAGGCCTTTACGACCCTTGCTCCGGGAAATAATTCGGCAACCACTTCACTGGACGTTTTAACACCCAAATTAGCCAATTTAAATCCAGGTAAGATGGGATTGGTAGGATCTATGACAATACGACCCTGTAGACTGGGTATACTCAAGGCAACATCTCTGAGTTTCTGCCAGGGTACAGCCAGAAATACTACCTCTGCTGTAGCTGCCTGCTCTACACTGGTGCTACTGACATTGTCTCCTAACTGATGTGCCAATTCAGCAAGTGTTTCAGGACCGCGGCTATTGCTGATCATTACCTGATATCCGGCCTGTGCAACCTGTTGAGCGAACGCTTTTCCGATAGCTCCAGCTCCTATAATTCCTATTTTCATATCTGTTGGGTTTAAAATCTCTGATTGATTAACAATCTGATTAACAATACAAAGTTGCACCCGATCAGGGTCTTCTCCATTGACATTTACAGGAAAAATACCTTTAGCTATGCAAAGAAAAAGTCTTGACAAATGTCAAGACTTCAGAATCCAGAGTGGAAAAACGGGCTATTTTTTAACGGCCAGATGTCTGATCCGGCTTAGTGTTTCCGGAGAAACTCCCAGGTAGGAGGCGATCATATGCAGTGGAACCCGATTGAAGATATCAGGATACTTTTCGATAAAGTTGAGATATTTCTCTTCAGAGGTATAACTAATCGCGGCGTGGATTCTCTCCTGAGAGGCAATATAGCTGCGATGAATAAGATTGGTTATCAGCTGATCAAAAGCAGGAATCTGATCGCGTAAGGCTTCAAAGTCTTGCCTGGGAAACAAAAGTAATACTGAATCTTCGAGTGCATCAATATTGTATCGGGAAGGGGTACCATTCAGTAAGCTTTCTCTGTCTCCCGCCCACCAGTTTTCTATTAAAAATTTCAGAATATGTTCGTTGTCATGTGCATCGACACGGTAAGTTCGCAGACATCCTTTGCATATAAAGGCATAGTATCTCCATACATCACCTTCCTGCAACAAATATTGTCGCTTTCTGAGCTTTTTAATAATCCCTTTTGAACGTATCAGTTCAAACTCTTCCTCGGTTATCCGAATTTTATCAGTCAGATAAGTATAAAAGATTTCAAACATGAGGGCTTGTTTTAGAATAAAAGAAAATAGACTTCAAGATAGTGATTTTTCCCATTTGAAGCGTATTTCACTTATCTATCCTGAATCATAAGCCTATACCATAAACATATACCATAAGCCTATAGCTCAACCAGACAGAACAAAGCTTTTTATATTGACAAAACAGCTAATTTGTGGAGTAAGGGTAGTACTTTTAAACAATTTAATTTATTTATCCTTTGTTGTAGCTACAGCCAACAGTTATTCTGGGAATGATGGTTTTTCAGATCAAATCAGACTATAAGCAATGGCACTATTGTTTTTAAATGCAGTAAGACCATCTGCAGCGCTTGGACTATCTCCAATCCAAAAACAACAGGTTGCTTCTTTCCGGAAAGAAGTAATTCCATTACTTTCCGTTTTTCAGTTTTCCGGACTGACATAGAAGCTGTTTGGTTATTTAGTAAGAGGTAGAATTTTACGTAAAAAACGAATATAAAAGGGTATTATCTGAGTTACTAACTCTATACTAGATTCTCTGCCTCTACTATCTATGCTTAACATTGCAACTATACAGTCACTATTTTTCGAAGAGATTTTAATTGGGGATGGTATTTTTTGGTTCTCATTTCAAAAATTACTCTTTTTTGGAAATCCTTTCCTTGTAGTAAACAACTTACTATGCAATCAAAGCTTTACTAGAAATACATCAAAGGTATTTTAATTCCAAAAATTGATTTATATCATTACTATTAAATTCGATCTATCAACTGCAACAGATAATTCGCGCAACATGGTCAAGCACAGTTTCAGCAAAATCCTTTGGGCAGTAGGCTGGGGAGTGATAAGCATACTTACACTTGCCCAGACAGGATGTGAAAAGAAAGAAAACCTCAATCCTCAGGACCGTACTTACTATATGGGTTTTACCCCTCTTCCGTACGCTTTAACGCCAGCTGCCATAGATTACACTTATACCCAACTCGAACAAAGTGCCGATATAGTCTGTCATCACTTCGACGATGGTGTACCGTGGGTGGAGGCACTGAAAGACACAGCTTTTCATCCAGGCTTACAACAAGATTGGGCTTATCGTAAATCCCGGACATTACCTTCCCAAAAGGTATTTCTGGCATTTACCCCCATCCGTTTTGACCGGGTTGCCCTGGCTTCTTACCGGGCCGCTACACCCAATATGGATATGCCCTCCCCCTGGAATACCTATTCTTTCAATCATCCGGATGTAAAGAAAGCGTACCTAACCTATTGCAAACGAGGTATCGATTTTTTCAATCCTCATTATTTTCTGATGGGCATTGAGGTGAACCTGCTTTTGAAGCTCAATCCTTCCCTTTGGCAGGATTACCTGGAGCTGCATACTTATGTTTATCAGCAACTAAAGAAAGCCTATCCAGATTTGCCTGTTGCTGTATCAGTTAGTGGCATTGATTTACTGGAAGGCTATACTGATGCAGACCACGCTCAACAAACGGAAGGTTTGACGCAAATTCTGCAACAGACCGATTTTCTGGGATTTTCACTTTACTCCTACCAGACCCGCTATCTAACAGGCGATTTGCCTACAGATATGTTTAGCCAGTTATTTTCGCTTACCAGTAAACCCATTGCCATTACAGAAACGGGATATCCGGCTCAGAGATTCTCGGTATTTACTAATTCAATTACATTTGAAGGCACAGAGGACAAACAGGATCGTTATATCAGTCAATTGCTTACAGCATCAAATCATGAAAATATGTTGTTTGTGATCAACTTTGTGCTGCGTGACTATGACCAACTCTGGCAGGCCTGGGGCAGCAAAGACGATATTACAATTCTATGGCGTGATACTGGCTTAATCGATGAGAATGCCAGTCCACGAAAGGGATTCCAAACCTGGAAATCCTACCTGAAAATACCAAAAAAATAAGCAGGTTTTAAAGTCTGCATAGTAGAATTTACCAATAAAAAATTTTAATCCATTTTTTACAGAACCGGTTTACGTATAGATAGCCTACAAATATAATCGGCAGGCTTACCAATGAATAATAATACACCGCTTCCTTGAGCCTGATGTTACTGATTAAAACTGGCAAAGCTTTAGTTGTGAAGGTTTCACAAAAGTCTTTATTTGCATTCAACGTAATGTATACAGAAGAATAGATTCAGCAAGTCCAATAGTTGCAGCACTTATTTCTCACAGGCTTGAAATCCTTAGTTATGACTGTACGTCTTATACGAATTAACGAAGAGATTAAACAAGTTATGCAATTGTTGCAGGAACTGGATGCAGTTATAGAAAGCCATGTGAGGTAGTATGTCTCAAAAAAATAAATTGATCCTTGTTGTAAATTTCCCACAGGTGCCACTACTCCTGGTATAGCGCAATTCCTTGATAATAGATTCGAAACTAAAGTCTATCAGTCCGCTTTAGATTCTGGGACCTACTAAAAGAGCTAAATAAAAGGATCAAAAATTGATCAAGAATGATAACAATTAAATACTGGATGAAGAATGCATGGGAACTACTCACTATTGCCTTACAAAATTGTGCAGTAACAGATAGACCTTTTTCTAACGAACTTCCCTGATTTTCTGGCTGGCTATGTTTTCAGCTTGTTTATTCACGGAGTAGTTTTCCGATTAATTATCCGGATTAATTATCCGGATCAGGTTTTACCAGCATTGCTCCAATCAATTGAAGTGTCCAGCGCCTACATCGCTGAAACGAAGATCAGTCCTATTCTAACCTTTGTATTTCAATGCCGGAAAGTAGATATATCCAAGGGCTTGGCGCATCAGAAAGAACAGTGTTAAAGGCCATCTTACCAATTCTGCCATCTTAGGCAGCACCACTATCGGCAATGTTGACGTGATTTTGCAAAACCGCATTGGCCTGGAAGCTAAGAAAGACGTATGAAAAAAATGCTTGAGATATACGATTTGGTTGGGAAAGATACAAAACAACATACTATCACAAACGCACTATCACAATGGGCTCCATTAATAGTTTGGTATAAACCTTAATTTGGGCTTTGTTTAAAATTGTAAGAAAATGAGTATCAGCTTATAGGATTGCAAATATCACATTGTAGTTTGAGGTATTTGGCAGGACTAAGGTTTATATAATAGTTGAAATCATTTATCAACTGGCTTTGGTCATAGTAACCACATTTGTCTATAATCTCAAACCAATCGTTCTTTGTTGCCTTTGTCGCAATACTTTGTATCATTTCAATCGCTTTTAGAAAACGTTGGTATCGGGTTAGTTCTTTGGCTGAATACCCTAAATATTTTTTATGGTTTAGCTGAATAGAGCGTTCGCTCAGGTTTTCATTGTCAGCAACTTTTTTTATCGGGTTATAGGCAGAATGCTTTAGATGTACTAGCTTTTCAACTACTACATTTCTCTCTTTCAAGTAAGGTTTACAAAATGATAAAATATAATTAACCTGATCTACTGGATCTTTGAATTGAGCCATTCCATCTCTAAGTATTGTAAAGCAGTTTTCTTCCAAAAGAGAGTCCGGATCCAAAGGTAAATTTTCGGCAATAGTAGAAGATCCGAAAAAACGGTAAAATGCATCATCTTTAAAGTTGGCAACCAATAGTTGGGTACTGGGCAGAAGAGAATAGGTAAAGGCCTTTTTAATCGGACCTAAAACAATGCATTTGTTAACCTGGATCTGTTCTTCTTCTGTGTAAAGAAAGGCACTGGCTCCAAAACTAAAAATCAGAATGGTTTGATAGGAAGGCAGAAGCGTTTTCGTTATAGAATGTTCAGATCTATTTTCCGCAAAATAGAAATGGGAGAAAACCTCACTAAACTCAGTAGAAACTGGTATTCTATACTGCAAATACTCCATAGTGCTCTCTCTATATTCTCTTTATTTTTTTAACTAAAATCTTCTCCTATTCACTTTAAGCTACTACTTTATAAAAAACATCATTTTCCTCATACTACCTTTGAGATGGTCCTAAAAACCGGGACACACGATTTGCCAGTAAATGAGATTAATTTGGTAAAGTTATTCAATTCTGCTGGACTTTTATAGCCCAAAGCGGAATACCTCCTGTTTGGAAGCATAATAAAACAGACATTTGATTACAGATGATTCAATCTAAACACTAAAATTATCTCTATAAAAATGTATAGTTTCGATTATAATAAATTTCAACGTATTCAAAACATTCCGTCTTAGCATCTTCTGCTGATAAAAAAGTCCCATTTTCCACCAATTCTGCTTTAACCAGCTCGGCTATGATAGCGAGAGAAAAATGATTCGGCAATCTGAAACGTGAGTATCATCCAGCAACGTGAGTATCATCGGATTCAGCATTATCGTATACTTGATCAGCTCTAGACATACTTTGATTGCATTTCCATTTTTTGATCAACGCTCTCAGCTTTTTGGAGACATATTGACCACCTCGATCTGAATGCAGGATTAATCCAGGTGTTGGTTTCCTGGTCTGTAATCCATTTTGTAAAGCTTCAATAACTAATTCTTCCTCCATGGTTTTACCTACTTGCCAGCCCACTACATAGCGAGAAAACAAATCAATCCAAGTAGTCAAATAAGCAAATCCGCCATTCGCTAAAGGCAAGTATGTGATGTCTGATACCAGCCCATGCGGTAGTCATTAATCTGGTTTAGTTTCTCTGCTCTCGCTTGCTCCAAAAGCAAGTTTGGTGAATTCCGTTTTCCATGTTTGGATTGAGTGGTTTTAGGTACAAAGCTTTTTGGCTGAATGGCCTGTAACTCTTTCTCTTTCAATATTTTTCGGATCTGATGTCTACCTATTATTCTACCTTGAGCTACCAATTCTGCTTGTAAACGACGAGTTCCATAGCGTCTTTTATGTTCCCAAAACAAAGCTTCAATCTGTTGATTCAGTTCCTGTTTTTGTTCTGAAACCGAATAAGTTTCTCCTTTCAGATACCGGTAAAATCCACTACGACTTACTTTCAAAACCTGGCACAAACGTTCTAGCACCCTAGTCTGAATTCAAACTCTTTACTCCATAATTCTACCCATTCATATTTTTCTTTTAGGGAGATTTGGAAAAAATAGCCACTACTTTTTAACCTGCTACGTGAATGAAGCGTATCTGCTTCATGGCATCGGCTCTAAGATATCTCGCTCTGTTTCTACCTCTCGTAGTTGCTCTTGCAACTGTTCCACTTTTTGCAAAAGCTCGCCAACTGAAACTGTTTTTTCTCTATATTGGAGGAGTTTGATTGAGCAAACTGTTCATTCTTCCAGCGATAAATCACCGAAACAGATACGCTTCGTTTTCACTAATGCCTAGTTGTTGGCTAATTTTGCAAGCACTTTGTCCATTGAGAAACATCTTTGAAGCCCATATGCGAACGGATGAGATTTACTTCGCTTTTGAAACCGGCACTATATCATGCCGATGGCGTGACAAGTTTTGTGTCCCAATTTTTAGGACCACCTCCTTTTTACTAAATCAATAGTTATTTCAGTTGTAGCCTTACCTATTTTCTTTTTAAAAGTTAGGCTTTTATACTTCCCAAACCAGTCGAAGTATAATTCCATATCCTGCTTCACCTCATTAAGATCAATATTAAGATTTAGCAATTTTCCATCCTAACTCAATACTTTCCAGTTAACCGGAAAGGAGCAACTGCATTACATTTTCTTTTTCATCCTGAAGTTTTGACATAGCTATTTACTCAACTTTTACTATTACTTCAATATAGATGAAACTGTAACAACTTTCCTATGAATACACTAACAAAAGTAAGCAGTAATGTACCACTTAAGCTTTTTGTAAAGCTTCAGAAACGGCATAACTATCTTCCAACAGCCGATACCAAACTATGTGACGATCTTTTATAGATAGCCGAATACAAAATAAGGAATTAACTATTTGATCCGTTGCAAGCATTCGGGTTGAAAACTCACCTGTAATAACAGCCTGATTATTTTCTACCAATAGTAAATCCATCTGTACTGTAAGAGGCTCAGTCTGAGACCACAGAAGTTCATAGAAATTTTTCACATCCTGTTGGCTATGTCTTCTTCCTGTCCAGTGAGCCAGGGTTTCATTACCTGGTATGTACCAGTCTACTTTTTCTGCAAAAAGAAGGGTTAAGTTATCCAGATCTCTATTGGTTAGATGTGTCAGGAAATCCTGTACTAGCTGTTGGGTATTTTCAGTTGGCATATGAAGTTTGATTATCTGTGTTAGTCTATAACAAAGCTAGATAATCTCTGCTGGAGAATATTGATATTTTACGACAAAAAAGTGCAGCGTCCTTTACATAACCTAAGTTTCTTTAGTGTGCAGTCTGACAGACAATCTCAGCGTTTTTGAAGTACAGTGGAAAGATTTTTCAGGATATTTTTATTCTTCCCTTTTTCAATAAGTTCGGTTAACGGGTCAATAATACCTAACTATTGTTCTTTGCTTTCTTTCAGCAGTATAGGTGAGAAACCATATTGTTCGAGGAAGCTGAAATAATCTGGGTTGGAGACAAAAAATATAACAAGGTTTCTCATCATCCCTATGATCGTTTCCTTTAAAGGGTGGCTCAGACTGAAAGTTTTTAAAAACTACCACCTCAGATTCTCGTACAATCTTCTGGTACAATTCGTTAATAATTGTCTCCTTGCTGTCAAAGTAGATATACGCCGTCCCGATAGCTAACCCTGCCTCTTTTGCTAACTTCTTCATATTGAGATGATATAACCCTTCCCGGTTCACCAGTAAGTTGTATAAGTTTCCATCATTTTAGAAGGGTACTTCCTGAAAATTCTAGCCAATATCGCTTAAATTAATTTACAATAGATCTCTTCAGCAAAAAGTCTGTTATACATATATAGAAATAAAAATACGATAAAAACGGCACATGAATGAAAATTCATTCATTTATATACACAAAGCTTCTCGGTTATGAACTGTGTAGTTAAGCAATAATCTTTTCTATCTTACATAAAACAAAAGACCTGGACAGTTAATACAACCAAGTCTTTTGCTTTAAGACTATTTCACAACAGTAGCTTCCAATTCGATTTTCAGGGTTTCGAAAAGGCTTTTCACTTCAAGCAGAGTGGTAGCTTGTTGTATACTGTGTTTTGCAACCCAGTCCTGAAATACATCAAAACAGGTAAATAACTCTGCTGATGAAGTAGTGAAGACATTCAACCGCACAATATTCTGGCATTCGTATCCTGCTTCATGAATCACTTGTTCCAGATTCCGGATGGCCAAAAGTAATTGCGTTTTCATATCATCTGTACTGGATCGTCCATCGGCATGTACTGCAGCCTGTCCTGAACAATAAAGTATACCTTCTGTTTGTTTTACTTCAACAGCCTGCACGTAACTACGTTGATCCTGCCATTGCCAGGGATTAATTGCTCGTTTTTCCATTTGTCCATGTGTTAGTTTATGCCATTACAGGCACAACAGTGAATAAAAATATACACGACAAAGGTCTGCAGACTACAGAATTTCTTTGTGTGACAAACATCACAACTTCACATTTACAAAAAGCAGCCTATGAGGATAGCCGACTCAAGGTTTCGCGCGAAACACCCAGATAGGAAGCGATCAACGTTTTAGGTACTCTCTGCAATAGAGCAGGATAACGTCTGAGGAGCTGCTCATACCGCTCAGTGGCATTAGAAGTTAAAAAAGATAGAATACGTTGTTGTGAGGAAATATGTCCTGAATTAGCTTTGGAAAGAAAGAAATGTTCCATCTTCTGAAGACCTGCACATAGTTTCTGATAGTTTTCCAATGAAAGACAGAGTACATGAGTAGGTTCAAGGCATTGTAATGAAAAAGTTGCTTTGGTCTGGGTATGATAAGCCAGAAAATCGGTTTCCCACCAGTCTTCCATAGCAAATGAAACAATATGGTGCTTTCCAGCTTCGTCGTTGTATCCCAGCATTAAAAGTCCTGAAAGCACAAAATAGGCATACCTGACATTTTCTCCTTGCTCAATCAAAAACTCGCGTTTTTTATAGTTTTTCTCTATAAAGTGAGAAGACACAAATGCAAATTCCTCATCTGTCAGAGGTATTATCTTGTCTATATGTGCTCTTAGTTTTTCCTTCATGCAACTAACAAATATGGAAATGGTATTGAGCAAAAGTAACATATAGTTCACTACTATTTTTAAATTCGATTACAAGTGTTTTCTTTATACCAGAATTAGCTTATTTTCTCTATGCGTAAACTTTTTGTTTTTCTATTTTTGATTCAGTCAGCGGTTGTACTCTCTATCTCTGTAACCGCTCAACAAATAGGTTCCGACAGTGTGTCAATGATCCAGAAACGCTATGGCTTAGATCCGACAACTCCACTTACGCAACGGGTACGAAAAACCTCCGATAGCGTATTGGAAAAATTCAAAGAGGCAGGGATGAACCCAAGCGAACACAAAGTCACTCCAGAAGAGGAAAAAATCATAGCCGAAGCGTTTGCCACTTTGCCACCTTTGCATCAACGTGTACTCAAGGAACACTTACGCAGTATCAACTTTCTGGACAATATGCCCAATACTGCACTGACTTCCACTATAAATTTTGAGGACAAGTTTACCCTGTATGATATTACGATTCGGGCTGCTATTCTCAAACAAACGATCTCAGAATGGTTAACAACTAAAGAACTTACCTGTTATGATAGTACTCATTCTCAAACCAAAGTTTTTCTGATAGCAGGAGAATTAAATGCACTGGTGTATGTACTATTGCATGAAACTACCCATGTTGTAGATGGATCGCTAAAATTAATTGCAGAACCACCTTCTTCTGTTGCCAATTCCTTTTCAGCAGCTTTCACAAAAGGGATCTGGACAGCAAGAACCAAACTGGCAAGTTCCTATCAGGACTCATTATTGCTAGCTAATCGGTTTCAATCAGGTAAAGCTGTGCCTGTCAGTTATGCACGAAAACTATATCAGTCACTGGCCAAAACACCTCTACTTTCGCTGTATAGTACCAGTAGCACACATGAAGATCTGGCTGAGTATCTAACAGTATATCACCTGACACATAAGTTAAAACAACCCTTTAAAATTGTTGTAGAGAATAAACAAAAGTTTGTTTATGAACCTTTTAATTCAAAGTTGGTAAAAAGCCGTACGAAGCTATTGGAGTACTTTTATATATAAAATGACTCTACACCATCCTAACCCAATAAGAAACGCCCTCTCTTCATTATTGAAAAAAATAATGAAGAGAGGGCAAACTTTTAAATGAAAATTGTCATTCGTTCTATTGAGCGGTATATGTCACTTCATTGGTAACATAGGTCAACTTTCCATTTACATACCCATCAGTTGCTTTGAATTTTAAACGCAACGTTGTATCGTTCAACTCCACGATTTCAGCCTCGCTCCCTAACAGAAAACCAAGCATTGCATTTTTATTATCCGTAGTCGGAACTGGCAGTCCGCTCAGCAATAACTTTTTATTATCGTGACTCAACTCCCATTTTAGATTGTTCACCTGACTAACTGACTTCGTGCATACTTTTGCACCTTCAGAGTAATTGGCATTTTGATCACTACTCAATATCAAAATATTATCGTCCATACATAGGCCATCTATCCCCCGCTTGTACCCATTGGTATTCAGGCCGGTTACCTTCCAGGATTTACGACTGCCACCTGTCAGTGATTGTACAGCAATAGAAATGTGTAACTTAGGGTCTAACTTGAGGTTGGAATTGGTTACTTTAGGCTGTGCAGAAACCTGTTTCGAAACCTGGGCCTGTGTAACATATGAAAATAGCCCCAGCAGGCAGACTGTAAAAATGGATCTGATAAGCATAATAAAAGAAGAGTGATAAAAAAAGTGGTTTCCAGAATAAGAACACTCTGGAAACCATTCATAGAATTATTGATAGAAGTAAGTAAAGGCATAAGGGCCTGGGTAGTAAGCAGAATTGGTATTAGTTGCTAACAGTTGCGCTGCAAACCCCCAGCCACTGTCATAACTATAGTTTACACTTACATTAGAAGCAAGCCCTGTGAGATCTGTAAAAGTATAGGTAGTTACATTATTGGTATAAGACAACCATTGACCAGGAGTACGAGCAAGATCATACGCAACAGTTTCCATCCACCAGAAAGCAATGTTTGATTTAGCTGTAACCCATGGGCTTAGGTGTGAATCATACCTAGTTGCCTGAATAGTAAAATTACCATAGACGGGAGATCCGGTTCGAGTTACAGTATTCAGATTCCCGTTTGACAAATAGGTAAAGGCATACTGGTTGTTAGCACCTGCAATATTGTACTGAAAGTGATCAATCCGATTGGAAGCATCATAGAAGAACGACTGGCTAAACTGGAAAAAACCATTCAGGCTACAACTGGCTCCGGTAATTTTCCCATCGGTGCTTGTTGACACATTGATTACTGTACCATCATCTCCTGTTACTGTGGTTAGACGCAGATTGCTATCATAGGCAAATCCCCAGCGGGTAGTTGTAATTCCACGTGATGGTGCTTTGAGTGCATCACTGATAACAGCCATATTCGGTACTTTACTGCCACTACGGTAATAAAAGTTGATTGTTTTCCCTGAACCCAGCGAAATACTGGAAATATAGCCAAGCTGAATAGAAGGAATACTAATGCCTGCTCTTGCACTTTTGTCTGTAGAGCCATCTTGTGGAACAATATCATTTTCTTTTTGGCAAGAACTCACAAGAGTAATTAGCACCAGTAAAACAAAAAGAAGTGGGTTTGTGTGATTTTGATAGATTTTCATAAAAAATTGAGTTGAGGTTTGTAAAAGAGATTGATTTACGTAGTCCTCATGCCTGAACAAAACAAAACTTTTCAGTTACTCTCTCAGAATAAAAGTAAAGTACCGAGTAGCTATTTTGCTGAGATTGTGACAAAGGTAAAGACACCAGCTACATGTGATCAAGACATAAACATGTGCATTTGAGTAGGTGATTAAGAGAGGATACCAGCACAAAAAAATAAAACCCGCCTTTGTAGAGCGGGTTCTGTCAGACAACAAAGAATAAGTCTGTTTTACACCAGTTTGTTTTTTAACGCTTTGGCTACGGCTTCTGAGCGGGAATGAACCTGTAGCTTTTCATAGATACGTTTGATATATCCTCGTACTGTATCGATAGCCATTGCATATTTATCTCCAATCATTTTATAACTAAGCCCTTCTACCAAACCATTTAATACCTGGGTTTCCCGTTCATTCAGTTCTATCTTTTCCTTAGGAGACTGGTTAGAAACCCTTACCATAAATAATACTTTGCGGGCAATCTCGGCACTCATAAAAGACCCACCATTGTGTACCTGCTCAATAGCATTAAGGATATTTTCAGGTTTTTCACCTTTCAGCAGATATCCCGAAGCACCTGTCACGATAGCCTCCAGAATTTTGTGATTATCTTCCAGTACACTGAGTACAATCACCTGTACATGGGCAAATGCTGCTAAGGCCTTGATTTTTTGTGTACAGGTAATGCCATCCATGTGTGGCATCTCAATATCCATCAACACTACTTGTGGCTGTGTTCGTGGTAACTCCTGTAGAAACTCATGTCCTGAATAATACTCACCTACACATTCAAAATCTTCTGAGAGCTGCAACATAAAAACCAATCCTTCACGATAGGAATGGTTATCATCTACAATGGCAACCCGCAATGGTGAATTCTTCATACATGAATCCAGGAAAATAGTGTCTTTTTGAGATCAGGACCCATCTGCTAAACTAGGATGAGTATAAAGACAAAGAAACCCTATGTAATGGTTATATGCGACACATAAACATGTGTATTACACCTACATCCTTTAAGAAGATGCTTTAAAACTAAGGCGAATTCGAGTTCCCTGTCCTGACTGGGAGTCAATAACAAGTTTGCCGCCTAGTTCGCTAGCTCTAGCCTGCATGTTGTTTAGTCCATTGCCTCTTCTGACATTACCTGGATCAAAGCCAATTCCATCATCTGCTATTTCCATACTGATTATTCCCTTGCTCTCCCTCAGTTGTACAGTTACCGAAGTGGCTTTGGCATATTTGACTACATTATTTATTGATTCTTTAAAAATCAGGTATAAAAACTTACGAATGTTCATATCCAGTTGTGCTTGTGACAGTGAATCATCGGCAACAAACACAAAACGGATATTTCGTGATTCCAGCAGTGGATTGGCAAATTCTTTCATTCGGATAATGGTACGTTCGAGTATGTCATTGTCCGGCTTGATAGTCCAGATCAGATCATTGATAGACGAGATACTACCATGTGCCTGTTGGCTGATGTTTTCCAGCAACGGGAGCGTGCGTTCCTTTTCGGCTGTCTGATTTTTCAAGAGCAGATCAGAATACAAGGCAATGCTACTCAGGTTGGCACCTAATTCATCATGAAAGTCAGCAGCAATACGGTTACGTATACGTTCCATTTCCAAGCGTTTGCGAAGCCGATAGCGTCGATAACCTACCGTTGCTGCCACACCGCTCAACAATAAACCTGCAATCAACAGAAAGACATTGCGGCGTTGCACAGCTAGCTCCAGCGATTGAGAACGGTTTTTTTCGTTGAGTAAGGCAATTTCCTGTTGCTTTCGATCTACCTGATACTGAGTTTCTACTTCAGCCAGTGCTTTTGCACTCTCTTTTTTTTGCAAAGTATCCCGTTCTGTACTATATAAGTTCTGGAAGTAATAGGCTTGTGTATAATTTTTCAGTGCTGCATGTGTTTTGGCAAGCAGCAGATAGGTATCAATTATATCAACAGAACGTTCACTTTCCTGTTGATTTGCCAAAGCAGATTCAAGGTATTTTTTAGCCAGTTCATATTGTTCGTTTTTGACATACAATTCTCCCAAAGCCTGCTGTGTTCGGGCAATGGTAGGTTTGATGTCTGTTCTTTCGATGATAGCAAGAGACTGTTTCAGGTAGGATTCTGCCTGATCTGTTTTCCCCTGTTTTTCAGCAATAGTTGCCAGCCCATGATAAGCCTTTCCAACAATGTAATTATCCTCTATTGTTTTTCCATAGTCGATTACCTGCTGGTAATATCGTCTTGCTGAATCGGTTTGATTGAGCGTCATAAATAAATCAGCCATGGTAAGTTCACAGTTGGCAACTCTGTCCAGGTTCTGCATTTTAATAAATAACGTACGTGCTTCCTGAATATAAGCCAGTGACTTAGGATAGTTAGCCAGTGAGTTCTGAACCAGGGATACACCTTCCAGCGCAGAGGCCATTTCACTGGTATCTTTCTCTTGCTGATAATATTGATAGGCGCGAATATAGGCTTGTAACGATTGAGTAAACTTACCTCCATCATTTAACAAATTTGCTTCCAGCACCTCCAGATCACCTAGTATTTTTGTCGATTTAGCCCTACTAGCAACCTTCTTAGCTATAGAGAGTACCGAATAAGCAGAATCTTGTTTTCCCATCAGATTGTAAGTATAGATGAGTTGTATCCAGGTTCTGAGTTGTATGGCAGAGCCCGTTGGTGCTATCTGAGCGGCTTTGTGGAAATAATGGAGACTGCTATCAATCAGTGACTGAGCAGAATAGGCAGAAGCCATAAAATACGTAAACTCAGCCGTAGCTGAATCTATTTTTGTCTTTTGGGAAAGAGAAATACCAGCCTGAGCATATCGAATCACCTCTGAAAACTTACCACTACGCCCCAGTTTACTAATTTCGTTTCGTAAATAGTTTATTTTATCAGGTGTATTCTTATAGGGTGTCAGATCTGGTTGTTGTCCCATGGCAACCTGTATAATCAGTAACTGACTAATACATAAAAAAATGAAAGTTACTGTAGTATAGGATTTAAAAAATAATTTCAAAGAGTTCCACATGTATGGATGCATAAAGAGGAGTAATAGTGTAACTGGTTATATAGAGTATTAGTAAGTATAGGATACTTAAAAGTAATCAAAAGTCTTTTTTTCTGTGAAAAAAATAGGAGTAACTAGTAGCCTTCTCACAGAAAAAGTCTTTTTATGGATATATATTTGAATGATTAAGAAATGCAGGAAATCAAATCCGAAATACACCTGACTATAATTACAGCAAAATGACTCAAACCAGCCGTTTGAATATCTTTCTTGACAGTCTTACCGATCAAGACTTTGAGACCATTAAACACCTGTATGATACAATCAAATATAGTAGAACTAACGCTCTGTTTTCCTATTCAGAAGATCCGGGAGTAAGGGAGATTATGGAAAGGAATTCTGGAAACATGTTATTTATAACCTCAGAAGGAGAAAGGAAGCAATGTGTGGAAACACTTGACAACTTATTTGGAGGAGAACAAAAAAGTGTGGAAGAACGCTATAAATCTGAAAATAACTCTGATGATTGATACGTTTTTGACATTTGTACAGAATAAAGTCGAAAACATATTTATTGTTTACTCAAACCCAGTAGACTTTTTTCGGAAGAAATACAACGTATACCCAAAATCCTGCTCTGCAAATAGCTCAAACCCGGATTTCTTATACCAGGGTATGTTCTTTAGCATGCTTGTTTCCAGATATACAGAGCGACGATCAGCATGTGCCTTACGCGTAATTTCCTCGAGAAGTTTTCTTCCAATGCCTTCATTTTGGCTTTGTGGATTCACACCAATATACCACAGATGATAAAAAGGTTCGGTAGGATGTAGTGCTTTGATCCTGGCCTCACGATCCAGTATATAGTTAATCTTTCCGAAACCCGTACAAGTAAAGACAAGCTTTAAATCCCAAAACAGAGAACGCAAGGTAGTTCGTTTTTGGTCTGGAAAAACAACCAGAGCACAAGCTTGTCTGTCATCTGACAAATAAACTTCACCAAATGCACTACAAACATCAAAGGAATATTCCATCAGTCGTTTGATCCGATATTCGCGCCGCCCTTGTTGGATTATTGAATTAACACTTTGATTGTTTTCAAAAGCAGCAGTGAGTATATCTGCTATACGTTTTTTATCCTCCAAAGTTGCTTTGATCATTCTTTACGAAATAGAAAAGTTTGTGCAAGATAGTAGGATTTTACAAGCAATTAGAGATAGATTAGTGTCTGACGGCAATACTATAGTTATAAAATCACAGGCTCCAGCCTAGAAATAGACAGGAGCCTGCAAATGTAGATAGTACAAGTAAGAATCTTATTTCAATGTCAAAACAGACTTTTGATATCTGGTAGTTCGGGCATCTTTGATAACGCCTTTCCAGTTCATACCATAGGCAAAATCATAGGTATGGCCTTCGGAATCTGTATAACATTTCATATCACGGGGCACATCCTCAGCCTGAGCCTCTACTGTCTGCATATCAGCTGGCATTTGTAATGGCAACAATGCAGATGGTTCACTGTTACCTGTAATTAAATCCAGCAAAGCCTGATCCTGCACGCCAAAATGTACGAGTATTGCATTTGACTGCTTTTCAAATTCACTCATCACCGCCGGATTAGATATATTCATGGCAACAATAACTGGCTTGCCTTTCATTTTTGTATACGTATCTGTCACCATTGCCAAATCAGTCTTGTTGATGGTTTGGGTGCTTTTGCCATTATATGAACGATTGGTAAACTTTTCAAGTGGATCACCACCTGCAATACTTGGATTTCGTGAGCTTTGTGCCGTATAGTCTCCATATTGTAAACTGATAGGCACATATCCGGTTTCACCTGCTTTCGCAGCCTCACTGTTATACCCTAATCCGGAATTAGGACTTGCAATAAACACCAACGCTACATCCGCTTCGTCGGGATTGTCAGTGACTTTAAAATACTTGCGTACAATATCCAGGTTTACCGGATAGTCAAGCTTTTCCGGATAGGGCATACCCAGGAAATTACGCCCAGCTGGAGTAAAACGTTTAGGGATATAAACTGTTTTATTTTTGGCAATGGGCAATGCCTGCGCTTTATTTTTTAGCATTACTACTGACTGCAATTGAGCTTGAAAGCCTGCTTTCATAAAATCAGGCTTACCCACTGTCTGTTTGGAAACCTCAGGGTCCAGATACGGATTTTCGAACAAACCCACCCGAAAGATATTGCGTAGCAACCGAACAGCAGATTGTTCAAACCGCTTCCGCATAAAAGCTTCTCCGTGTTCTTTAACACCCATTTGATAAGCTTCCAGCACGGGTGCTACTTCATTATTTCCACCATACTGATCCACTCCAGCCATCAGCGCCTTGTAGTGACGTTGACCTATAGACAGTTTCTCCGCACCCCAGGATTTACCCGTAAGAAATATATCCACAGCTGTTTCATCTGCTGTAACCAGCCAATCCGTACATACAACCCCATCATACTTGTATTTTCCCCGCAGCAGATCACCAATAATGTATTTGTTATAGCTGTTGCCTACATTTTCGTTATAAGTCTTATCCTGGTTATACGAGATAGTATAGTACGGCATTACAGCTGAAGCCATACCTGTTTTGCCTTGTAATTTAAAGGCTCCTTCTGTAAAGGGTAGAAAGTGTGTCTGAAAGTTATTACCTGGGTAGACTGCATATTTCCCAAACCCGTAATGTGCATCACGTCCACCTTCTCCGCTACCCCCCCCCGGCCAGTGTTTTACCATAGCATTGACACTCGTATATCCCCATCCATCTTTAATCTCATTGGTTCCTGTAGAGGTTTGGAAACCATCAATGTATGCTCGTCCAATATCGGTAGAAAGCAAAGGATCTTCACCAAACGTACCACTTACCCGATTCCAGCGAGGGTCTGTTGCCAGGTCTACCTGAGGTGAAAGAGCTGTAGCAATACCCAGTGCCCGATATTCCATTGCAGCAATTTGTCCAAAATTACGAACCAGTTCCGGATTAAATGTGGCTGCCAGCCCCAGCGAACCTGGCCACATCGAAATAGCACCACCCGCTCCTGCATTGAATTCGGCATCTGCCCGTGTACCATGACGTGGATCAGAACTGGTATTTATCGGAATGCCCACACCATTTTTCTCAACCAGCGCCTGGGCTTTGTTATTCCAGCGAGCTGCTATTTCCGGACTTTGAACGGAGGTAATGAGTACATGTCGCAGGTTATCTTTGGTCAGAAACTCAATCTGCTGATCAGAAAGATCGTATGGTTTTGCTCCACTTTCTGCAAAAGCCTTTCCATTGTACTTCCCAGCAAATGGTCCTCCTGGGGCAGTGGGAATAGCCTGATGGCGACTGTATAACATTAAACCTGCTATCTGCTCTACTGTCAGTCGTCCAGCCAGATCTTTCGCACGTTCGTCAGTAGGAAGCCGCCAGTCTTCATATTTATCCAATTTACCATTCTTATTTAGGTCTTTGAAAGCCTGGCCATTTACTGTCAGCACTTTCACACCGGAAACAAGTGAATAGCCTAAAGTTGGACCTTTTTTATTAGCAATGATTCGTATGCTGTCATCCAGCGCTTTCTCAGTCCATTGCTTTTCAGACTCTTTTCCTGTAAATGCCCAGATGGTCAGAGGTACTGCAACAAGGATCGGTAATTTTAAATATAGGTGTTTCATAACAGGTAGTGATAAGGTAGGATTTACATTGCGTTTGATAGACGCAATGTAAATCCTTTTCTTTGAATAGTAAAAAATAGTATCAGTTTTTTACAAGTATTAACTGACTTATTTACCAGACATACCTCCTATATGGAAAGAAAGTCATATTCTATGAACGACTCACTACTCTCTACAAAATGACAAAGCTACTGTCTATCCTATCTTGACAAGAATAGTCAACCAGTTTATATCAACGGACGAAGAGCTACCTATATAGATGTAAATTTTACTGAAGAAGGTAATACTTATCTATTTTAAAAGACAGGCAAGTTGGAAAACATTCGTTCTGTTACCTTTATTGTTAGTGGAGCTACTGCCTTAGCCAGTGAACTAGCCATTAACGCGTTACGCTCTTATTGAGAAGTGAAGCTGATTGGATAACAAACTGATGGCAAACAGTGAGTTTTCTGTCCATTGGGTTCAGAATAAGCAAATCGTGGTATCAAAAAAGATGCTTATACTACCAGATTTAAGTAAACATCATACTTGAAATTGTAAGAAGAGGTTATCATTTACTATTCTGGTAACCTCTTATTGTTATTTGTACTATAAGCTATTATTCCACCTTCAAACTTTTCACCGGATCGGCATGGGCGGCTTTGTTTGTTTGAAGGATGATCAACAAAACTGTAAGTAGGGTTAATATTACTACAACACCCATAAAAGGAAGAGCTGTCAGAGTTATTTTATACGCATAGTTACTCAGCCAGTTATTCATAATCACCCAAGCAACCGGACATGCAATAATCCAGGAGATTATCAGTACACCCAGAAAATCTTTGATGAAAAGCATTATGATGCTACTTGTTGAAGCACCCAGTACCTTACGTATCCCTATTTCTTTTGTTCTCTTTTGTATACTTAAAGAAACAATGCCAATCACTCCCAGAAAAACAATAACTAATGATAATGCCACAGAGGCATAAGATGCCTTTTGCAATTGTATTTCTGTTTTATAGACCCTTTTTAATGTATCATCCATAAAACGATATTCAAAGGAACTTCCATGTAATAGTATAGCCCATTTCTTTTCAATAGCACTGATAGCAGAAATGGTATTACCCGGTTTTAGTTTGAACGACAAATAGCGGTATGTATTGGCTACTTTTACATGGCTGAATACCATAGGCGGTATCTTATGCTGCATGGAGTTAAAGTGGTAATCATCGGTAACACCTGTTATAGTACAAATTGGAACAAAGCCCGAAAACTTAACCTGCTGACCAATGGCATCACGAGCATTGGCCCATCCCATTGCTTTTGCTGCAGCCTCATTTATAACGACTTTAGTAAAATCGGTGGCTGTTGCTGCTGTTAAAAAAGAACCTGCTTTTACGGGTATACCATAGGTAGTTAAAAAATACTCATCTGTATTCATGAACTGTGCAGCAATGGCATGTGTGGAATCTTGCTCAGCTCGGTAAATTAATCCTTGCCCGCCATTCATCCCATCAGGAATTTCGTAAGATAATGTTACATTGACTACTTCAGGCATCGCCGCAAACTCATTGCGAACAGTTTCCATTTTTTGTACACCCAGTGGAGACCAATCTCTGGGAACCTGTGAGGAAACAATATAATCCTTTGTATAGCCTAGACTCTGACCAAAAAAATAGGATATCTGCTCAGTAACTATGAAGGCCGCAATCATTACAATTCCGGCCAGACAAAACTGAAAACCTGCCAGCACTTTACGTAAACCGATATTCTCCTTAACTGTCTGGAATTTCCCTTTTATTGAATCGGATATTTTAAGGGCTGAGAGTCTCAGAGCAGGGTAGAAACCAGCAGCCACTCCAACCAATAAAATAAGAAGAGTAGGGAAAGCGATGAAAAACAGGGGAAACGAAGTAAGTCCGGGAATTGGTTTTCCAATCAGATTCCCAAATACCGGCTGTGCTAATGGATACAAAAGCAGAGCAAACACAGTAGCTACAGAAACAAGAATGACAGACTCCGCAAGAAATTGAATAATAATCTGGTTCTGCAAACCGCCTAATACTTTCCGAATCCCGATCTCTTTGATTCTTGTGGAAGAACTACTGATAGAGATATTGATAAAGTTCACAATAGCCATGAGCAAAATAAACATTCCCACGGAAGATAATGCATATAACATTCGATTTACCAGACTATTATCTTTTGTCAGGTAATACTCAGTCAGAGCAATAGGCTTTACAGTTAGGATTTCCTTAATCTCATCAGGTGCATTCTGGGCTATAAGCCTTTTCAGAGGTAACTCTAAATCTTTTGCTGTAACTCCATCTTTTAACTCAATGTATGAAGGAAATGAAGAAATAGTCCAGTCTTCTCTATCTGCACGGGGGAAAAACGAAGAGCTACTGGCAGGAATAAAAAGTTGATGATGGTTATCGTTATTTAAATCTGTAATGGAATTTTCAGGAATATCGTCGAGTACTCCGGTAATCCGAAAGTCATGATTTGTATTTGAAAAGTTTTGAATCTGAATCGTTTCTCCTACTACATTAGTCCGGCCAAAATATTTGAAGGCAATCTCTTTCTTTACGACCACAGAAAACGGTTCCTTCAGAGCTGTAGTTGCATCCCCATGTAACAATTTAAATCCATACATGGCAAGTAAAGTACTGTCTCCGATGTCCATGGATTCACGAAAGTGTTTGTCTCCTTTGGAAACGATCGAAGTGATGTAATCTCCCCGAAAGTAGTTGGCCACCAGCGTAGGGTATTCTTCTTTCAACCGCTTCGCAAGTGGTCCCAGTGTAGTAAGCGGGATTCCCATATTAGGGTCTCTCCATTCACTGGTAAGAAAATATTGGTTCTTAGCCTGCCGTAACTGCCTGTTTACCTGCAGTTCACCCAGAATATAGATGCCTATTAACAGAGAAAATAGTATACAAGTACAGATACTGATGATATTGAGCAAGGCAAAGAAAGGGCGTTTAAGAATATTGCGCCAACCAACAATAAAGTAATTCTTGATCATAAGGCTGTAAGGTTAATAAGTTCAAAATCCATATTTTATTGCAATACCATACTTCTAGAAGAAAGTTGATTATTTATTTATCAGAGTAAACAATCTACTTTTCTTATTGTAAGCTGACTTGTTATTTGATGGCAATACTTTTCAATAAACTCCTAAGCATTTGTAGATTAGATCAATATACATTAAAATCCAATGTAGTAGTAAAACGACAATTATATCTACAAACTGTGTAACACTATTTATTTATGGACTACCCTTACGCTGAAGCCGACCTTTTACAAGGGTGTACTGATACTTGTCATGAAGAAAGCTTACTAGTTCTGCTGTATAGTCTTTCACTTCAGGACTAGAATACAATACACCTTTATGATGAAACAGAAAAGATAAATTCAGATAGTTAGCAAAGGAATAACAATCCAACCCAATAGCAACACGAAGTTGGTCAACATTTCGTTTGCGAAAAGCTGGTATAACATACAGAACGCTATCCTGATAATGTACCATATGATCATACAAGTTATTTGCCTTTTCTGACATAGCACGAGTTGCTTCCTCACTACCACAACAAGCACAAATACTATTATCTAACCATTCCATTAAATCCATAAACTTCCCTTTCCACACTTCTACAGAATCTGTAAATGATCGGGATTTCAAAAGTGCGCGCCTCTCGATCTCCCAGCGATACGGATGTTTTTCAACCAAGCTATCCAGATTAAAAACTCCTAGTTGTGCAGAGGCCATTAGTGGAAAAAGCAGAAAGAACCAATATACCAGTTTCATGAAAGCATATTTATAACTACTGCCCTAAGGTAATCTGTATATCATACCTTCTGGAATTCTTAACTATTTTTAACACCTTTCCTTATAGTCAGATAAAGATAGCACTGTCACCTTAATCTCTTACATAAATAGTCTGCTACAACATACCCAGAATTAGGTAAATTTGCTCCCGTAACTACCACAGTCCAGAAAAATATGTTATCTGTTAAAGAAGAGGAAAATTTATATCGTTTGGTATACTCTGGCCAACCGGAAACGGTAGCACTTGGCCTGGAATTAGCTCAGTCACTTCAGTTCAGTCTGGAAACGTTCATCTCTCCTATTCATCACTTGGATCAATGGTTACAAGAGCATGCAAAGGACTATAAAACACCAACAGAGATTCTGGCAGAAAAGATAGCTAGGGTGTTATCAATGCAAGGGTTGACTCTGACCTACAAAAAGCCCGTATTCCTACCTGAGTCCATTGGCATTTTGAAGAATCTTAGGCGTTTGGAAGCTTCTATAGTGGAACTTACCTCTTTACCAGAATCAATGGGTCGATTGACAGGGTTAATCTGGTTAGTACTAACAAACAATCGTCTAACGTTGTTACCAGAATGGATTGGACAGTTAGAGCAACTAGAGGAATTATCTTTATCAAGTAATCAACTTACCTCTCTCCCTGAATCCATAGGTAAACTTACAAAACTGAAAAGACTAACAGTTATTGACAATGAGCTGACTTCTCTTCCTGAAACGATAGATCAGTTGAAGCAGTTGGAATCGTTTCAGGCACGTTCCAATAAGCTTATCTATCTCCCTGAATCAATGGGTAAATTAACAAATCTAAAAAAGTTGGATTTATCAGATAACCTAATCTATGAATTACCAAAATCGGTAAGTGGACTTAGCAACCTGAAGGAATTACGTTTGCAGAAAAATCAGCTTACATCTTTGCCTGAATCCATTGGCAGTCTCACAAACCTGGAGAAATTAGATGTAAGTACCAATCCTCTCAAATCACTACCAGAATCTATCAGTGAATTACAAAATCTTCAAAGCCTAAATGTGTCTGGTACTCTCCTACCCCATCAACTGAAAAAGCAACTTTTTCGGTGGCTGCCTAACTGTTCTGGATTATCTGTCTAGACCTTCATGTTATACACTTTTGCAAACTACCGAAAGGGTTTTTCCAGGTATAATCATACATTTTCTCTGATTCCATGTATCTTGCTCTTAAAATTTACTTTCTATGAATAAACCAGCCGCCGCATCCTATCGGCAACCCATGACAGAGGAAGAAATTCAGCTACTACACCAGATGGCATATATTGCTCCTGCAAAGATTCTGTTACTGGCAGGTTTTTATGGTTTTTTCCTCTGGCTATCCTTTCATGTACATTTTACTGCATTATTGTTGCTGGTTGGGCTGATACTGTTTAGTCTTGCCTATATAGTATATACACAGTTTTTTCCAAACAACTTGCTGAGGCAGGATATCAAAAATGGGCAAAAGATAGTCGTACAAGGTCAGGTTGAAGAGAA
Organism: Xanthocytophaga agilis; assembly: GCF_030068605.1. NCBI lineage: Bacteria > Pseudomonadati > Bacteroidota > Cytophagia > Cytophagales > Rhodocytophagaceae > Xanthocytophaga > Xanthocytophaga agilis. The sequence goes on from NZ_JASJOU010000018.1 coordinate 125,068, forward strand.
AAGTGAAGCTGGTCAAAACGATTCCTATACATTAACCATTCTCAACCATGCATTCACAGTTTCTGAAGAAGATTGGCAATCATTTAGGAAAGGTCAGATGGTAGAAATCCATTTTGCTCCCTTAAGTAAGCACTTGTTTGAGGTCAATCCCATTAACTAATTCATAAATCAACAAGTATCATGCAACCCTTGCAAACTGGTAAGTGCCATGGTAAAAGCTGATCATAAGGATGTTATACGATGACTCCAGGCTCCCATTTATCTTTTTTACAAACAACACATGTAGAATCTTTTACAGCCTGTGTATTTCCACAATTGGAACACACATGCATTTCTTCTGACTTTTGTTGCTGATTTCTAAATCCCTTGTCCCATACAGGTATAAGTGACAAACCCGGACGGGGATTTTGTGATTCAATAATAGTAAAGCTGCCATTGGCTTCCATATACATACGTTCTATCATTCCCAGATGTAATATACCTTTTTGACGGATTGCAGCAGTGAGTCGCTCTTTGGAAAGCCCTACCTGATGCATGTCGTGGAGTTGAAACACTCCATCAGCAACCAGGGTATTGTATTTCCCATTAACCAGATTGGCAACCTTTTGATTGGAAAAAGCCCACAGGGAAAGCAGGCGCTGAATGCCTACAATCACAATCGCAATAATAATAGCCGGAAGTAAGCCTCTCGTGGGACTCATCATCGGAATTCCTATGGCAGCAGCCAGTGATACTATAGAGGCCTGCTTGATACGATTCTGACTACCCGTTTGTGATTTTCCAGATAGTCGCAAGGTAATGATGAGAAGAATAAATAAAAATAAAAAGCGAATAACCAATTCCAGTAAAAAACTAACGGGTGCATCTGACCCAAATAGAATTCTGGTAATATCATTGAATTTAATGTCTTCTGCTTTCATATTATGGCTGGAATAAATCATTCTATATCACTACTATATATATATAAAATAATGTATAAAATAATGCCTGACATGAGTACAAACGAGTTAGATTCCATATGTGGTAAATACTTGTTTTGCAAAATGAGTATTTACCACAGAAATATATCGTTAACCAAACAAGCAGGCGTCAAACAATAAATCCAATCCGAATATCACTTAAAATCAATGCGTTTCGCTTCGTAAGTAAAACGCACCTATCTGAATTTCAGCATTATTTTTGTATATTAGAAATCTGCAAAATCAGATTATATATAAGTATACAGAAGCTGGGCGGCCGTGATACAAATTAAAAAATAGATGGATGTAAGGCAATTACTCCCACTTACTGGAATGTGTAGCAATGAGTACAACTCCTCTATCACGTTCATCGTAAGCCCGTTATCAGTATAAACTCATTACCTATGGAAGGTTATATGCAGTCTGAAGAAAAGGCCGCAAAGCCAGCGTCTTTAGAGGAAGCCACACAGCTTATTGCACATTTACAAAGAAAGCAGCATGAATTACAAAGTCAAATTGAGCAACATCAATTCGGGTTGGCAAATGTAGCAGCTATGGTTGAATACGAAAATACAAATATCGGAAGTGAAGTAGATAAAAGCGGACAGAATAGGCCATTCGGTCTGGAGTTTTTTCAATCCATCATAGATAGTTCACTGGATGTCATTCAGGTATTGGAAGCTGTAAGAGATCTCGAAGGTAAAATTGTGGACTTCCGATGGATATTAAATAATAACAAAGCGAAAGCCCAGAATGGTGAAGTAATAGGAAAAAGCCTGCTTACACAAAATCCTGGCGTTGTAACTACGGGAATCTTTGATAAAATGGTGCAGGTAATGGAAACTGGTCAACCCTATGAACAGGAAATATACTATCCCTATGAGCAGTTTAATAGTTGGTTCTATCAGGCACTTGTTCGACAAGGTGATGGTATATTGATGACTACACGGGATATTACTGTGCAGAAAAAGGCGGAACAGGAAATGCTACAGTTAAAAGATACCCTCGCTCAAAAAGCCACTGACAAATATCTTTCACTCTTCAATTCCATTGATGAAGGGTTTTGCATCATTGAGGTGCTGTTTGACACAAACCAAGTTCCGTTTGACTGGAGGTTTCTTGAGGTTAACCCAGCCTTCGAAAAAAATAATGGTCTACACAATGCTGCTGGTAAAACAATTCTGGAATTAACACCAGACATTGAACAAAAATGGTTTCATATTTATGGACGCGTTGCTCAGACAGGTGAACCTTTGCGCTTTGAGGAAAGTTCTGTTGCACTTGGCCGCTGGTTTAACCTCTATGCATTTCGAGTTGGAGATCCACAAGAAAATCATGTTGCTGTTATTTTCACCGATATCACCAGTCAGAAAAAAGCCGAGGGTGCCTTGCGAAAAAGTGAAGAGCAATTTCGCCTGTTTGTAACTGCCAGTTCAGATATAGTTTACAAAATAAGTGCAGACTGGAAACAAATGCATTTTCTAACTGGTAAAAATACTCTCTCTAATACAGATGTCGCTACTACTAACTGGATAGAGACGTATATTCATCCTGATGATCAACCTTACATACAGACAGTTATTACGCAGGCTATTGATACTAAAAGCATGTTTGAACTGGAACACAGAGTAATTCTGGCTAATGGCAAAGTAGGCTGGACTTTCTCCAGAGCCATTCCTATGCTGGATGAAGAAGGTAAGATAAGTGAGTGGCTAGGAACTACCAGTGATATCACCATTCGCAAGCAGGCTGAAGAACAACTAAAACACTTTACTAGTCAACTGGAACAGGAGGTAGAGAAACGTACGAAAGAACTAAGAGAAAGTAAAAATCTGTTGCAATCCGTATTTGATACCAATCTGATGGGAATGTCCTTAATGAATGCAATACGCAATGAAAATGGAGCAATCGAAGACTTTCAGATTATGCTGGTCAATCAAAAAACCATGAATGAAACGGGGAGAACTGATTTAGTCGGTAGTCGATTTACCGAACAATATCCCGGTATAAAACAGATAGGTCTCTTCGATCTGATGCTTCGGGTAATGGAAACCGGATATGCAGAAAGGATGGAATATTATTATCCATACGAAGGCTTTAACAAATGGTATTCCTGCCAGTTTGTAAAGCTGGATGATGGACTCGTTGCTACGAATTTGGATATTACCAGTCGTAAACTAGCAGAACTAGAGAAGGTTAAACAATATCAGATTTTACATCAGGCCGAAGAGGTAGCTCGTATGGGTAGCTGGGAATATGATGCTGCCAATGAAAAGCTTATCTGGTCAGAGGGTATGTATCGTTTGTTTGGGTTACCCGTTGGTAGTGCGGTATGCCCCGAAACCTATATGAACTTTGTCTGGGAAGAAGATCGTTTCGTAGCTGAAAGGCTCATTCATAATCTGCGTCGTCAACCAAAGTCGCTGGAAGAGACATTGCGGATTGTGGTTAACAACAAACCTATTACGTTAAAAATTAAAGCAGTCTTACTTCAAAATACAGACGAACAGCCTATAAAGATGTTGGGAGTAGATATAGACATCAGTGAATTAAAACAGTTGGAAGACGAAAACATCAAAATACGAATAGAACAACAGAACCAACTTCTTTTAGCCATTCTAGAGGCCCAGGAAGAAGAACGCAGACGCATCTCAGAATCTATTCACAATGGAGTAGGCCAGATTCTATATGCCACCAAGCTCAATCTGAACCAACTTGAACTATATCTCCAATCTGAGGATAAACCGATGATTCAAAAGTCCCTTCAAGCTACAGAATCCATGCTTGCCGATGCTATCGCAGAAACCCGCAGAGCTTCTCATGAACTAGTTCCTATTCTACTCAAAGAATTTGGATTGGAAAAGGCCATTGGAGACTTTTGCAGACGTTTTTCGAAGAGTGGTATAAAACTGTCCTGTCATTCATTACCCGAAAGATTACCTACTCATCTGGAAACAGCTATTTATCGCATTTCTCAAGAGTTAGTCAACAATATTGTGAAACATTCCGGTGCAACCCGTGCCCGTATAGAAATTACCCGTGATGACAAGTATATCTATGTGGAAGGACAGGACAATGGTACAGGCATGACAATGAGCTTGTCTGGCAAAGGGATTGGACTAAAAACCATTCAGGATAGAGTACAACTGCTGGAAGGTAAACTGGAAATAGAATCTACTCCCGAAAAAGGCACATTGATTACCATTATCTTACCACTGCGCAAAATAGTATAAGTAAGTAGAACTTCCATCTATTTACTTGAATAATTGTAAAGTAATGATGGGGACTATCAGGCACTATTAAAAAACAAAAAAGCCTCTATAATGAGGCTTGGGGTTAAAAAGAATCTTTGGCGGTTTATCTCAGGCTAATTTGACATTAACCGCATTCAGACCTTTTTTACCTTGTTTTACCTCAAAGGTAACTTTGTCATTTTCTTTGATTTGATCAATCAAACCAGTGACATGAACAAACACTTCTTCACCAGATGTGTTAGACTTAATGAAACCGAATCCTTTGGCTTCGTTAAAAAATTTTACTGTACCAGATTGCATGAAATTAAATATTTTAGGAGCAGTCTAAAGATAAGTTTATTCTACATCTGTCAAAAATTTTATTTCATAAATTTTATTTTAGATCATAAAATCCTGCAAATTGCAGTTACAAGACTTGTTCTATCATCTCATAAGAGTATGAGATATTTTTTTCATTTTTTTATATACATATAGTATAAGAAAGAACATTCTTTCTTCGCCACCAACGCTGGAAATTATTTTTATGTCGTCTGAAAATCCTTTTTTTATTCTGATAGCAGAAGATGATCCTGATGATCAGGATATTTTGCAGATACTGTTAGACACTCACTTTCCTCAATGGCATTATCACATTGTCAACAATGGGCAGCTTTTGATTGACTATCTCACAAACAAAACTCCACGGCAATTTCCTGTCTCTCTGGTATTGATTGATATAAACATGCCTGTCAAAGATGGAATAGAAACACTAAAGTCACTCCGTACTATGCTGGAGTACAAGTATCTGCCAGTTGTAGCATTTTCTACCTCAGGTAATAAATGGATGGAAGATATCTTTATGAAGGCCGGAGGAAATGCTTATTTACAGAAACCGGATAAAATGGAACAAATGGTGTATATATTAAGCCAATTGCCTGAACTAATCCAAAAAACAGGTAACAAATAATTCTCAGCTTTTCCAAAAACCACGATAGCTATCTATGGCGTCAGTCTGACTTGTGCATTCGGCTAACCAGGATGATTTGTTTTCTTTATGTGTCAAACTCGACTTGCATTTTTCTCGTCAAACCAGAAAATGTGGATTTAGATTCTCCAATACTCATAACCTCTATCTATACACACAGGCGATAAAATATCAGCTATAAGCTGAGTTCTGCTCTTTTGTGAAAATTCAGGATACTATATCTGTTAGCATTTTTTTAACGATAAAATAATAGTTACATAAAATTAAGATAACATTCCTATATTTGCGACACTGCTTCAAAATGCTATTTACGTGAAGATTGCCTGAGTCGAATGAACTATAAGATACTCCTTATTGATCCAGAATCATCTGTAACCGAGTTTTTTCGCTCTATACTTCCTACACATCTGTATACTATCAAAAGTGTGAGCAATCAATCAGCATTGGAAAAAAAAATCCAAAAATGGCAACCCGATCTGATTATACTAGGAGATGCGTCTGATACCTCATTTGAACTGTTAACCAGCATAAGTACAAATCCAACAACATCTTCTATTTTTCTTGTCATGCTTGTTGAACAAGCATGTAAAGAAAAAGAAGCGGATGCATTTGATAAAGGAGCTGATGCTTTCTGGATAAAGCCTTTGCCTAAGCAAGCAACCCTGAAACGAACTGAAGCTCTACTCAAGCGAAAGACCCGGTTGACTTCGCTGGAAGAACTACAAATTGGGGAAATACTTATTAGTAAGGATGCCTTTACTGTAAAAAAATCCACTCAGATTATAGACTTAACCCAAATGGAGGTCTCTATTTTGTGGTTTTTGGCAACTCATCCTAATCAGGTATTCTCCCGCCAGGAAATTGCCACATATCTGTCAAGTGATAAAACTACTACTGACAACAGAAGTATTGATGTACACATTCTGTCTCTACGACAAAAAATAGGAGCTGAGTATATTGTTACCAGACGAAAACGCGGGTATCTGTTTAAACTCTAAGCTTAGCTTAGCTTTCACACTAAGTAACACAGATTAACTCTTATAAAAAGAGCATTCGTCCGAACCTTTTTGAGTTATAGCCTATGTCTCTACCAGTAGAGAAATTATGGCTTTCCTTAAAATCTATTAAATCGTCAAAGCATGTGCTTGTTATACATACTTTATTTAGGAATAAATAAAACAAGCTTACTTTTTTCAAAACAAAAGTAAGCTTGTTTTATCAAATCACAAAAACAGTAGGACTCGATTCAAGTAGAAACTTTTCTCCTTACGTTGGGTAATCCTGTAACGGTATTATTCTAACGATAGCAGGTATTCTATTTCTTCTGAGTGCCTTTGTTCACTAAAGATCAAAGAATAATATATACTTTAACTACCTCATAGACCAGTAACAAAGGAATACTTCACAGTATTTATTTTTTAATAGTGTTCATAATCAGCATCCGAAACCTCTCCCTGCATTTCCAGAGTCACTCCATTTGATTTAGGCTTAACTGTCTGTCTTTTCTTCATTCCCCAGACAGAACTGGTATTTCTATAACTATTCTGAGCTGAGTAAGAAGAAGTATTTGCTTTTTGCCGGGATTGTGAACCAGTGTTACGATCCAGAATATGTTCAATACGGAAAAAAGCAACTATATCCCGAAGCTGATCCGCCTGTGCAAATAACTCTTCGGCGCTGGAAGCTATTTCTTCTGCATTGGCCGCATTCGACTGGATGATCTGACTTAACTGCTGAATAGCTGTGTTGACCTGCTCTGCACCTGCGTTTTGTTCTAAGCTGGAGGCCGAAATTTCCTGCACCAGACGTGATGTTTTCTGAATGTCAGGAACGATCCGTTCAAGAACCCTGCCCGACTGATCTGCAATCTCTACACTTGACTTTGATAATACATCAATCTCAGTGGCTGCCAGCTGACTGCGTTCGGCCAGCTTGCGTACTTCTGCTGCCACAACAGCAAACCCTTTTCCATATTCCCCTGCCCGCGCTGCTTCTACAGCAGCATTAAGTGCAAGCAGATTCGTTTGACGGGCAATTTCGCCGATGATGGAGATCTTATCTGCAATCTGCTTCATTGACTGCACCGTCTGATTGACAGTTTGACTCCCATCACGTATATCTTCAGAGGCTTTGAGAGCTATTTTTTCAGTCTGCTGAGCATTATCGGTATTTTGTTGTATGTTGGCAGCCATCTGTTCCATAGATGAGGATACTTCCTCCGAAGCAGCAGCCTGCTCGGAAGCCCCTTCAGACATTTGTTGTGACGAGGCACTCATTTGCTGACTAGCCGCAGCAATATTGTCAGCCGCAGTAGTAACTGATGAGATGACTTCTTTCAATTTGGTAATCATTGATTTTAGATAGTTTAATAATTCACCTACCTCATCCTGACTTGTATTGTCAATAGTGATGGTCAGATCTCCATTGGCAACCGCACTGATTGCCGCTCTTGCCTGAGTCAGCGACTTGGAAATAGAGGTAATAATCCAGTAGGAAACGATAGCCGCAATGAGTACACTAATGACAAGCATAATGATCATATTGTTTTTTCCTGAATCATACAATACATCCGTATCTGCTGCTATTTTAGCCAGTTCCTTCTGGTTTTTCTTTACCAGCTTATAGCCCAGATCTCTGACAGCCAGAAACTGTTCATCAGAAACAGTATTTATCAATTTATAGGCTTCTGCATTGCTTGAGTCAGTATTGATTGTAATGCCCAGATAGAGTACCTGATTCATTGTTTTTATATAGGCTTCTTTTTTTGCAATTAATTCTTCTATTATCTCTTGCCCTTCCTCATCAGCCAGCCCTTTAATCTCTTCCAGACGAGAATCCATCTCCTTTTTACGGCTATCCACCTCTTCCATTAACTGTTTGCCTCTTTCCTGGGTAATAGATAAACAGGCTTCCTTTTCCCGTTTACTGATAAACTGAAGGTCTTCCGTTACCTGACTGGCTAGCAGCATCCGTTTAGCATTGACTTCAACAATCGAATTAAGCTGGTTATTTAACGTATTGGAACTATTATTTCCAATGTAAAAGATAACACCTGAAAGGGCTACAAGCAGGCTGAAGGCAATAATGAGCCTTGCCCGGATAGTAAGTTTTGAAAGCTGCATTTTCTATCTGATTTATGTAGTGTTTGAAAATTCTATACTACTAGACTAATTCTATATTGAAATACATTCACTGAGTTAGGTTAACCTATAGATTTGATGCCAATTGGTTCTAATCTAAATGGGGATAAATGAGTTAGTATAAAGTAAATTAAGCTTACCGGGATAGACTCAATCTACTTGGCCGGATTGGGAAACAGCTGTTAGTTCTTCGGCTGAAAAGACCTGATCCATATCCAGCAACATCACAAAGTGCTCTTCTGTCTTGACCAAACCCAGCAGAAATTCAGATCTATATTTAGATCCCAGGCTGGGTGGAGTCTTAATCTGTTCATTCGTGATTTGAAGTACTTCCTGTACACTGTCTACCAAAGCTCCCAAAACGATGGACTGGTTATCAATAGTTACCTGCAGCACTACAATACAGGTATTCACAGTGAAATCAGTGGGGGTCAAACCAAAACGGATGCGTGTGTCAATTACAGGTAAGACTGACCCACGAAGATTGATTATGCCAGAAATATAATTGGGGGTATGAGGAACTCTTGTAATATAGGGTACTTCAAGGATCTCGAGTACTTTCGCCACATTGACAGCAAAAGTTTCCTCTTCAAGACGAAAGGATAAGTAAGAAAGAGGAACACTGGCAGTTTCTACGCTCATAATTCGGTTGATTTATAATTAGTTGATGAATTCACACACAGATTTGGTTGTAAAAGGGAGCTTTGCTGTCAACGAAGAATACTTAAGTGAATGCTTATCTGCGCCTGGCATAAGTGCCTATTTTCTATTCAAAGATAGGCTGAGAATAAATCTCTGTAAATAAGTAGAAAAGACCCTTTTTAGTTGATTACTTCAAGGGGCATGGTAAGTAGTAAGTTTAGGGAAGGTGGACTAGTGATTTATAACTAGTAGGTCAAACTAAAGGATTTATCTGTCTGATTTAGAACGAGAAACCTTAAGTAGTGGGATGAAAACAATCCACGAAAATGCTATGCACAAGAGTAAATCCTACTTCCAAAACAGATTTTCAATCCAACAGATTAAGTTCAGATGCTTTTCTGATAAGTTCTGCTACGTTTTGGGCTGCTAGCTTTCTAAGCAGGTTAGCCCGATGATTAGAGATGGTATACTCGCTGACCACCAGTCGGTCTGCAATCAGTTTGGTGCTAAGTCCCAGTGCCAATAGTTGTAATACTTCCTTTTCGCGTGGAGTTAAACGGATCTCTACACGCTGATGCAGCGAACGAATGGCTTTGAAAGCTGTATTATAGACAGATTCGCTAAAGTACTCCTTTCCCTTAGCTATTTGGTGGATGGCAGTGACAAGTTCTTCCCCCACAGTGGATTTGGGAAGAAAGCCAAGTACACCCTGTTGCATAGCTTCTATAATATATTCTTCCTTATCCTGCATGCTTAGAAAAAGCACTTTTGTCTGAATGGATAACTGGTTGATTTGCTGAACGAGTTCAATCCCATTCAGATTTGGCATGGCAATATCACTAACCAGAACCTGTGGCGCAAATTCTTTGATAAGGGCAAGAGCCTGAACACCATCAGAAGCCTCTCCTAGTATCTGGATAGTAGGATCTTTTTCCAAAATTAACCGGATTCCCTGGCGAACGATGCTATGATCCTCGGCAAGTACTACTGTTATTGGTTTATCCATCTGAATCAGCTTATATATTCAAAAACCAGATAAATCAGGTAAGAACCTGATTCGTTACAGTGATATACAGGATATTGAAAAAAATCAGGCCATCTCCTATATACGCTTCCTTGTCCTTAGATATAGCAGTTGATTGGCTGTATCAGATGAAGTGTGTGGATAAAGGTACTTCAATGTTAATTAAGCAGCCTCTGCCGGTTTGGCTTTCAATAAAGATTCTTCCTTTTAATGTTTCTACCCGAAACCGCATGTTGAGAAGGCCAAATCCTTTTCGATCTGACAAAAGGGTTTTCTGGGGATCAAAACCAATGCCATCATCTTCTACCATTAGCAGCAGATTGGTGTTTGTATGTGTTATCTGCACTGATATATGACTCGCCTTAGCATATTTTGCAGCATTGCTTAATGCCTCCTGTATCATCCGGTAAACACTTACCTCCAAATTTGAACCGAAACGTGTTCCTTCCAGATCAGAAAAATAGTATATTTCAATACCTGTCACCTTCTGATACTGTTCGATTAGTTGTCTGATGCCTGCATGCAAACCAAAATCCTGCAAGACCAATGGCATCAGGTTATTGTTCATCGCCGATAACTCACTCAGGATCTGATCTAACATCAGACGTGAATCCAGAGGCACCATCTGTTGTACCAGTTGCATTTTCAACACATTCAGCATCTGGCCCAGTCCATCATGAAGCTCGCGTGCAAGCCGTTTTCGTTCCAGTTCCTGTCCTTCTATAAGTGCATTAGCCTGTACCCACTGTTCTTTGAGTTTATTGGAGAGAAGCTCTGTCTGCATTTGCTCAATTTGTTTGCGTACCCGTATTTTTTCGGTAATGTCACGATATAAGTAGGATATTCCTATTACTTCCTGTTCCATGCCATAAATCGGATGTACGGAGACTTCAAAATACAACGTTCTATTCTTATCCTCCTCCGTTTCACTAGTTGGATAAGTATATTGGTATTCATAGCTAAATTTTTCACCCTGCTGAACCCGTGCCCAGTTTTCGATCAGCACTTTTCGTCCCTGCTCACTTATCATAAGGGATATGTCATCTCCTAGGTGAACGTCCCATCCCCAATTTTGTCGCCAGCTTTCTATGTAGGCAGTGTTATAAAAAAGCAACTCAAAACGGGCATTTAAGCCAAAAATAGAATCAGCCGAGTTTTCAATTGCTGAGAGTATATACGATTGATGCTCTTTTAATTGGTGTTGGATAGTGGCTATTTCCTCTATGTCTTTGCAGACCAGCATATATCCTTCATCCTCATCCAGATCCGTAAAACGTGAAAAGGTTAGAAAAATAGAATGCGTCTGCTCATCGGGAGTAAAGATAAGCACTTCACCTTTCCAGGTTTGTCGCTGATTCAGATTCTCATACAGCGTATTAATACTGGAGTTATCTTTGGGCTTAATGGTCAATACCTCAGAGAGTTGTTTACCTACTGTCTGCTCACTGGTTAATCCAAAAATAGCCTGGGCACCGTTGGACCAGCTACGGATCTGAAGTGATTGGGTAAGAGAGATAATTCCAATATCAATCAGTTCAAGCAGATGAGCCTGAAAACGTGTTTTATTTTCTGCTTCTTTCTGATCGGTAATGTCTAGATGAGTACCAACAATACGGGCAGGTCTTTTATTTTCGTTCCAGGCAAGTACCTTACCGCTGCTAATCACCCATATCCACTGTTGGTCTTTTCGTTGTAACCGATGTTCTACCTGAAATAAGGGAATGCTTCCTTTCAGATGCAATTCAAGCTGATCCAATACCCAAGGAGCGTCAGAAGGATGTATCCAGGTAATCCAGTCGTTATTCTCTTTCCTGCTATCCAGTTTATGGCTTGGACTAGATTGAATTTCAGCCAGAGAGAAACCCAGCATATCTGCTTCTCGCTGGTTATAAATCACCTGGCCAGACACAAGGTTCCAGTCCCACATCCCCAAATTGCCTCCTAATAAAGCCAGTTCAAATCGCTGTTTTTTAATTTCCACCTGTTCAATACGTTGGCGTATTTCTTCTTCGCTAGACTTGATTTGCTGATTGGCTTTCTGGAGTTGCTCATTGAGATACTGGAGTTCTAAGGTACGTTCCTCAACCTTTTTTTCCAGTATATGATTGAAGGTATCTTGTAGTCTAAGCTTTACCTGAAGTAATTTCCATAAAAGCAATAAAAGCAGGAATACAACACACCCAATGATTAGAGTAAGAATAGAATGGCGCTCACGTGCAGTATCCAGTGCAGCCTCACGAGAGATGAGTAGTTGCTGCTCCTGTTTTTGTAGCGCATTCAGCTCACGACCAATCAATTCCACCATAATCCTATCTTTTTCCTGTTGATCTCTCCCCCTTTTACCTACACCAATAACGGATTTCATCACTTGCCTGTCAGCGAGTTCCCTGTTTTTAGTCCATTGATTCAGACTTATCTGAATGTGGTTTCTGATTACAGCAAGCTGCTTTTGCATCAAAGGCTGATCTGCTGTCAACGTAGAAAGGGTTTGCAGACTTTTAATCATCTGAGGTTGAACCTGTAGATAAAAGGTCAGAAAAGATGTATCCTGCGTTAACAGATAGGTATGATGGCTCCGGTGTGCATCCTTTAAATACGAATACAGTCGTTCTCCTTCAGTAAGTATCTGATAGGAACGTATAACCCGGTTTTCTGTTTTGTTATGCTGCTTAGTAAGGTCATAACTGAGAAAGACAAGCAGCGCTACCAATAACAAAGATACCCCAAAAGCTATGTAAAGTACTATTTTACTATTTTTAATCACAAAGTTCATCTACTAAATCAATTGTGTAGAATATACAGGTGATAAATTCTTGTACCAGAAGATTAAATCATATCAAAAAGAGCATTATTACAATTTATTACTCCCGATAAAATAAATGACGAAGTTACTATTAGCTTAAATTCAGAAAAGTAATCACTTGTAAACTAGTGATAATTCATTAGTATCACCTCCCCCGAAGTAATCAGCGTAAAAGGGTTCTTTTCCCTTATTTACAAATAGATTCAACCGTTGTAGCTTTGATATAAATTTCGGCCGTTTTTTTAAACATTTCTTTAGCCATGTTGTTTTCCCTTTCTGAAAAGCTTGAAGAGTGCAGTTCTGATCAGACTTATTGCTGAACAAAACTGCACCCATTTTAACACTCTTACTAACTCTATACCACTATGATAAAAGTGTTGATGGTAGAAGATGAAATATTAAATGCTTTCGTCCTTTCTGTTCAGTTAAAACAGTTGGGTTATCAGGTTGTGGATACAGTAACCGAAGGAGAAATGGCTATAGAGATACTAAAAAATGACACACCTGACTTGATTCTGATGGATGTTCAATTGAGAGGTAAACTGAATGGCATTGAAACAATGGAGATCATTCGTACCTTTTCAGATTTACCTGTTATTTATATTACCTCTTACACAGATGCACTTATGATGGAGCGTATGAGCGCAACACGCCGGTCAAATATATTGCAAAAACCATATCGAGAGGAACAGCTTGCAGCTATGCTTGTGTTAGCGCTGGAATCAGATAGTCCGGAAGACAATGTTATCTCAGCAAGCTAATCTAAATTATCTCACATAAGGGGTCTATGCATAAAAGGCGATCAAAATGAGGGTAATTATTGATTCTGCATTTTACTTCAACGCAGAAATTCTCCTTTTATAAAAAAGTTAATGATTTTTTCATGATTAGCACCAAGAACAGTATACCCTAGATCAGCATAATACCCCCTTGATGGCCAATAACCTGGTCAAAGGTAATAGAGTGTCAGTGTAATGGACGTTTGCTGAGTAGGTTACCTGTTTCGTGCTATCTTAAATTATTTAATTTAACTACTACTTTTTAACTACCGCACTCTGTTCGCATTTATGCAGTAAAAGCCGGGTACTAACCCTGATGCTGAAAGCTATGATAAACGGGCAATCTGCTATGTATAACTGTTTTTTACATTCTTTTTTCTGTCTATTTTTGGCTGACTGGTTATACCCTTGACCTTCTACAAGTCTTCATTTGATACTCATTGCCACTTGTGCCAATCTTTATGCTAAAACACATTCTTTCTCTTTCGGTGATGCTGGCTGCCAGCCTTCTTTTCGTTACTCAAGGCGCTAAGGCCCAGCTAGCTTCATCTTCCATTCAAAGGCCCCAGTTGCCAACCCGTTGGACCAAAGTTGCCCTGAAGTCCGCCTTACCACTGGGTGAATACCCGCGCCCGCAATTGCAGCGTAGCGAGTGGCTTTGTTTAAACGGAATGTGGAATTACCGGGGCGGCCAATCGGTCGCTTCGGCTAATAATCCCACTCATACAGTAGAGTTTTCGGCAACGAGTGAAAAAATACGGGTGCCCTATTGTCCCGAATCAGTGCTTTCGGGCGTTCATCGTAAGCAGGAGATCAATATGTGGTACCAGCGTACGTTTACCTTACCCGCTTCCTGGAATGGCAAGCAGGTCCTTCTGCACTTTGGTGCTGTCGATCACAAGGCTACCGTTTTTGTCAACGGCCAGAAAGCGGGCAGTCATGCCGGTGGGTATGACGCGTTTTGCTTTGATATCACTGCCCTTTTGACAAAAGGAGAAAACAGTCTGGTAGTGGCCGCCTATGATGCCAACGATGGACGAACGCCTTCAGGAAAAAACGGCCCCCGAGGCGATTACACCTTTACATCCGGCATCTGGCAAACAGTATGGCTCGAGCCGGTTAATGCCCAGTACATCCAGACATTAAGGCTGCTGCCTGACCTTGCTGGAAATCGCCTCAGAGTAGAAGTTAAGGCCGGCGGGACTTCCATTGCTGGTGAGGCCGCATCCGTTACAGCTGTTGTGCTGGATGGAAAAAAGGAAGTAGCCCGCGCCGAAGCCAAGGCAGGGACAGCGTTCTATGTTCCGATTGCCAACCCCAAACGCTGGTCTCCGGATTCACCTTTTCTGTATGATGTAAAACTCATCCTCAAAACGGCAAACGGACAAGTCTCCGATCAGGTGACAAGCTATATGGGCATGCGCGATGTTAAGCTGGGTAAAGTCAATGGCGTAGTCCGGCCCTTATTGAACGGGCAGTTTCTCATGCAGCTTGGTCTTTTGGACCAGGGCTACTGGCCAGACGGGATCTTGACCGCGCCAACGGAAGAGGCCCTCAAATTTGACATTGAGTATACCAAAAAAGCGGGCTATAACCTGATCCGCAAACACATGAAAACAGAGCCTGACCGGTTTTATTATTGGGCCGACAAGCTGGGTCTTTTGGTCTGGCAAGACATGCCAGCCATCTGGTATCCCGATGAAGATACATTAACCACCCGGGCCACGTTTCGAAACGAACTCAAAGCGATCATCGATCAGCATTACAACTCCCCGTCAGTCATTGCCTGGGTGCCCTTCAATGAAAACTGGGGCGCTTTTGATGTGATCAGTATAACTGACTGGGTTAAGCAGTATGATCCATCCCGACTGGTCAACGGCAACTCGGGTTTCAATAACAATCCATCCTATCAAAAAGCCTATGGCGATCCCAGAAACGGTGATTTTGTCGATACCCACATTTACATCGGTCCCGATGGTGCATCGGAACCTGATGAAAAACGGGCCGCCTCGCTGGGTGAATTCGGGGGAGTAGGTTTGTTTGTACGGGGCCACATGTGGCCGGTGGAAAACAATGCCTACGCCTATGAGCCCACCAAAGCAGCCCTGACTGACCGCTACGTTTTACTGCTTGACCAGGTTGAGCAACTGATGCGCTACAGGGGCCTGAGCGTTGCGATCTACACCCAGACAACCGATGTCGAGCATGAGGTGAACGGTGTGCTGACCTATGACAGACAGGTGGAAAAAATGAATACTGACCAAGTCCGGGCCGTCAATCAGGCCGTCATTCAAGCCGGTTCAACGCTGAATGGCCAAAAAGAATAATCGGCAAATATCTGCCAGTAAAAGACGATAAGAAATGTATCAGCCTACCCATGTTACTGAAGGAAAAGACCTTGTTTTGAACCAGATTATGAGAGGCTACTGTCAAGTAGTTACGTAACATAGGGATTGATTTGAATCCGGTTGCATTTTGACTATAGGGTATTGGCTTTTGAGATGCACCAATTCAATACCAGACATGCAAAATGCGATTTATAGCCTTTAACAAGCTCTTTTTGTAAACCTTCCGGTTGTTTTGTTTCCATAATCGAACAGCAAGGGTCCACCTATGAACCCTTGCTGTTCGATTCATTCATTTCGCTTGAAGTGACCGAGTCCTGGCAGACCAGGGACAGTGGCGATGCTACTTGCCCGAAGAGGTTGGCTTTACTCCGGAAGGAAGCTTTTGTGGGATGGTAGTCGGACCGTAAACCTCTATGTTTCCGTTTTTCACCTGCATACGATCTATAAATACAACTCGTTCGTCTCCTGTTTTGGCTGTTCTTCCATGATACACACAGAACATTTCTTTCCCATCCGGCGAGTAGGCAATGCTGTTGTGGCCTGTACCCGTTACTAATCCGCCTTCTCCTGTGTTTTTCTGTAATACAGGATTGTTATCGGCTTTTTTATATGGACCCAGTGGGGAGTGGGAGGTTGCATATCCGATTGCATAATGTGCTCCACCGAAATGATTGGCCGAATACATTATGTAATACAGATTGTCTTTTTTAAAGGTAACCGATCCTTCTGTCCAGCGACGGTTTACTTCACGCTCAGTAACCGAGCGGCTTTCCCATTCTGCCTGTGTATCGCTCATTTGAGTCGGTGGCCTCAACACTAAGACAGGTTCTCCGATCACGCCTGAAAAGTCAGGTTTGAGTTCAACGCCATACACCCAGCTTTCTTCAATCTGATTAAACCATCCCTTTTCTTTCGCCAATGCTGCCACTTCGCTTTTCACCGGATGTTTGTAGCAGCAACGGGAATAATATAAATAGATTTTGCCATTGGTATCAAAAAAGACATTGGCATCGATGACTGGATACCCAGGGTCAAAAACAGGTTTGCTGGAAAGGTCAATAAAAGGTCCCGTAGGCTTGTCGGCTACGGCTACGCCAATCCGGAAATTTTCCACCTCCTTGGTAGGATTGACGTTCCACTGCGCACTGTAAAATAGGTAAAATTTCCCTTTCACCTCATACACTTCCGGAGCCCAGTAAGCCCCTCCCCAGCTGGCATTCGGGTCACTCCAGCCGTTTTTATTGTTGTGAAAATACACCTGGCCTTCAAATTTCCAGTTCACCAGGTCTTTGGAGGAATAAGCCGCAAATCCCTTATCCGCTCCGCCGGTTCCGTACAGGTAATAGGTTCCTTTTGTGTACAATATGTATGGATCACCCAGTTGTACTGGCAGTGGATTGGTAAACGTAGCTTTATCCGTAGTCATACTTTGGGTAGGCTGGGCTAGTCCAGCATGTAAAACAAGTACGGTAAAGACACAAAAGAGGAGCAATACTTTTTTCATAGCAAACTTCAAATTTCATTTAATTTTCAACAAATTGACATCAGTAAAGCAGGTCTACGGGTATAAAGCAATCCTTAAATGCAGCTTGACACGTTTACCATGCTATAACAGATGAGCGAAGAGCACACTCTTTTCCCTGTTTCGCATGTACTACTTCAGCGAACATCTGGGATAAATCAGGCTTTTATTCGGCTTTTACTATAGTTTATCCGGCCTCAAGCCAGTTTCTTTTCATTCCTAAGAGCAAGGTACTATATTTAGGCTAGCCAGCCAAACAACCGGAATCTGCTGATACAACAGAATTACGTATGCTTGGTGAAAGAACCAACAGGCAGATAGTGGGTCAGCGTCAGATTGTGTATAATGGAGTAGATGGGTAAATAGCCTGTCTGTTAGTGGCCCAATCTGATTTTACTCATCCAGCCAAAGTTTAACAGACAGGCTACGACACTTCCAGGGTTAAAAGCAGGCAGGAATCCCTACATGCCTTTGGAAGTGGTAAGTCACTTAAAAACCAAAAACCTATCCGGAATAAATCTCAACCGGTCAATCCAGTTCCAGCTTTCCAAAAAAGTTATTTAATTCAGTTGCATATACCTGGGGTACTTCCAGTGCGGCAAAATGTCCTCCTTTTTCCGGTTTGGTAAAGCTTACCAGATTGACCTTTCTTTCGGCCCATTCCTGTGGAAACTGAGCTTCTCCCGGAAACAGGGATACGGCTGTGGGTACACTGACTTTCTGAGAGGATTTCAGTCCGCCGGTGTAAGCGGCTCTTGCATTCTCGGCATATGTCCGGATGGAACTGTTGATCGACTGGCTTACCCAGTAAATCATGATGTTGGTGATCAGCTCATCTTTCGTAAAACTATTTTCGATATGGCCCTGGTTATCGCTCCATGCATTGAATTTTTCCAGTAACCATCCCGCCAGGCCTACCGGAGAGTCGTTCAGCCCGTAACCGAGTGTCTGGGGCTTGGTAGACTGAATCATATTGAAAGCCCCTTCGCTGAAAAACCAGCCCTGAATTATCTGCCCAAACGCCTGTTCGGCCGGCGACATCGTGCTCCAGTCTTCCTGGCCGTCGGGATAGCCCACATCGGTAAGGTGTAAGGCTTTTACCTGTTCAGGAAACTGCACCGCCATGGATTTCCCGATAAGCGTACCCATATCCCCACCAGCCACAAAGTATTGCGTATACGACAGTACTTCTGTCATCAGCCGGTGAAACAGGATAGCAGACACATCGCCATTCACAGCCTGAGGACTTGAAAACCCAAACCCCGGTATGGAAGGAATGATCAGGTCATAGGAAGGATCGGAAGCGGCAAGCAAGGGAATGATCTTATGAAAACGATAGAATGAATCCGGCCAGCCGTGAATCAGCAATAACGGCTTTTTCGCAGAACCCTTGCCTTTGATATGAATAAAATGGATGGAAATGCCATCGATAACGGTGGTGTACTGCGGCAATTGGTTCAGGGCTTCTTCGTGTGTACGCCAGTTGTAGGTGTTTGCCCAGTAATTGGCCAGTTCTTTGAGATACTCCGAATCTGTACCATACCCCCAGCCTGACCCCTCCGGCTGGGCTGTCCAGCGGGTGTTTTTCAGTCTGGACAAAAGGTCGTCCAGTTCAGTTTGTGGAACAGAAATGCGGAAGTCAGAGATACGCAGGTCGTTGTTGGTAGCCATGGTTACTGTTTTTTTAGGATGGTAAATCTTTTCAGGATTATACACCAAAGGTACAAACCCTAAGAAACAGGGTATTGTAAAAAATTTACCTCCCGAATCTGCGTCTGACTAGTTCTCTAAAAAAGCTGGATATCGGTCAACAGTTTGTTGTGTTCCGATGCAACACTACGATTGAGGTATTCCAGCGGACTGAGCCCGGTAAAGTGAATAAATTCTTTAATGAAATGAGACTGATCAAAATACGCATGCTCGTAGGCGACCGATGCCCAGTTTACCTGCCCATTAGCTTGCCGCAAAGAGCCCAACACATTTTGGAACCGTTGCAGGCGCTGTAGATATTTTGGGGAAAACCCTGTTTCTTTTTTTACCATATGGATCAGGTGTTTTTGCGAATACCCTGACCTGCTGACCAGCCAGTCGATAGGTTGATGGATATTTGTATGAATAAATTTAACAACCGATGATTCAAAGCTATTGTTCTGAATATAGTTTTGAAAATAGGATTCTATATGTTGGAAATTCTGGTTGATATCGGTTTCATTCACCAACCGCTGATAGAGCCTGCTAAAGGAGCTACCGAGCAAGAGTTCGATTTCCAGACCAGGATGAATAATCTCAGACATGGGAATCTTTGTAAGAGCATAAAATCCTCCGACGGCAAATCGGATACTTAGAATAGCGGAATCCGTGTTGTTTTTATAGACAATGGCTTTGGCATTGGCTCCTGAAATCCAACCATGCTTCATGGTATGTTCACCAGTAAAACTGGGTTCTACAGTATTGGCTTTTGTAAAACTGGTTGCTGTAAACAGGGTATTGGTGGTATGAACCCGGAGTTCAATGACTAGGTTTATTCTGCCATCAGGCAATTCCATCAGATACGGAAAGTGTTGTGGGCCATTGGCATAAATAATGTGCTCTATGTATTGCGATAACGGATAGGTCGGTATGTGCTTTCTGAAAATCAATAGATTGCGCTTTAGTGGTTGGCAGATCAATGGTACTGAATCTACAAATTTATTCTACCCCATAAAATCCCAATGACATTTTTTAGCATTTGCAATACGTTTATTCCTCTATGATGCGAATCTGAATCTAGTTTCCGTCAGGCAGCAGGAAGTTTTTTAAAACCTGGTGTGAGGAAGATAACTCAGAAGGCAACTTTGCATTGTTTAAGTTGGAATGCAAACATTGGTACTATAAGGTACATGCAAAAGCAAAATTGGTAAAGAATCGTAAACAGACTTAGAAGAAAAAATGCTGAGAATCAGAAAATGGACTTAATCGATGACAATTTCAGTCTACTCGAAAAATTTATTCCGAAAATTACTGATATCTGTGTGATTGGCCACGACTTAGCTGGAATTCCTCCTTTTATGGAAGCCTTAAATCATTATTTACATGACACTAACAAGTATGTTTGAATCAAGCATAAAAAATGCTCATCCCTATTGACATAGGGTTGTCACTAGTACAGTTGAAATTTGTAGCATAAAAATGTTACCACTTGCGAAAAACGTTACTACCAAATCCTTTATATAGATATGTTATTCGCATTGGAAACTCAATCACCAATATCAACCAAAATCTAAAATAATGCACAATCAAATTATTCAAAAATTTTATGTAATTGGTATCTCTATCCGAACAACAAATGAAAACGGACAATCAGCCAAAGACATTGAGACAGTGTGGGGCAAATTTTGGGGCGAACAAATTCAAAATCAAATTCCCAACAAAGTAAATGATGATATTTACGCCGTTTATACCGATTATGAAACCGACTTCACCGGTCCCTACAGTGCTATTATTGGATTGCCCGTAAGTTCATTAGAAACCATACCTGAAGGTTTTACAGGAATCACAATCGAAAAAGCAGCCTACCAAAAATTCGTTTCAAGAGGTAAAATGCCTGAAGCAATTTTTAATACCTGGGTAGAGATATGGCAAAATACAAATCTGAACCGGGCTTATAAGACTGATTTTACAGTCCACGGGAAAAAATATAACAATGGCGACCAGTCTGAGGTAGAAACTTTTATCTCAGTAAAAGAATAAAAATAGTAAACTCCTACTCAACTACATTGAATATTAGCTATACAAAACGTAGACCAAAAAACGCAAGCATTCAGTGAAATATCCAGTGTATTTCATGGGATACTTGCGTTATAAAATTCAACTTTTAGATAACCCATTTACTTATATACATAAGGGTATGTAGCTTTTTCTGTCAATCTAATACTTTATTAGATCCCTTCATAATGGCATAATGGGTAACACTAGATTTTGCCCGTTCAGGCAAGCCAGCTTATAATGACTAAGAATTAGAGATAATCAGCAAACTTGCTACTCTGAGGAACTGATCCGGGAAACATTCCTCGTGCCTTTGCACCTTTCAATCACAGTATTTTCGGATCAGTTCTGTTTTTTCTTTTACTGAGCTGGTTCAGAAACCACTTTGTCAGTAAGTGGCTTTGTCACTGCTTTTTGTGTGGTCTTAGCAGAAATCTTTGTTGAAGGAGTCTTTGTCGTTTCTTTTACAGTCGGAACAGCTGTATCTGCTCCTTGTTTTATTTTTGCTGCATTTGTTTTTCCCAAGACCTTTTTCTGGGATTCTTGTGCTTTTCTTAACTGCTTGATCGCTTTCTTACTTGCCTTTCTGGTTAGCTTCTTAAGTTTTTCTGGTTTTACTATGCCTTTCTTTTTATCGGCGGCTTTGTTTAGTGAGTTTTCCAGAAACTCAAAAATGGTTACAGCCAATTGAGTTGTTAACTGTTTTTTTAATGAAGGTTCTTTAGATGGTTTGATAAGTTGTTTTTTGGATTTACTCATAAGAAATATGTTTTAAGATGTAGCCTTTTTGTTGAATTCAAAATTAGGACATCTTTTTCATTAAGCAATATTTAATTAATATTATTTTAACAATTCCTTAACATTGGAAATAAAATCTATTGGATAACTGCAGGTTAGAAGGATACAGCCAAAATAAAAAAGACTATAACTTGTGTGGAATAGGCGCTGGCGGACTATCCGGATCATTCTTTACATAACCAGATAAAGCAAATTTCCTACCATCAAGCAATAACAATCCGGCCAGGTGTGGAGCTGCTGAAGAAGTACCACTCATAGTGGCATACTGCTGGTTTCGGTAAGTAGACAGAATACCAACTCCCGGAGCTACTACATCGATAAAATCACTCCCATAATTGGAAAAGCCTGCCCAGGTATCGGTATCGTCCATGGCTGCGACAGTGAATACATTGGGATGATTAATGTGAGATGGAGAAATCAACGCAACAGATTGGCTGGTGTTGCCGGCAGCAACTGCAAATAGTATACCTTTATTAGCAATGGCTATTACTTGTTTATCAATACTGGGTGAGATAGTATCTACTACCAGACTCATATTCACAACATCTCCTCGTGAAGCATGTTGATTAATATATTCCAGTGCAGCTACTACTGAAGAACCTCTGCCTTCTCCCAACTGGTTTAGTACTTTTAAAGAAACCAAATTTGCACCAGCTGCGACTCCAACTACTCCAATGCCATTGTTTTTAGCTCCAACAATACCAGCCACATGGGTACCATGTCCATGTTCGTCCTCAACTGAGCTTTGGCCTTCAATAAAACAACGACTGCGAATGATATCAATATTTAGGTCAGGGTGTTGAGTATCAATGCCACTATCAATTATCCAGACGGTCCGTCCAGTGCTGGCACCATCTCCATAGCCTACTCGTTTTACTCCCCATGCTATCGTATTACTATCTACCACAGCAAGACAGGCAGAAGCGATGGTCACCACTCGATCTGGTTCGATAAATTCAATAGCCGGATCATTTTGCAAACGTGTTGCCTGTTCAGTTGTCAGTCTGCAGATAAAGCTATGCTTGAAGACTGACCGCAGTGTCTGATCCGGAATAGCATTTCTGCCAAGAATGGTTTTCGCAAACACAGAAAGCTTTTCGGGTGTTCGAAGGGTTGGATTTACAATCTCTGAACGATAGTTAATGATATATATGCCTTCAATCACTCTTCCATTATTAGGCGATTGATCAGAAAAACAGGAAACAGGAATAATACCCGGATCAATATTCAGTTCTTCCTTTTTCTTACAACTCACTAAATACCATACAAAACAAAGGATACCGACAAAAAGAAAGTTACGCTGAATGAAAAAAGAAACAGGTTTCATAGAATGATAAAAGTAACTATACACAATACCTTAATTCGGGCAGATTTGTTGCATATAGGCAGCTTCCGAACGATAACCCAATTTATAAGCTTGTCTCATATCCCCACACACAGTCTCTGTCAAACCAAGACTTTGATTGAGATATGCCCGGTTATAGTAAGCCTCTGCCAATAGCGGATCTGCCTCAATAGCCAGGCTAAAGGTACTAAGAGCTTTTTGAAATTGCTCTATCTTCACCTCTAGTAATCCTCTTAAATTGTATGCCTTTGCAAAGGCAGCATCAATCTTGATGGCTTGGTTACAATCTCGAAGGGCCAAATGCACTTTTTCTTGAAGATAATATACTTCAGCTCTATGATAATAGGCATCTTTTGCATGTGGATCTTGGTCAATAGCCTGGTTCAGATCAGTAAGAGCTTCTGCATACTTTCCGGCTTCCAGAAAAAGGATGCCCCGATTCAGGAAAAAGTCCGAATCAACAACAGGAAAATGCTCTGCTCTTGTAAAGTCAGCGAATGCCGCAGGAAAATTTTTCAGTTGAGCATAGACAGATCCTCTGTTGATATACAGAGAGGACGCATATACTTTTGTTGAGTCGGCAAACAAAATGGCTTGAGAATAATCTTTCAACGCGCCAATATAATCCTTTACACTTGCTTTGATTCCTGCTCGGCTACCATAATAGCCGGCTTTGTTAGCGCTATCGAGAACTATACATTTTTCAAAGTCTGCATAGGCTCCTACTGTATCATTATGTTTGATGCGTGCATGTGCCCGCAGGTTATATGCTTCTGCAAAAGCAGGATATTGTTGAACAGCATTATTCCACAAAGACAAATCCTCCTTCCATAAGGTAGATTGGCGATAGGTACCTACTGCCAGCAAAGCCAGATACACAAAACCCACACCTACGATAAGGGTCCGATAAGATGAAAATCCTGTGACTATTTTCTGGAAGCTGACTGCAACAATCCAGAACACACCCAGAGAAGGAATATACGCATAGCGGTCTGCCATTATAAAGCGTCCCACAGGTAAAAGCTGCAA
Source organism: Xanthocytophaga agilis (assembly GCF_030068605.1). NCBI lineage: Bacteria > Pseudomonadati > Bacteroidota > Cytophagia > Cytophagales > Rhodocytophagaceae > Xanthocytophaga > Xanthocytophaga agilis. Next base: position 149,419 of record NZ_JASJOU010000018.1, read on the forward strand.
TACCATGCAAATAGAGGCTGTAAAAAACAGAAGACCAAACAGATATGCCCTGCTAAATCGTATAGAATACAATACCAGTCCTACCAATAACAGGGTAGCTAGTACATATGTCACATAGATAAGAGGTATCCACTGCCCTGACTTTTCGGGATAAGGGTAGATAGCAGACAATTCAAGTGGGCATAGTAGTTTCATCAGGTATTGCACAAAGGCATAACTAGCCAAAACAATACGTTCCGCAAAATTCCAGGGATCATTTTCAACAATTGACTGAGAAGCTTTTTGTGCCCAGATCGCAACTATACCAAAACACAGCGCCATGAGAAAAAACGGAATTTTCTCCATCAGAACTGTACGACTAAACATCTTTCGCTTCAGCAGGTAATCAATGGCTAGCAAAATCAGAGGCAATGAAACTGCCATCGCCTTAGATAGGATAGAGAACAGAAATAAAAGCAGAGTGTATATATACAGGGAAGTTTTTTGTTCTCTGGTATACTGAGCATAACAGAGTAATGCCCAGAAATAGAAAAATGTATACAGAACATCTTTGCGTTCAGCAATCCAGGTAACGGATTCGACATGAATGGGATGTAAGCCAAAAAGTATGGCACAGATAAGAGCAATCAGAGAAGAGGGATTTAGTTTACGAACCAGAAAGAAGACCAAAGCTGTATTACCCAAATGAAGCAGAATATTAGAACAATGATACACCTGCGGGTTAAGCTTACCCAATGCATAGTCTACAGAAAGTGAGAGAATAGTAAGCGGATGATAATTACCAAATGTATATTCTGTAAAAATTCGTTTTATATTAAAAAAAGACCATTGTCGTATGACAGGATTATCAACTACATAGGGAACGTCATCCCAGTTAAGAAAAGAGGCACTTAAGGCTGGAGAGTAGGCAAAAAAAGTAAATACCAGCACATATCCCAGATGAATCCATGTAACCAGATCTGGAGTATGGGCATAAGCTATTTCGGGTTGGACAACCTGTGTTTTCATAAAAGTAATAATGCGGGAATAACAAAAAGGTATCCTGTATACCCATTAGCTGAAATGATCAAGCAGTAAAAGCTGATCAGCACATTGTTATGTGCGGATCAGACAATAGTTTATGATTACAATAGGCATTATTGCTTTACAACAGAGAATGTTTGTGTCTTAGCCCCCACACTCACTTGCATCAGATAGATTGCGCTGGGTAGAGCTTTATCTAATTGTATAGGTTGGGTTAGGGAATGGGCTGAAGATTCATATACCAGTCGGCCTTGCACATCGGTTATCGTAATACGGGCTTTCTGTTCTGAGGTATTATTACCAAATACATAAAGCGCATCTACAAAAGGATTAGGTCCTATAGTCAGACTGCGTTCTTCCGGCTGACTTTCCGGTGAACTTACCCGTGCGGAGCTTGACGCAGACCCGCCATATACATACACATAGATAGGTCTGCGGTTTAATATCAGGCCTGGCACAACAGTATTACTTACCTGACAGGTATAGGTTCCTGCATCATCACTACTAATAGGATTAAGTGCCAGATAAGGTGTGGTCAGTGTATCAATAGCTACACTGTCTTTAAACCATATGTACTGATTATTTGCACTATTGCCAGCATAATTGGCAGAAAGCTGAATAGAACATCCGGCAGTGGTAACCACGATACCTTCGTTGCCAATATCAGCCTGCGGAGCATAGAAGCCAGATCCAAAGAAGCGATTTACAATCGGCTCCAGATCTTCAAATGTCAGACGATTATCATTTACAATACTAAAACTCAATCCGGAAGGTAAAGCTGGTAGAGCCGAAAGACGATTTCCATTAACAGCCAGATAAGCAAGGCTGGCAGGCAAGGTAGGTAATGTACTCATGCGGTTATTATTAGCAATCACAGCACTTAAGCTGGCTGGCAAAGTCGGCAAAGCACTAATGCGGTTAGAACTGATATTCAGACTGGTTAACGCCGCAGGAAGAGTAGACAAAGAACTGATTCGGTTATTAGCAACTGCTAAATTAGTCAATCCGGCTGGTAATGAAGGCAGTGAAGACAATCGGTTTGAACTTGCATCTACTACTTTCAAAGCTGCTGGAAGTGCAGGAAAGCTTTGAATCTGATTGGAACCCACGCGTAGCACTTCTAATCTGGCTGGCAAGGCAGGTAAAGCCGTGATTACATTGCTTTCGGCATTTAGTGAAACCAATGTAGCAGGTAAGGAAGCAATGCCAGAGATTTGGTTCCCAATTACCTGTACATCTAGCAGTGGCAGATTTTTCAGCGAAGCAGGTAGCTTTCCAGTCAGGTTATTGTATGACAGATTCAAGGCAACCACATTACCTGAACTGTCTACGGTAACACCATACCAGGTACTGACAGGCTGAGAACTCAACCAATTGTCTTTTGAGAACCAGTTAGTGCCATTTGTAGCATTATAAAATGATACCAACGCTTGATACTGACTGGCAGATACGCCTCCCTGAGCCTGGACACTCCAAACGGATAGCAAACAAAGTACTAAGGCAAACCAACATGCAGGTTTATGCAGCAGGCAGGAAAAGTAAGAGTACAACATAGTAAGTGTGATTGAAGTGATTAATTAATAAGTAGTAAAACCAGACATATGTCTGTTGATGAAATGTTTCCTTGTTAAAAATTATATTTTGCATGGTATCTCAAAAGCTCTATTTTATCAGAATAAACTTTAATAATGCTTAGCGCCATTAGTTAGGATAAAGCATTGGCAGGCCTTTGATATATCATTATTTTTCCTGTCAATGCCCAACCTCTGAAATACTATAACATCAGCCTAAAAAATCACATTCGAACACGTAACACCAGCCTAGGTATCCTCATCTCATTCAACTATGAAGAAATTTACATAGCTAGTCAAGATTATAGATTTTGTGATAATACCACCGCCATCCAGATTACTTTCCATTAGGCTATAACCAGAATTGTCTGCCCATTGTACTTTTTGTTTTACGGGATCGAGTGTAAGGAATTGCGTACTCGAAATTCCACCAGTACCTGGCGCCAAAGTGTTTAATGAACCCAGTGAAACAGATGTTCCGTTGACATTACCCCAGAGAATACGATCCGGTTCACCCCAGTTTATATTGGAAACCTGATCCACTATATAGATACGTATTGTACCATTAACAGCTATAGCATCTATATCCAAAGGAAAAAGAGGGGCTGCTCCTGAAACAGTCATAAAAGAAGGCGTGCCCGATCCATCGATGCTTCCTTTACCAATCTTTTGACTGTTCTGATCAGTCCAGTAAATGTCAGATCCTACTACCGCGATGCCAAAAACTCCCATTATCTGATCAGAAGGTGAATCTCCATATAAGATTTGTATGGTTCCACTACCATCTGCATTAGCAGACTTAATCTGATTATTGTTGGAGTCAGTCCAGTAAAGCTTGCCATTTACGGCTTCCAAATCCGTAACAATGCCAGCTCCTGTAGGATCTGTCTGAAATAGTACTTTAAAGTCTGTCCCATCCAGATTAGTTAATGCCATAGTATTAAAACCACCATAATAAATTTTGCCTCCTGAACGGTCTACCGTCATACATCGATTGGACGTACTGATTGGTAACAAAGCATTGTATTCATTACCACTACCATCAATGCTTCTGCGATACGTTGAATTTCCGTCTGTATAGTAAATGGTTGATATAATATTGGTCAAAGGTTTAAGTGTGATTTTCATCTCACTTGTTATGGGCATATCCCCAAAAATCATAACAATCGGAAAGTCTCCTGTACCCAAACCAGCAGGTAAGGTTAGCTGCGCTTCTGTATTACTTAAAACTGAATAGTTGTTGATAGCCTGGCCGTTGATGCTGAAGCCGTTGATAGAAAACAATGCATCACCCTGTAAAGCGATTGTCATACCTTCGGTTGCTTCTGCAGGAGAAATAGAGGCAAGCGAAGGTTCTTTTACAGTAAAGACGGGCCCTGTAAAAGTAAGGCCTTCCTGAACTAATGATACTGGTCCGGTCCGGGCTGCCTGAGGTACACCAATCATTAACAAAGTATCTGTCGCATAGAAAACAGTATTTCTCTCACTATTGGTAAAATTCACATACGCTTTTCCTTCTAAAAAGTCATTTGTTCTGAAGTTTTTCCCCTTGATTTCTACTACTCCACTTCCAAGAGGTGCTTCTTCTGAACTAGTCGGAGAAATAGAAGTAATGACAGTGCCACGGCTTCTGATTTTGAATGGAAATTCGGCACTGATTCTGTGATTGGCATCAATCACAACAGGACCCGATTCAGCACCATAGGGAACTATGATCCGCATTTGGCTTTCATTTCCATCTATTAACCTGGCAGCCTTTCCATTAAAAAGTGCAAAGTTATCTTCTGCATAGGACTCAAAGAACTTTCCGGAGACTATAACAGTATCTCCAATATAGGCACTGTCCGGACTAATAGCCGTAATGACAGGCAATGTGACTTCTTGCTCTTTTTTGCAGGAAGTCGAAAAAAGAGTCACACTTACTAAAAAGAGTAAAACCAAATAGTATAATTGCAAAAAGAGCGGGTATGATTTTTTCATACTTAGTTGGCAAGTGATAAGAAAATAAATAACTTCGCTTTTTAAGATCAGATCTATGATATAGATGGTCTTTTAAAATGGAGCATAGCTGCGAACTATGCCCCATACTGAAAGTCCCTTCCATCTATGTTGTTTTATAAAACAGAGGAGTGAATGTTATTCTGGCATACCTCCTCTGTTTTGATTTTTAGTTTCCTACAGTAGGGAATCTTAACCAGGTTCCAGCCAAATTCCAGCCAGCATTGTCAGTTGTAGTAGCACTGAAAGCACCACGATAGGGAGCTGAAACGAAGAAACCACTTGGAAGAGCTGTCGTAGTAGTAAGGTTAGTTGCATCTACAGCAAATGTTGGAGGTACTAAGCTGTTAACAGTAAAGCTTGTTGTACCCGTTGCAGGCTCAGAAGCAACTACAGCAGATGCATAACTGCTTATCAGACCAGCCCATCCTGTTGGGATAGTAGTTGCGCCTGGAGTATAATTCTGTAAAGTGGAAGAAATTACTTGTGCAGAAGCATTGGCACCTGTTGCATTTACAGCTGCAGTACCTGTTTTTCCGTATCCGAAGATGACAGAGTTATAGATTCTCTGAGCAGTATTGCGACGTAACAAAGCACCTGAACCAAAATACACTCCATCAGCGGCGGTAGGGCCTACTACTGTTACGTTAGCAAAAATAGCAGAAGTCAATGGAGTTACCGCATCGCTCTCAGGATCGTTATCTGATTCAAAACCATTTGAGTTGTTAGAAGCAGAAACCACGTCAAACTGAGAAGGCACACGCACAGCAGCAGCAAACTGAACACGACCAGAATAACCATAGTCCGTATCAAAATCATCATCCACAGTACCGTAAGAATACAGATAAGAAGCATTTACTGTACCACCAAACCACTCAAATGAGTCATCATTACCATACAGAACCTGGATGTGATCAAGTGTAGTACCACTACCTACAGAACCCAATGTCAAAGCGTTGATTTCATTGTTTGCAGAAAGAGCCTGTCCAGCATACTCAATACGAACATAGCTAAGGCGTCCTGAATTGTCAGCATTGTTTAATGCCCCCCCTGGACCATAATAACCTGGTGCATTATTCCCTGCTGTTCCTAATGTGATACCTTCTATACCAAAGTTAGCAGCTTGATTATTCTGAGCTCGGCCTAAGATGATAATTCCACCCCAGTCACCAGGGGCTTTAGCAGTAGCTTTGTTAGAAGTAAATACAATTGGGTTAGAAGCAGTACCTACAGCAATGATATCTGCATCACGCTCTACAATCAATGTACCATCACACTCACCCTGAATACGAGTACCAGCCTGAATAGTCAAAGTAGCTCCTGGCTGTACACGTACTTTACCACGCAATACGTAGGTATTCGCTGAAGTCCATGTAGTATTTGTTGAAATCAGTGTATTGGCACTACAAGTACCAACTGTTACAACAGCTGCAGCACGGATAGAACTATCCTGAGCAATTTCTTCCTTTTTACAGGAAGAGAAAGTAGCTGCCAGTATTACACTGGTTACAGCTGAAAACGCGAGCAATTGAAGTCTGTTTTTCATAAATGTTGTAATCGGTTGAGGTTTAAATAGTACTGTACATTATGAATAGATTGGAAGGGCGATTTGAAAAGCACTTTAGAAAGCAAACATGAGTCCCAGTGAGAAATAACTTCCTGGTCGGTATTGTTCTTCCAGATAATCCCGAACATATATCTGTTCCTTTGAATTAGATAAAGAGAAATGAGTTGGATTATAAGTTCGAGAACGATCCCTGTCACGATAAATGCGGAAAGCCTGGTTTAAAATATCCTGTACACCTGCACGTATTCTCAGATACCGATTTATCCGTTGAGTTACTGTAAGATCTACTAAATGACGTGGCAATTCATACAATTCGGCAGTAAATGAATTTCCAACTGTAGTTAATCGCTGACCGATCACATTATATAAAGCCGATATTTGCGTTCCTGATTGGGTATTATCATAATACAGGTTTACATTGATTGCATAAGGAGAAGAACCTTGTAAAGGTCTTACAGGACGACGTAATTCATCATAATTTCCATCTTGTCTAATCTGCTCTGAAATATCAATTTCTGTTTTCAAAAGCGTCACATTAGCATTAATGGCCATATACTCAAACAACGGCAGAGGAATAAACGATAAGCGTTTGCGTACTTCCAACTCAAGTCCATAACCTGTAGCTTTAGGCGTATTGATATAATAGAAAAGATCTCTTTGAAAGCCACTATTTCCAATAGAATATATCTCAATAGGATTTTTGAAAGTCTTATAGTAGGCACCAATGGAAATGAGTTCATCTGCCCCCGGATAAAATTCCCAGCGAAGATCATAATTATCTATTTCAGCATTAGTGAGTGTATAGTTCCCAATAAAATCCATATTACGATCCAGATCACGTGCCTGAATAGGTACCACCTCTCTGAATTCAGGACGATTGAGCGTCATCCCATAAGCAGCCCGTACCTGCATCTTAGGAGTAAAGGCATAAGAGACATTCAGGCTAGGTAGCCAGTAAAGCTTTTTCTGATCAACCCCTACCTGTATGATTGAATTACCATCTACGACACTGAAAGTCCCTGGAAAGCTAAAATGATTCCATTCAGCCCGTACACCGCCATATAGTGTCAAATGTTTAGTGAACAAGGGTAAATTAAAAGCCAGATAGACAGCCCGTTGATTATTATTGGCTTCGTATCCATCATTTCCGCCAATGCCTTCAGCCAACGTAAAACCTGTATTATCATGAATCTGCAATCCTGTACCCTCGTTTCTGAAAAAACGACGATCAAAAAATTGATTTGCCATGAAAGGCAGATCTTTGATGGTAGCTATTAGCAATGTATCTACACCTGTATTGCCATTATAAGAGAAACGACGAGTGGAGTAGGTGCGGGTACGATGGTCAATGAAGAATCCTGCTTTAATGAAAGCATCCGACAAAAACTTTTTTTCCAGATCAATTGCTCCCGTGTAGGTATCTTCTGCCAGATCATCATACTGATGTGTATTTAAATCAGTGACCTTAATAGTGGCACTTGGTATGTTAAATTGATAAGCACCTATCGGATCGCTTTCTCCCTCATAACCAGGTAATACGTCTCTTCTGCGGAAAGAGATAGAACGCAAGTCAGGTTGCTTATCGCTGGTATGCCCATATCCGAATCGCCAGTTAACGGACGTAAGCCATGGTTTACTGAGCGTATTCTCGCCGGAAAGAGTGCCTGTATAAAGACTCCGGCTACGGAAATTATAGTATAGCGTTTTATCCAGATAGTTTACATAATTATCTACTGTATTGGTTGATGTTCTGTAATCCTGTACAATGACCCGATCTCTACTCAACTGATTGAAAAAGTTCTTAAACTCAATAGAATGTCTATCGTTAAATACCCATTTGAAATTCTGCATAGCAGTAAGACGTACACTCTGAATATGACTTTGTTCAGTTGTTTGAGAATTATACAATTCAATCGGTTTCTCTTGATAGGATAGTAGAGATATGCCTTCAGAATTGTACTGTGGATATCCAAAAAACCGTTTTATTTCATTCAAGTTAGTCGTAGATGTATAGGTGATCGAACTTAGACTGTTTACATATCCCATTCTTGGCATTTTCCAGGATGTATAGTAGTTGATAACAGCTCTTTTATCCAGATTACTATGAGCATTCTTCAGGTTCCAGTTGTTGGAAAAGGATCGTGCGAAACGGGCATTTTCTGCATTGCTCTGATCAGAAATTCCTACGACAGGAAAATCTTTAATAGACGGTACATGATTGGGCATATTGCGGGTGCCATCATCAAAGCCTAACCAGTCTGTTTTACCTCCTTTATACGTATAATAGTCTGTAAAGCTTGAGCCCTGACGATACTGAGTAGAAAGCTGAATCTGAAGTTGACGGGCATTGGCAGAATTTTTAGTGTATACTTTTACAACACCTCCGGCAAAGTCAGACGGATACTCCGGTGAAGCTGTCTTATACACCATTACCCGATCCAGGATAGAACTATTGAGCATATCAAACGAAAAGGCACGACGATCACTTTCTGCACTGGGTGTAGGGATGTCGTTGAGCATAGTCAGTGTATAACGAGGGTCCAGGCCACGTAATACAACAAAACGGTCTTGTACCAGCGTAACCCCTGTGGCACGACGTACCACTTCTGCGCCATCCCGATCCAGGTTACGGGCAATCTGTTCATTGGATATACCTGTTACTATATTGTTAGCCCCTTTTATCTCATTGATAACTGAAATCTCGGTGGAATTTTCCAGTTGTACGGTTGCTTTTACTACTACTTCACCTAATACATTATCTGCAACCAGATTCTGATTGACACGTGTTACAGCATTGGCTTTTACCTGTATCTGCTCTGCTATTACCTGCTTATATCCAACATATGAGAAAATCAAAGAATAGACCCCTTCTGCCACTCCGTCCAACCGAAACCTACCCTCGACATCTGTAGAAGCTCCTTTGGTTGAGTTCTGTATCATAACCGAACAACCTGGCAAACTTTCTTTCGTCTGATAATCCTGTACTACTCCTTCGATACTTCCATAGGAGATCTTAACAGGGACAGGTTTGGATACAATGACAATGTTAGTTCTAACTTGCTTAAAGGTTAGATCTGTTCCGGAGAGAAGAGTATTCAGTACCTGTTGTAGGGATTGATTACTAACCTGAATACTCACTTTTCGTTTACTATCCAGCTGTTGTACATTATAGGTGATATCTATGCCGCTGACTCGCTGGACCTGATCAAGTGCATCAGCTAGTGAAACAGCCGACAGACGAATGGATATTTTGCTGGATAAAAGAGTTGAGTCTGTTTGAGCGTATACCCAGAGAGTGGTGAAAAAGTAACTGGTCAGAAAAAGAAAGAAGCTAAGTGTACTAAAGTAAATAGATCTCATAAAGTATAGGTAGATTGTAAAGGTATTTAACCTGTAAATGAGCCTCTGACAGATTAAACAGGTCTGGCCTGAGGGCTTCTGATTTTTAATTGCGCTTTACTTTTTCTATTTTCAGTCGCTTTTGGAAAGCAAAAAGCTCCCCTGAAGCACCTGTTGTATGTGCTTTTTATCCATTTCAGTAATGTTGCCAAACAATAAGGGAAGGATAGTAGTCACATTTCAGCTTCTACCAGGAATGCGTCAACATTCCTGGTATTTCTGAGCATGACCACTTTGGAATGCCCGCTAGGGTTTTGTATTTGTTCTGTTGCACTCTAGCATAGGTGATTGGTTTTTAGTTGATGATCAGCTCTTCAGCACCCTTTGCCTGATAGGATTACTTTTTTATTTTGCCTATTATGTTCATAGTGAAAAGGTTTTGTCTGCTGCAGCACCTGTAAAATCTGCTCCAGGTGCATAGGCTTGAAGGTTGCCTTGAACACACACTGAGCCAGTTCGGGAGTTGCAAATACAATCTTCACATCATAATACCGCTCTAGTTCAGCGGCGATCTCTGCAAAGGTCAACTTATCAAAGACCAGCCGACCTTCTTTCCATCTGTTCTCAGCTACATTTAGCTCTGAGGTGATACTAGACTGCTGTGTATTTTTATGAAATATCAGTGACTGACTGGCTGTTAAAGTTGCCATTTTGTGAGAGGCACCTGCCAGACTCACCGCCACCTTTCCGGTAGCGACCGTAACAGTAGCTTTGGGATGATTCAGATAAGAACGCACAACAAAAGAAGTTCCCAGAACCTGTACCTGAAGTGTATCTGTATGAATGATAAAAGGTTTTTTCTTGTTATGGCTTACTTTAAAGAAGACTTCTCCTTCCATAAATACTTCCCGCTTGTTTTCCTGAAAAGATCGGGGAAAGCGTATTTTGCTTGCTGCACTAAGCCATAGTTGTGATCCATCTGGAAGGGTAACCTGTTTGCGTTCGCCACGCATGGTTTTAATTTCCATCATAGCCACAGAAGGTTTATGGGAAGCAGAGGCCCAGTACCAGACAAGCCCCAGCCAGCCTGCTCCCAGCACAATCAGCATAGAAGCTGCCAGCCGGAAAATTTGCTTGTAAGTAGGTCTGTAGTAGATAGGTATACTATCCGATTCAGCAAATTTTTCCTGTTGTAGCCTGCTTCTCAGTTTTTCCAGTCCGGTTGCAGTATCGTATTTTTGGGCAGAAGCTTGTTGCAGACTAATGCTAAGCTGATCAAATATAGCCTGATAAGCCGCATCAGTCGCCAGCCATTCTGCCAGTTGCCGGGCCTCCTCTTCTGAAGCCTTTCCCAATAAAACCCTGATCATTGATTCTTCCTGCATAAAACTGTCTTTGATAAAACCTGGTGCTGTTTGGTATGATCAGAGACACGATTTACAGAAGAAAAGACTATTCTGACAGATTAAGTAATTGTTAACAATTCCTATAAAAACCTTTCATACAGATAACTTAGCTGACCCAAATATCCCAATCCCAGTGTGCTTAGGCCAAACAAATAGGGAAGTTGTGCTTTCACAAAACGATAAGCAGTTTGTAACTGATTTTTTACAGTACTTTCTGATAAATTTAATTCTATTGCAATCTGAGATATACGTAAACCTTCTTTCCAGTTCAGTAGAAAGATGCGTCGGCGTTGCTTGGGTAGTCGTTCAATAATCTGGTGCAGACCTTCTGCAAGTTCCTGTTCTTTGATTTGTTCATAGGGTGTAACCTGGGTGGAATGGCTTGCCTGTAGGCTTTTACTTAAAACAGTAAATTTGATCTTCTTCTTTCGAATAGCATTTAAGGCTGCATTTCGGGCAGAAGCGTACAGATAAGCTTTCAGATTGATTGAAATAAGGAGCTCTTCACGTTTGTGCCACAGATTCACAAATACGTCTGAAACAATCTCCTCTGCTATGCTATCGTTTCTGACTATATAGGCAGTATAATCGCACAATGTTGCATAATATTTGATGAATATCAGTTCCAGTGCCTTTTCATTTCCCTCCTTAAACATATCCACTAATAGCTGGTCAGTATCTACAGGTGTCATAGGGTTTGAAATACAGATAGAAAAAAGTTTTGGTATGGTTAACTGAATGTTGCCACTGAAATTGGCGTTTCCGAAAAGTTGTCTTGTGACAGAAGAGTATATAAACTGTAGTTGGAATCTTGAGTTAAAATCAATTGTACAAAGTATCATTTATACAATTGATTGTTTCAGTATCCCTAAAAATGGCAGAATAATAAGGCGTTCTGCAGGATTGTTTTTAAATCATTTCATTTGTTATACTTTCTATTTTATACGGAACTGATCTCAAAGATAGAGCAATGATATTTTTGAAGGTAATTTTGTCTGTTACCAAAAAATTAAATTTATCTGTCTGATATTATTAAAAGAGGACAAAACCCAAGTGGTATGTAAATGTATTTTTTGTATTTTCTTTTATCCTCCCAAACTTTTGAGAAAAAAGATGAATACAGCGAAAAAAATAAAGGAAGATTACTTCAATTGTGGAAGGGCATAATTGTGTTCAGGATTCATACCATTAATTATAATCCCGATGTAGTTGAGAAAGGATGGCTGGAAAAATGTTCAGCAAGCAAAGTGATCATGTTTCGAATTACTCTGGAAGTTACCAGAACTCTATTTACTTTACTTGCCTGTTTATATATGAGATTCAGGAAGACATAGGTTGCAAGTGGTAGTTATAGGCAAAGTTATTCTTGGAAGTATGAGGTCGTCTCTCCCTGAATCTCATTTTGATCTTTTATCTGATCTCCGGTTTTGTTCTCTAGTGTGCGCTGAAGTTCTATGCGCACTTCGTTTTGTTCCTTATTGAGTTTATGAATGCTGGCAGACTTTGCAGCAATCAATGTCTTTAAATGAACAATCTTATTTTGTATGTATACACTTTTTTTGTTCATAGTATGAATGACTACATTTCAAAGATGGCAATTAGAATGTATTTCTGAAAGAGCGTAAATACGCAATTTGAAAAATAAGTATTTATACATTAACGACCTGATTATCAATCAAAATTACGCAATTGCTTGTACTATACCTGTCACAATAAACGTCTGAGAGGTAGTATACCTTATTTTAAAGGAACTCAACAAGCAGATTTTGTAGCAAGCTGCGTTAATGCCTATAGATCAGTCGCAACGTGGTAAAGACTATGGCCGAAAAATTGGCAATGGCGTAATACAGGCTTTTTTAGTTCTTCAAGAACTTTAATAGTATCTGAACCCTCTAAAAATAATTGTAAACAACCTCTAAAAGATGACCGGAGTGCAGGACACTGAGTAAAAATGACCGGAACCCCAGTCACTCAGAAGAGATATCCGAAGTATGGTCACTTTTCTAATTAAAGACAAAGTGATCGGGCAACTATTTAGCAAGGCAAGTGACCATACTTCGGATCATTTTGCAAAATGACCGGAACTCTGTTCACTTTTTATTTTGACCGAAGTTCCAGTCATTTTTTGTTTTAACCGGAATACCAGTCGCTTTTCAGAAATATTCGATCTCTGTTCACTTTTGCCTTTGACCGGAAGTATGGTCACTTTAGAGAATGACTGAAACTCTGTTCAAACACGACAACTATTCGAATACCAGTCAAATTATCGGCTGACCATAGTTCCGGTCACCAACCTGTATGACCATACTTCTGGTCAGCAGACATACAAAACACTAAAGAAAACTCAGCTATACTATAGATCGTCAGGAGAAGATAATATGAAAGACAATATCTATAAAAGAAAAAAAGAAGCAGCCAAAGGCTTACTTCTTTTCAATCATAATCTATAGACAATAAGCAAGATGGTTACAAGGAGTTTACTATAACTATAAGGCACTATTTATATACAAGTCACACACAAAGTACACTATTGCTCTTTTGAATCACTAGTTTGTTTGTTCCGGTTTCATGACAGGTGCTTCCAAAGAAGACATCCAGTCAATGGATTCTCCCTGCATTTGCAATCTCTCAAGTTCAAGCAACCGCTGTAATTCTATACGGTTCTTATTTTGTGACACAACCATCGTCCGAATTTGCTCTTCCTGCCAGGATAGGACACATTGTAACTGATAAATCTTTTCACGAATAATATGAGAGTATCTATCCATAGCTTTAAAGTTTAGTAGTGGTTAACAAATAAAATACTTTTCCACCCAAGCTCCAGTAAACAGGAGCTGATTGACAGGGAACTACAAATATTGATAAGCTTTGCAGAGAATAAAAGGTATTAAATACGCATTTTGTAAAATAAGTATTTAACGCAAGTCTTATGCAATAAATAGTAGACGGTATACCTTTTAGGATTAGTCAGAACTGACCTCTCACACATAGGTTGGTCGGGTAGTAATTGGCTGAAATGACTCAATGATTCGCTCCAGCGCTAAACATTCCCCTTTTGAGTGAGGTTTTACTACATACGCTTTCACTCCCATTCTATAACAGCGTAGTATCCATTCTTCATTGCAATAATCTGCCAGACCTACAATGGGTACATATTTACACACAGAATTATTTCGAATGGCTACAATTTGTTGAAAGTTGTCTCTCAGCATCATATCCACACTCCACAAAATCAGATCAGGCTGTATAGGTGCATAGCTAAGCCAGGCTAATGCCTGTTCATTTTCAGAAAGGGTAACAATCTGGCAATTGCTCAGAGATGTCTCCAGACAACAAGCCAGCTCCCAGCGGTAGTCAGCATTGTCTTCTATTAGTAGAATCTGCTGTGTTGGAATAGATATCATAAGCGTTAAAGAGGATAAATCTACATTGACGAAAACAAATTTGTACAATATCTATTGATATAGAAAGAGGGTAAATACCTATTTTGCAAAACATGTATTTCACGCAGGGCTATGTAATTTCCCCATAAGGTCATCTACAGAAGGTATTGATAACTAATCCTTTAACAATTGCTAGATTTATTTTTTATCTAGTGTAGATACAGTACAAAAAGGCAGGAATTAAAAAAAGAGCCAGCAATCTGCCAGCTCCTTTTTACACTATACGTAAACTTATTTTTGTGGGTAGATCCGAACAAAAAATGGACCTGGTTGTTTAAAATACTTTTTATTCCTTACTACAAGCTATTGTAAATAGAAGAGACGAAAGAAGTTAATCTCCTAAAGAATAAAAAGCAGGCAGGTCACTCCTATTGCTGTTATCTGGCACCTTTGTTAAGGAAGTTTTCGTTCATTGGTACAACAAAATCACTTTCTGTAGAGTCTGTTTTTAGTGTTGTGATTTCGCTAATATACTCACCATGTCCACCGTGGATTATTGCCAGTTGTGAGTTGGGAATTAATCGATGCATTTCAGCAGCGTGTTCAGGAGTAATTATATCTTTTTCTCCAGCTATAATTAGCGTTGGGGTTTTAATGGATTGGATTTGCTTATCAGGAATATCTTTAAAACCAACCATTCTTTTGGCATCTTTGTCGTGCATTATCTGTAAGCCCCCAGGGTCTGCTGCTACCTCTTTGTAGGCATCCTGCAGTAGTTGTGGCATATTTTCAAGCTGTGCTTGTTCCATAAAATTCCAAAATGCTGAAGGTACCCCATCACGCTTAGATAATGCTGAAACTGCAATCAGTGCGTTGACCCGTTCAGGATAACGAATGGCTATTTGTAATGCTGTGGTTCCACCATTGCTAAACCCAAAGATATTCTGCTTTTTCAATGTTTAGAATGGTTAAAAGTGTGGCTACATCGTCAGCCTCCTGTTCAAATGAAAGTTCGTTTTCTCTGTCGTTTGTTCGTCAATGAGCCTGTAGTTCTACCGCAATAAGCTTCCTGTATTGTGCAAGCAGAGGTATGATTCTTCCAAATGTTGTCTGAATAGTAGAGCCACCTCCATGAATTAATACAAGAGGTTTGCCTTCTCCATTTATTTCGTAATACATTTTTAGTCCGTTCACATAAGAATAATCACTTTTAAAAGTCAAATGGTCAGTTTTGGTAGTTGTTATAAGATCAGGTGTTGCTACTAAAAAGGGTATAAAGGATGAATATCTGTAAGTTTGAATTCAAAGGGTTATTCATACTAAAGAAATTATTCAAGACAGAAAAGAAAAAAGTCATCAGTTATAGAATAGTTAATAAGCAGAGTGAGGGATTTTATAGTCATACCGAAAAAGTTAGTGTAGAGATATGTAAACTTCGGGAAGTCTTCTTACGCATTGGAAACGCCTTATTACCAATGTATTATGGACTTTTCCTGTATATAACTAGATTAGATCGTGTTTCACCGTATAGTTGGTGAAATTATCCGGATAATGGCATTATTTTTTTCCTTTCAAGATGCACTAGGGTTAGAGTTGAGAATGAAAAAGCCAGACGACAGACAATGTGTCCGGCTTTTTCTTATCTGATTATGTATATATGTGTAAATAGTGAAATGTGAAAATGTATGAATACATCCCATACTCCTCTTTCTACTACAGACAGCCAAAAGGCACTGGTAGCCATATTGGAAGAAATTGAGAAGCTGACTCCTTGTCTGGCAGATGCGCACGCTCCAATAGCATTGCGGTCTCTTATCTGGGTGGCTTGTGAGACAATTAGTGGATTTGCTTTGGCTCCGGATCAATCACTCACTTGTTTGGTGCGCAAACGATTGTGTACTGCTTTGGAAAATGCACAGGCGTTGATGGGAGAGCATGATGTCTGTCAGGAGAGATCTGTAGATGATCTGAGCCGGATCAGTGCAGAAGTGTATTTGTCTATTGACATGTATCGCCGGACAATTTAATCTTATTGCTTGTTTTAATTCAGGTGCGGTACAGGCATCAGTATATCCTGTTAAGTCAGATGGTTATGTTTGTCATGTATCATTCCTGAGTCAATGGCAGAATAATAGAAAAGGTTGTTTCTATGCCAGGTTCTGATTTAACACTGATGCTACCTTGATGACTACGTACAATTCTGCGACAATCGGAAAGTGTTATATCGCGATTTTCCAGAACCTGATCATAGGATAACGGATTCAGGATATCGAAAATCTTTTCCTGTTGTAATTGAGGAATACCAACACCTTTATCATTAACACAAATCTCAACAAATTTTGAGTCATTACCCATCATTTCGTAGATCCCCAGCTCACTTTCAAAGGTCTGGACTACACTAATATGAATCTGGGCGGCTTGCTCTGGTTTGGCAAAGCGAATAGCATTACGGATCAGATGAGTAAAGAGCTGAGATAGTTGAGGACGAACTGCTTCAATGACTGGCAGGTTTTCCAGGGTTATGAGGGTAGATTTTTGTTTTAGTTCTGTTTGAAGCTGACCCAGTATTTCCTGGATTAACTGGTTTAAGTCAACTTTCTCAAAGTTATTTTGTGTATTGGCAAAACTTGAATAACGAGATAAGTCACTGACCATTTTAGTAAATCGCTGTGCTTTTGTATGTATTTTCAAAGCCAGTAACTTTGCCTTCTCATTTTCATTCTGTTCTGTTGCTTCTATAAGCATTGTTGTAAACATACGAAGGTGTCGTAAGGGCTCCTGCAGATTATGATTGGAAATAAACTGATATCGTCGGTTTTCTTCCTGTGCATCTTTCAACTGTCTATGCAGGTTGTTTATCTGATTGTTGTCTTTATCAAATAAGCCCATATTCTGCAAATGCAAAGATATCAGATTGGCAAACAAGCTGAACATACCGATAGTGCCGGGATTATTCAACAACGCAGGTTTAGGGTCAATGGCAAACAGGGTACCAAAAAATTCTCCATTTTTAAGCAGAATAGGCACCGAAATATAACTTTCAAATCCATATAACTTGGGGGTGGGGTGATTACAGAAGTAATCATGCTGAGACACATGGTCTATTGCAATGGCTTGATTGTCATGACGAACCTCTTGACAGATAGTAGTTTGAATAGGTAGTTCTTCACCCGATTTAAGTCCGAAAGCAATTTCATCATGTACACAGCACGCCATCCAACGTTCTGCTGTCACTCTGGCAACCGCTGCGAATCCCATACCAGTTGTTTTACAAACAACTTCCAGCAGGTTCTGTATAATGGGAATTTGCTTTACTTTTTCAACATCTGTTCTTAAACTACGAAGTTCACTATCCATTTTTATCCACAGACTAATAGTTTTATAGTTCCAGCGATAGTTTTACTACACACTAAAACTATATCCATATCTGGATCAGAGGATATAAAGGTATGAAAATTATCCTCAAAAAGATTACTGTTACATATGGGTTTACTATATCTATCTAATCACAAAAAAACTTCTCATTTATAGCAGATAGAGTGAAAGGTTGTAAGTCGTATCCTGATAGTATCAGGATTCATCCCTTAGTACAGGTACAGCCAATTGAAATTGTTTTTATCTTCTATCTCTCGTCTGAACGTAATTTTATACAGGCATCAATCACTGTATACACCTGATTACTATTATCGTACAGGTCATAGAGTGTATGGAATGTGTTATTCTCATAGCTTATAAAAGCTTTTTGGGCTTGCTGTAGACCAATAAGTAGTCTATCGAAACAAAAGGGGTTACTTTTATTACTAGCAGCTTGCCCTTTGTTGACAATTGCAGGTAAAGCTTTATGTCTGCTTTTACAGGTAGATTGCATTCTACAATTTGAGTATCTGAAACATACTTATGCTCATAAAATGATTTTGAATGTAAAAAGATCATGGAGTGGCGAAAGTACTGGCTACAGCAGATGCAGGAAGAAAAATGGGCATTGCTGATGTATCATGATAGGCAGGAATTAATAAGAAGTTTTTCTGAAGTACTGGAAATCTTATAATGTTGGTTGCCGAAAATAACATTTTTATAGTCAGTATCTCCTCTCTTCATCCAGAGAGGTATGTAGACCTTATCTTGGAGAACTACTGTTCGTATAACGAGTCAATTCAGAGAATGAACAAAAAAATCAATAGCTTTACTGAATCACAGTTTATCTGAATTCTTCAGCGGATAGAAATCGATAAATTATGCTGGGCTTTTTCCAATACTGCATGTATACAATCAGATAGAAAGGAGATAGTGATGGTTTTTACTATATACAACTACGTTTCTGACAAGAAAGCGCAGAGAAATAAAATATTTCTTGAACAAAACCTTATTACGTTAGTAGAACAGGGAGAAAAAGTGGTGCACTATGCGAATAATGCGACAATAATCACTGATACTCAGTTTGCATTACTTTCTTCGGGGAATTGTTTGATGACAGAAAAATTGCCTGTGAACAATATGTATTGCAGCACTATGTTTTTCTTTGATAACTCAGCACTAACAAAATTCTTTATAAAATATGCTTCTCTCATTGATAAGATTTCATCAAAGGTTGGTAAAGCAAAAGAGCCATTTGTTGTTTTTCAGAAAGATGATTTTGTCAGAAGCTACATAACTTCTCTTAAGCTCATCCATTCACAGACATCCGCTTTTTCAGAAATGAAGCTAGAACTGAAATTTGAAGAGTTAATGCTGCATCTTTTGGAGAAATACCCGGAATCCATTCTGTCTTTTCAGCTTAGCAACCAAAACGAGTATTCAGACTTAGAACTACGAAAAGCCGTTGAGCAAAATATAACTAACAATTTAACTTTAGAGGAATTAGCTTTTTTGTGTCACACCAGTGTTTCTACTTTCAAACGGAGATTTCTCAAGCTATACAATCTTACTCCACGTCAGTACTTTTTACAACGAAAAATGGAAATAGCCTCTTCCCTGTTGTTACAAAATGAAAATCCAGGTGAAGTGTTTTACAAAGTAGGTTTCGAAAACCACTCTAGCTTTTCGCAGTCATTCAAACAAATGTATGGTGTCAGTCCTAAGCAGTTCCAGCAACAAAAATTGACCTTTTCCCAACAATCTTTGATTGATTAGCTATAATGCAACTGTATGCTCGCATCTAACTTTGCGTAACATTTAAAACGTAAAGAGAAATGAAGACCAAAGCATCAGCAATTATTGAACAGGCCAATACAGGCATTAGTGCTACACAGACATTTACACTGAAAAGTCATGAGGTAGGAGGACAATTCACCAACAGGCATTTTGGTAATCGCCCGGCTTGTCCGGGTGAAAACATTTCACCTGAGCTGCACTGGGAGAATGCACCTGAAGAAACAAAAGCATTCGCAGTAACAATGTATGATATAGACGCACCAACAGGGAGCGGACTCTGGCATTGGGTAGTATATAATATGCCTTCTACTGTGACATCACTCGCCAGTGATGCAGGAAGCCTATCTACAAACAATTTACCTGAGGGTGCTATTGGCGGATTGAATGATGTTGGTGTAAAGGGTTATTTTGGTCCTTGTCCACCTGCAGGCGAATTGCATCGCTATATCATTACCGTCTATGCATTGAAAGAACCTATCCAGATAAATGAAAAGGCAAGTGCTGCACTCACCAGTTTTATGTTGAATATGAACACACTTGCAAAGGCTTCACTATAGTATATGCACAGCAGTAAAAATTAGTAAACTCCATTCTGTTCTCTTTCTGCCAACAGAAACTGCTGGTCCAGTTTCATAACAACATCTTCTCCTGGATCTATAGGTTGTTGCTGCAGAAAAATATTTTTTTCTATTCACAACTCGTGTCTTTTATAAAACCATTATATCTCCCTGATAAAAAATGAACAAGAAATATTTTCTGGAATTAGCTGATTATACTATTTGGGCAAATGGTATAATTATCAAATGGCTGAATCAAATCAATGATGAACAGTGGGAACAGGTTATATGTAGCAGTTTTAGCAGTATTAAACAAACTACTCTTCATATTGTTAGTGCTCAAAAAATATGGATTGATTACTGGAAAAATATTCCTGAACCCGCTTTTCTATCTGTCGAATTCAAGGGTACAAAGACTGATCTGATAGAGATTTGGGATAAGTTATCTAATGATTTGAAAAATTTCATTGAAATATACCCTGAAGACAAATATCTGCAACCCGTCACTTTCAGATGGCCGAGAGGAGGAGAAGGGAAAATGGAGTTTTGGCAATCATTTACTCACATGCTTAACCATACCACCTACCATCGTGGGCAACTAGTCACTTTGTTGCGTCAGGCTAACTTCACAGCACTCACTTCAACAGATTTAGCTACTTACTATCATATAGTAAAGCACTAACTCTGATACAAGTAACTTTCTTTTGTTTTTCCGAAAGATTCTTCTGATAAATAAATCAATCTTAATTTGGACATATAGTTATGTATCATGTAGGGTCCCTTTGTCACAGAATTCTTTTAGGGAGTATCAAAATAGTGGTAATAGTGGTAGACTGAAATACTTCTGACCAATAGTACTCAGATAGTGGGAACAAGCAATATTCCTTTTTTAAGTTTATATAAAGATAACGCGAAAAAGAGTCAGTAAGAGTATTGAGAATGCAATCAAAAAAGTTACATCTATATATTAGATCATACTTTACCCAGGTATGTAGGATAGATTAGTCACCAGTCTGATTGCATTCACATTCCTTACAGGCTTCCAATGTTTCAAAGGGAACCACTCCCCCACATCCTCCGTAGATAAACTCTTTACATTTTTTTTCCTCTTTGTCATAGTAATACCTAGGCATATAAGCATAACAAAGTCCTGGATCAGGTTCAAGCTGGCATCGTTCTGATGTTACACAGTCTTTTTTGCACATGGACAAACTAACGACAAGAAGAAGTAAACCAATGGATCTCATAGATGTTAAGGTTTAAGTTCATATTCCATGACCCTATAAAATCTTAAAAGGTTGCATTTAGTTTAATTTTAGTCTACTAACTGGGTACAAAATGTAAGCAGCTTGTGCAAATCGTGAGGGTCTTTGAAGTTAATAGGATTATCAATCAGGTATTGGTCAATCTCCTTTCGGTGTCGGGAAAATATCTTTCGTACAGCATAGGATCTGGCTTTATGAACACGGTTATTGTGATCAACAAAATAATAATATATTTTTTTACGAAAGGTTAATGTATATTTGGTTTCTTGCCTGAATAACTTATTTGATTCGATAGTTCCGTCCTCTGAAGTTTCAAGGCTATGTCCACGATTGCCATAAATTGTGGGACCAAAATATCCGGAAAATCTCCCATTCTTACCTTTTGATCCTTCTAGTGTAAATAGTTGTTTTTCGGCTAGTTTGACAGATGAATACATTGTAGCGACATTTACATATCCATTCTCTGAATCATAATAAAATAGTTTATCATCTATCTTAACCTGTTGTATAAGCTTTTCCTGAGCAAAAGACAATGTATCGCCCTTTGAATTGATAAATTGGATTTCTCCAAATAATCGGTTGTAATTCAGTAAAGCTCCCACCACCTGTCCGTTGTGAAAGCTGATAGTACCTTGTCTAAAATTGCTAAATGTATATTGATCGTTAAACGGAATTATTCTGATAGGTATCTGGCCTGGCTCTACCACAAATTTCTGATCAGCCTGAGCAGATAGATCTGTCACAAAACCGAGTAAGGCTGTAAATACTATGACTAAGAGCAAAATGTAATCTTTCTTTTTCATACAAATAATAGATTGAGAAAGCAGTTACAAGTGAAATAGAAAGGGCTCCCTTAAAAAATACTATCTCTCAGGAAGATTGTGTATCTTCCTGTTAGCAGTTTTAGCAGAAAATGTATGGTTTGGCTTGTTAGTATTTGTGCACAAAGTTTGTGCCGGACTTTGGTCGGTATAAGTATATTTGTTGTGTAGAGGAAAATGAATTTTACGCTATTATTACCCTTTCCGATAAATGACATTGGAAAGTAACAGATTGAAAAAGAAGCCAAAACCAATTATTTTTTTCTTTTGCTTCTTAGAGAGAATTTCACAAATTTATGAAAGTGACAGGCATAATTTTTTATATATTAGCCTGTGCTATCAACTCCTTTATAGAAAGGTTAAAAATGAGTAAAAAAGCTCAAAATTATCTCTGATTGGCAACAGGATTGTAGCCTTATTTGCCACACTTACTCAATCAAAAGAAATTATGATTAACCTATTATTAG
Organism: Xanthocytophaga agilis; assembly: GCF_030068605.1. Classification (NCBI taxonomy): domain Bacteria; kingdom Pseudomonadati; phylum Bacteroidota; class Cytophagia; order Cytophagales; family Rhodocytophagaceae; genus Xanthocytophaga; species Xanthocytophaga agilis. Next base: position 171,967 of record NZ_JASJOU010000018.1, read on the forward strand.
CCGACGACCATAAAATCATCCGTGATGGCTTAAAAGCGGTGCTTACATTCTCAGATGCTTCAATTCAAGTGGTGGCGGAAGCTTCTAATGGAAAAGAAGTTCTGGAACAACTGGAGAAAGAAAAAATAGATGTAGTGTTGTTGGATATGAATATGCCAGAAATGGATGGTTTAGAGACAACTACCTATATAGCCAGAAACCACCCGGAAACCAAAGTGCTTATTCTTTCTATGGTAGAAAACGAGCATTTGATTGCGAAAGTTTTTCAGGCTGGTGCACAAGGTTATCTTCTTAAGTCAGCAGGACGCGAAGAATTGATACATGCTATTGAAATTGTTCATAAAGGAAGTCGTTATGTAACAGCACAGATTACATTGTCATTATTGGGCAAACTGTCTCACAGCGAATTACCAATTACCTACACAGATTCAGTATCTTCTCCTGTTACTTCGATGGAAAATGTTACTAAATCTGAAAAGTTAGGTCCCAGAACAGAAGTGGGACATACTGGACAGCCCGAAGGAATAGGATTATCCAAGCGGGAAATGGAGATACTTCAATTGGTAGCCAAAGGTTATACAAATGCTAAAATCGCAGATTTACTCTTCACAAGCAAAAGAACCATAGAGAATCATCGCCAAAGTCTGCTTGCTAAAACCGGTTGCAACAATACCGCTATGCTGATTCACTTTGCCTCCTCACATCATTTGCTGGACTGATCACTTACTATATAAAAGGCTATAGGCTACAAAAAACTCTCTGACACAGAGAGAATTTTGTAGCCTATGAATAAGATAACGAGGATAAGTAAACGAGATCTTATATATAACTAACGTAAAATGGTGTCTTAAAATAAACCTTAGGGATAAACCAGGGTAAGTGGTTTATATATATTAGTTTTTATCTTACAAAAAATCACTGTTCACCCCTAAGATTTACCTTCTAATATCCGGTATGTGCGCTTATAGCAATAAGCTTCTATTTCCTCCTGGATTGTACTTACTATTACCTGTAATACTAAGTACAATATATTTCTATCCTTTCTTCTATTGTTGCTTATATTAAATTGCCAAACGAAGTTCGCAGAAAAGTTTCAGGGATAAAAGAGGGTAAATACGCATTTGTCAAAACAAGTATTTACCACAATCCCTTTGCTTCTAGCCTATTAACGTGTATAGGAAGAAATATTCTTCTGACCGTCTTTTGTCAGTTCCGGATCTATTGGGCCTGAATGAGGATTTTTATTCTGAATAGTTGTGTCTTTGATAAAAGCTTCTGTCCAGGCAATTGACTGACAATTAGGACACAATGCCTTGACACTGTGTACGGCTGATGTTACCACATAACCACAACTAGAGCAAGCCAGATGTGAATGTGTCTTTGCCTGTCGGTTCACCAAAATCCGATCGTTGGAAGACAAAACGGATAACCCTGGTTTAGGAGATGCACTTTTATAGATACTTAAAGTCCCACATGCTTCCAGATATACCCGTGCTATTTGTCCCAGATGTACAATATTTTCTGAACGGAGATGAGCAAAGATCTGCTCTCGTTCAAAGCCTTCCTGACGAATCTGGTCAAGTTGCAAAACACCATCTTTTACCAACAAGCGTACATCTCCCTGTACGAGTAACTCTATCTTTCGGTATTTATATGAAAGCAGGTTGAGACCCCTTAATACAACAAGCACACAAAGGAGAATCACTACACCTGGTAAAAGACCTCGTATCGGATCTTGCATTGGAGCGGAAACAATAGCACCAAGTGTAATCATTACAGACATTTCTGTGAGACTCAACTGTGCATTCATTCTTTTTCCAAGAAGACGGGTTATTACCAGCAAAAACAAAAAAATAAAGGTTGTTCGCAGAAATACCTCTAATAGAAAAATAGAAGGAGCATCCCCTAACAAAATTCGTTGCCAATCTCCTAAATGAATGTCTTCTTTTTTCATGGTGCCTTACTATATAGCTGTTATTTCATACCAACAGGTCAATGTCTCATGCTGCCAATCAGAGATACTTTCTTTCAGTATTCTTTTATTTTTGTCTTCTATCTATTTTCATGTTTTCCTGAAAGGGTCTTTTCACAAGTTTGTCAATCGTTGATTGTAAAGCTATTTTACTAACAAACCAAACATCTTGTTATTTGTGACAAAATCCTTTCAGGAAAACAGCAGGAAAAGTAAGATTAGGGTTACCTGCTTAACCGAACATCCGCTCCTGATTAGAAACTGATTACCTAAAAAAACTATTCCTCTCTACTGTTTACTCCACTATCGAGGTCCAGGCTATGAAGTGAGGACCTGACAAAACAATACTATCCGTCTCTGTATGTTCTGATATAGGAGTACTGGCAGAGTCAATCAAACGTTTCCATTTTTTATCTTCCGGCAATTGGAACTGAGCTTCTCCCTCTTCAAAAATAACAGCGCATAATAGTGCATTATCTTTGGGATTTTCTGCCTGCTGCAACCACATCAGCACTTTATCTCCTTCAATCCAGGATTGTACACCTGTTCGTATGACATTTTGAAAGGCAGGATGCGTTTTCCTAATCCGTATCAGCTGTTTGTAAAAATCCAATATCTCAGCCCTTCCATCCCCCTGAAAGTCCCAGGACAAACGTGATCTGGCAAACGTCTGAACATCCTGTGGATCTTCGTATTCCAGTTCGTCCTTCTGAAATCCTTCAAACTCCTCTTTTCGTCCTTTACGAACAGCTTCTACCAATTCATCATCTGAGTAATCGATAAAGTAAAAGAAAGGATTTGTCTCACCGTATTCTTCACCCATAAACAACATAGGCACATAAGGAGATAACAAATATGTACCTGCAATTGCTTTTAGCATGGGCTTGCTCACCAGACTTGCCATCCGGTCGTTACCAAGGCGATTTCCAATCTGGTCGTGATTTTGGATATAAACTACAAACTGATCGTAATAAGTATGTTGAGCAGAATTACCAAAGGTCTTTTCCCGAAAAGGAGAATAGGTACCATTGTATACATAACTATGCTCAAATGCCTTCTGTAAATGATTCAGTGTACCAAAATCCGCGTAATAGTGATCTTTCTCACCTGTAGCCAGTGTATGCAGCGAATGATGAAAATCATCCAGCCATTGCGCATCCAGACCAAAGCCTCTATCTGCATAGGGTAAAAGCAGTTTTGAATCGTTCAGATCTGACTCAGCGATGAGGATATACTCACGTCCTGTCTGCATGCTGAGTGTTCTTACAGCTTGTGTAAGTTCAGCCAGAAAATGTGTAGCACCAAAATCCCAGATACTATGAACCGCATCCAGACGCAGCCCGTCGATATGATATTCATTCAGCCACATCAGAGCATTGCCAATAAAGTAACTGCGTACATGATCAGCTTGTTTGTTGTCAAAGTTAATGGCATCTCCCCACCCTTGCTGATAGCGTTTATGCAAGTAAGGTCCAAAGCAAGGCAAGCAGTTGCCTTCGGGGCCCAGGTGATTATAAACTACATCCAGAATCACTGCTATGCCTTTGCTGTGGCAAGCGTCTACCAGTCTTTTTAAAGCCTGTGGCCCACCATACGAATGCTGAACAGCATACGGAAATACACCATCATATCCCCATCCTCTGGTACCGGAAAACTGTGATAGTGGCAAAAGCTCAATGGCATTAATACCCACATCAAGCAAATAGTCCAGCTTGTCAATAATAGCCTCTAGTGTGCTCTGGGTAGTAAATGTTCCTACATGCAGTTCATAAATAATCATTTCTTTCAACGAAGGAGCTTTCCAGTTTTGATCTGTCCATGTGTAATCTGCCGGCACAACAGCTGACAAATGAGCGGTGCCTTCAGGCTGAAAACGAGAGGCAGGATCAGGAACAGGACCTTTATCATCAAGGCAATATCCATACCGATAATCTGTATCCGTTTTTTCAACTTCTGCCGACCAGTATCCCCACTCATTTCGTTGCATTGCAATACGTTCTTCTTTATCTGGCTGACGCAAATGAAGCTCTACTTTTTCTGCATTAGGAGCCCATACTACAAATCGTGTGTGTGAATCCACTATAAATGCACCTACTGGCTGGGTTACTCTGGCTGTTGGTACTGATCCCTGTCCTAGGCCATGAAAGTCCATCAAATCAGGAATAGCTATCAGACCAGCTACATTTTCCGAAGCGTTTTTCATAAAAATTAACCGAGAATAAAATTGATTTATCTACATAAAGAATAAAGGCGTTTTACAACAGCGGATGCCAGGTCAGAGCAGTTACTCAACGAATGACATAGTCAGGCCAGACAACTGCAGAATACAAAAGACGCCTTCCGGGTAAAAAAATTGTATAAAATAATGCCTTTAAAAAATAAACACCCAATATCGTACGTATTACAGAAGTGACTAATACTTATTTTTAAAAATGAGTATTTATCGCAAAAAAATCAACGTTATAACCTGAAAATGATATAAAAAATAGCAGGCTAACGCTTTCTAAGTTAACAACCGCCTGAACATCAATTCGTTAAAACATAAAATAGATTAATACTTATTGCATTTTTAGAGAACGGCAAATACCTATCTGACTATAAATCAATTAATTCCCTCTTCTCTCTGTCCCTAATTATACTACTAACAGGCATACTTTTTAACTCAAATCATCGCTCCACAAATTGTATTTTCCCGGTATAAATTCTCTACATACGACTATATTCTATTGGTTCTAAACTTCCAGCCTTTGAAATAATACCCTAACACTGTTTTTTTAATTTAATAGGATATATAAAGTCCCATAACCTTCCTTTTTGCTGTAGTTACTCTAATAAAAAGATAAAATCAGTATACTGCCGAAGCACTTATGTTCTCCCAAAACCTAAAGACGGTTAGGGTGAAGCAAGTGTACTAATACTGTTACTCAGACAGGAATACTATTTTAATCTACTCATACGGTCCTTCTCAGATAATCTGCTCAAAATACTAACAGAATTGTCGGAAAGGTCTGATCTGCAATGGGACTTACCCTGAAGAAGGACAAGCGCTGGAGTTTATACAAGGGGGCAGAAAAAGATTTACGCATCCGGATCTTGATGAAGAGACTCAGCTTAATTCACCTGGCTCAGAAGAAATTGCTCCTCAGATGGTTGCAGATATTGCTAAAAAAATGGGAATAAAGATTTGAAAATACGTACGTACACAGATAATCTATGAAGTATTTCTTTTCAAAGCTCTGCCTCTTACAGGGGCTTTGACTGTTAACCGAAGCTTGGTAATTGACTATTGATTTACCAGACAGAAACATGTAAACTTTTTTGAAGACTATGGATTTAAAGAGTAAAATTGATCAGATTAAAAATAAGCTAAAAACAGAGGCTAATATACTTAGTGGACAAGAAAGCAAAAGCAAAGTATTCGAAAGTATCCGACAGCTGACTGATCAGGAAAATCTGGAACAAGAGTGGAGTAAAGCACAGGAGAGACTTTTTGATGTCGACAGATGGAGTGATGTAGGGGGCATTTCTACTGCCTCATTTTTACTGCATGATTCAATGGGCAACCGTGTAATCAGAAAAAGACCACAGGTAGGTGACAAAATCAGTATTGATCTTCCAGGCCCACTCCCTTTGAACTGGGTAGAAGTAGTTCAGATAACAGAAGAGCCGGAAAAAGCAGAATTCATTGTTTGTCCTACTTCAGATCCAACTAAAACAGTAGATTCGGACCAAGACTTCTCGGGAGAAGATTTAGTAGGGGAAGATAAAGTCACTGATCATTTTTTTACATCAGACGCACTAAGCATTTTTCGGGTTGAAAGAAAGGATAAACAGCTTACTGCTACTCAGATAGGCTTACATGAAAAGATAAACAACTCTACAGAAGAAGCAGGCAATAAGGCTATGCTCAACACACTAGTAGCAGAGAGTGGGTGGTTGCTCTTTCAGCCACACCAGTGGCAAACCTTAACAGACTATGTAGCGGGTATTTCTGAGAAGTGATACCTAAGCTTCCTTGCCATTTACTGGAATAGGTGCTTTGCCATCAGGGCAGGGAAGCTTTGTCACAGCTTTTTGTATTCGTTCTTCCTGTAATAATTCTTCCAGCTCAGCCCGGTTTTGATTCTGAAGCGTTATCAACTGGCAGATAAGTTGTGTCTGAGAGGCTATTTGTTTACGCTTTTCTTCTATTCTGACTCTGATAGATTTATTGACTGATTTGTACATAAGCAATTAATTAATTCGGTATACGATGTATTCCGTATGTACTACAATTGATTCTGTATGATTCTGAGGACAGAGCAGAAAAAACCTTTCTGAATCAGGAAGGCTTTTCTCAACTTCGGCTGCATAATCAGTAATTACGTGTATTATATACCGATATTTACTATTTAAAGATACTCCTGGTAGATAGCCAAGGTGTTTCAGGGATAAACAGGTTATAAGTGGTAGTTACAGCTAAGTCATCCTTAGGGTACGAAGCGTTTACCCCTGAAATTTTTTCCATTTACCACAATCTATTTAAACTAACCAGTTGATGTCATTTCAACTGTTGATTGGAGTAAACTATTCTATATATACAAAGCATTCTGTGTTCAATGTCGCATTGTACTTTTATCTGGTTTCTGATAAAGTAAATAGAGTTCTATCCTGAGAATCAATGTACTGCAAAGTTGAAGATTAGTATAAATCTATAAAAGAGGATAAATACGCATTTATCAAAACAGGTATTTATCACATATGCAAATAATAGCGATATAAGTTTTCTGTTTTTGGCACAATTTTGTGAAAATATATGCTTACATTGTGTATAACCAATAGCTATATTCTATAAAGAGTAGTATACTACCTATATATTCTATACAATCCTGCGTATCTCAATTTACATTTCATAGTGCTGAAGTTTTCAATAGTGTTGAAATTTGTGTAGAACCTCCTTCCCTTCTCTTGTCTATGCGAGCAGACGCGATTTCTTCTGATAACGACTCAGACTTACCCCGTTTAAAACAAGCGGAACAGATACTTAATAAAATTCCCGTTGCCTGTTATGAGCTTGACCATAACAGCTGTTTTGCTTATATAAATCGCCACGCAGAGGTCCTCTTTGCCCGTTCAAAGGATACACTGATAGGTAAAAGTATATGGAAGGAGTTTCCTGAAACTAGGCAAGCTCAGTGTTATACTGCTATCACTAGAGCTATTCAGCAGCAGGAACCCTCTACCTTTGAATATGTTTCATCTATTACCAATAGCTGGATACGTTTGTCTGCCATACCCAATCAATCGGGAGTAATTGTTCTTGCCACAGAAATTGAAGAAACCAAACTCATACAATTACAACTCAAAGAAGAACAACGCCGCCTTAAGTCTGCTCAGCAAATCGGACAGATGGGGTATTTTGAGCGATATCTGGTTAGGGAAGAATTATATTGGAGTGATGAACTTTATCGCATTCATGGTCTGGAGCCACAGAGCGAAATCATTACACTGGATAGAGTAATTGCTTTTATACATCCTGATGATCAGGAGATGTTTTATGAAACAGTAAAAGACGCTCTACTTCATAAGAATCCCTTCGAAATCACAAATCGTATTATTCGGGCAGATGGACAGATACGGATTGTAAGCCGACGAATGGAGTTTCTGATAGATTCACAGGGATCGGTTAATCGTATGTATGGCATAGTACAGGATATTACAGAACAACAAAAACTAAAAGAGAGACAGAAAGCTAGTGATGCTCTCATGAAACAAGCCGAGCAGGCTGCAGGATTGGGAAGTTACGAAGGAGAGCTGACCACAATGACTTTTCACTTTTCAGATGGGATGTTCCGGTTGCTTGGCTATGAGCCATATGCGTTTGTTCCTACATTAGACTTTATTGACTCTCTCTCTGATCCGGAAGATGCGATTGAAGTCCGACAAATTATTGACAAGGCTGTAGAAACCAAACAACCTTATCAGTATCTGCGGCGGGTATACTGGCCTAACGGAGAGATGCATTATATTTTCAGTCGGGGTAAGGTGATTTGTGATGACAAGGGCAACCCTATAAAGATTCTGGGAATGGCCCAGGATGTGACTGAACAAAAGAAAGCCCAGGCTGAGATTGATGAACAGGCTAACTTTATCCGGCAGATAACAGAAGCCATACCGGGTACGATTAGTATTTATGATCTGGAACAAGAACAAATTGTATACATAAACCGGAAACAATATACTCGTTTTGGCTATTCCGATCAGGAATTGAATGAAATGACCAACTGGCGCTGGATTGCTAAGATTGTTTATCCGGAAGATCGGCGTTTGCTCTGGCAATTGCTTGAGGAGATGCCGGCCACACTTACAGATGTGGTCCGGAGGGTAGATTACAGGGTCCAGCACAAAGATGGAACTATTGAGTGGCGCAGAATCCGGGCTAAGGTATTCAAACGAAGTGAATCGGGTGCTCCCTTGCAATATATTAACTTGATACAGAACATCACTGAAGAGAAGCAATCCGAAAGCCAGATTACAGAAAGCCAGGAATTACTAGAGTCTATATTTGATGTTTCCTTATCAGGTATTTCTGTTTTTAAAACAATACGAAATGAATTGGGAGAGATTATTGACTTTGAATGGAGTTATGCGAATAAAAAAGCGAAAGAATACGCAGGACACAGAGAACTAACAGGTAAACGGTATGTAGAGGAATATCCTGGGATTAAAGAAGCGGGTATCTTTGATAGATATATCAAGGTTATAGAACAAGATATCTCCGATGATTTTGAAGTATATTATACTTATCAGGGTTACGAGTGTTGGTTCAGGTTGGTAGCTGTAAAACTGGGTGATGGACTTGTAACTAGTTCGGAAAACATTACAGAACGCAAAAAAGCGGAGCTGGAGCTAATCCAAGTCCGCGAGGCCCAGACTCAACAGATACAGGATAAATACTATTCCCTTTTTAACTCCATTAGTGATGGTTTCTGTATCATTGAAATGATCTGGAACGAGGCCGACGAGCCTGTCGACTATCGTTTTCTGGAAGTGAATCCAGCCTTCGAGAATCATACGGGAATCAAAGATCCGATAGGCAAAACCATGAAAGAACTTGTGCCAGATCACGAGCACTATTGGTTTCAAATTTATGGAGAAGTTGCCAGAACCCGAAAGCCTGTCCAGTTTGAACAGCAGGCTCAGGCACTTATTGGTGGTTGGTATGAAGTAAATGCCTTTGCTATAGATGGAAGTGATAAAGTAGCTGTGCTGTTTCGGAATATCACTCCACGCAAACAAACAGAACAGTTATTGCACAAGAGCCAAGAGAAACAATCCTTCTTACTCCGGCTCACGGACCTGTTACGTACGCTACATGATCCAAAGGAAATATCCTATCAGGCAGCTCGTCTGGTAGGAGAATATCTGGGAGCCAATCGGGTAGGCTATGCTGAGGACCGTGGTGATAATGCTACGTCTGCTATTACATGTAATTACATCCGGGGTGTATCAAGCATTGAGGGGGTCTACCAATACAATGATTACGGAACAGAGTTACTAAAAGCTTTTCACGAAGGTCGTATTGTAGTGCGAAATGATATAGCCAATGACCCATATCTGACAGAATCTGAAAAAAGGGCCTACCAGATGGCACAAGTGGGCGCAACTATGGGTATCCCTCTGTTAAAAGAACAACGTTTTACTGCTGTATTCTTTGTTCATTATCAACAGGCACATTCCTTCTCTCCGGAAGAAGTCTCTCTGTTAGAGGAAGCAGCAAATCGTATATGGGCTGCTATAGAAATGGCCAAGGCAGAAGAAGCAATTCATAGAAAGTAGATAGAAGGTTTCATACCTTGAATAGTTATCTCAAAGGTAAATAAGAATTGGTATTTGTTCTTATGTTGTAACTATCACCGAACAAAGAGAAGCTGGCACAAGCCTGTAAGTAGATGAAAAGCAGGTATCATTTTTTATAACTATAGGTTATCCATTTACAAATAATTTTTCGGATAATTTAAAACACCTTTAGTTATGACTAAGTTAAAAAGTTTAGAAGACCTGTTTGAACATGAAGTAAAAGACCTGTACAGTGCTGAAAAACAACTTCTGGAAGCACTTCCTAAAATGGCAGAAACAGCCTCTGATTCACGTTTGAAAAAGGTATTCGAAAATCACCTGAAAGAAACACAGATACAAAAAGAGCGACTGGAAAAAGTATTCGAAATCTGTGGTCTGTCTGCCGGACGTAAAAAATGTGAAGCCATGGAAGGACTGATCGAAGAAGGTCAGAGCATGATTGACGAAAAAGCAACTGCTGAAGTAAAAGATGCAGGTTTGATTGCTTCTGCTCAGCGCATCGAACACTACGAAATTTCAGGCTATGGTACAGCCCGCCACTTTGCTGAAAGATTAGGAAAAACTGAAGCCGTTAAACTGCTGGAAGAAACCTTGAAAGAAGAACAGAAAGCAGATACTCTACTCAATGATCTGGCGAAAAGCTATATCAATGAGAAAGCAATGAGTCAATAAGTAATGGCTAATGCTACAAATCTTATCCTAATAAGGTGAGGTGGCTTCGCTGCAAGAAAGAAAGTCTATTTATGATCGACTTTCTTTCTTGCAGCGATTATTTTTCACCAATCTTAAACTAAAATGCTATAGTTTTTCGTATCCTGCTCAATGACTGAGGAGTTATGTTAAGATAGGAGGCAATGTACTGCTGTGGAACGTATAGAGCCAGATCAGGGTATCTTCTTATAAATTCTCTATATTTGTCAGTAGCAGTCCCAAAGTTTAGGAAATCAGTGTCTTTTAACTTAGTAAGTAACAGCGCCTCAGATAGGACTTTAGTAAGTATAAATAGCTGCGGAATGGTTTCTGTTAACTTTTCCCAGTCCTTGTGGCGTATACAATTTATCCGGCTTTTGACTACTGCCTGTAACGGATAGGTGCTTGGCTTACGGCTATAGTAGCTTTCCAGGTCAACGATAAATTGATTTTCTCTGAAAAAATACCTTGTCACTTCTTCACCACCCTCGCTGAGTAAATAAGTCCTTACAACTCCACTGCAGATAAAACCTATTTCATTGCATACATTTCCAATAGTTAGAAAATACTCACCAGATTCTAACTCCCTTTCTTCAAAATAAGAAAGTATAGTCGCGATATCACTATTCGTAAGAATACCTCCAAAGCTAAGTACAGCTTTTAATTTTTCCATCTGCCTACTTAACAAGACCTAGTTGAAAAACACTTTCAGCACAAGATAGGACAGATTCTTCAGGTTTGACAGGCTTCCATCCTAAATCTTTGATAGCCTTTGAATTATCCATTTTCCGTTCAGTATCCAGATCAAGCATAACTGGTTTTATAGTGGCATCAAAAAGTGAAAGCATACGCACCAAAAAATTGGGTAGTTTTCGGGAAGGCAATTTCTTTGCCGGATAAGCCTTTTGCAACACTTTATTTATTTCGCTGTAGGTAAGATAACCGGCAGAACCAATATAACGCTGATTAGCAGCTTGTGGTTTTTCCATAGCCAGAATTAATAGAGCAGCAATGGATCGTACATCTACTACCTCCCAACCAATTTGAGGTATGGCAGGCAAGCTACCATCCAATGCCTTAACAACTACATTAATGGAGGCACTAAAATCTTCTGCAAGCAATGGGCCAAGAATAAGGCCCGGACATACCACTGTCAACTCCAAACCTGATTTTTCATGTTGCATAAAGTCCCAGGCTGCTTTTTCAGCTATAGTCTTACTTTTAAAATACGGTGTCAGATCATCTTTCCGGTTCAAATCAGTCCAGTTAGTCTCATCAAATCTTCCTTTCCGTCGTTCTATAGGCTGACCGTATGTAATAGCAGCAGATGAGCTTGTTATCACTACCCTCTTCACATTGTTGCTAACAGCAGCTGATAATATGTGTATGTTTCCCAGCTTTGCGGGTACAATTAATTCGTTTTCATCTTTGGGCATTACTTTCGGAAAGGGAGAAGCGATATGTTGCACATAATCAACATCTGCCATTATCTGTCTCCATATATTTGGATCTTGGATATCCGCTTCTACAAAACGCAGATTGTCGGTTCTGGTATGTTTTGAAATGGCCCGCTTGATAGCCTCTGCCTTTTTCATATCTCTCAATGTACCAAGTACCTGATATCCTTTTTCAAGGAGTTGAATAGCGGTATGTGACCCCACAAAACCTGTGATTCCTGTCAGTAAAACTTTGCTGTTAGTTGTCATGCTATAGAGTATTTGTTTCAAGAGCAAATATGTCAATAGCAATCCAAGCATGAATTAACAAATGGTAAGAAATACAACCATTTGCAATTTAGATTACCTGAGACTTTTAAGGCATTCCATATCGTATTGGTTTTAGAAATGCTAAGCGAAACGGATTTAACAAATCTGTTTCAAACATGACTATCGAAGACTGAGCAATTGGGCAACTATTCAGCAAGGCAAGCGAACAGAAACCGAATCACTTTACAAAATGACTGGAAGTATGTTTACTTTTGAGAGTGATCGGTACTCCGGTCAAATAATCCTATGTCTAGGAATAGACGAGGTTTTCAGAATACGTTGCTGTAATTTTACAGCTTTGAGTGTAAGTATAGGCTTATACCAATGGCTGTCTATTTTGTAGTCCGTTCTTCTACAATTCCACAAAAATTTCCTCACTCTACACAATTTCATATATTCTACTCCTATCAGTATAAATACCTGTTTTTAAAATTGAGTATTTAACGTAATCGAAAACTAATGGACAGAAAGAATATGCTTTGAGAATTAGTTTTTATCTGTTTGTGATATTTCAACTTGCCCGAGTTTTTTTTGGAAACAGGTCCATTGAAAGACTTAACCTGCCTATAACATATATAGCTGATTATTATTTCCATCTTGCCCAGATACTGTATCATTTTTTACTATTTCTGCTATGCATGTATACGATTTTATCACCGATGAATTTCATTATCAACTCAAACAAAAAGCCCGAAAAGGAAATGATCGGTTTGAGCATGTTATAAAAGAATACAAGACACAATTTTTTCAACATTTGCGACAATGTAAACCTGACTCTCCTACTCGTTATCTGCCCAGCTCTCTGCGGAAAAACAAATCTGTGAATGAGTGGCTTACACTGGTGTGTGAAACTATTCAGAAAGAAGAATCAGTGGCAAAACAGATTTTTGAGGAAGTAATTGACGGTTATTTTCTATTTCTACGCGGAAAACATTTTCTATCGACTCTCAAATATCAGGACCTTTTGGAACGATACAATTTGTTGTTTGAAGAAGATATACTGAATCTAAGTCTGTTTTTCCGAGGTACTGACCTAAAAGGTCCAGGTAACAAAAAATTTTATCATATACCCTACAACACACGGCATAAAGTAAAGAACCAGCGTTTTAGCTTTTCCGGAATTCCTTTCTTGTATCTGGGAGCCAGTATTGCCGACATCTATTTTGAGTTTAATCAGGCAGATCTACACACACATGAACCCTATGTAGCAGCCTTTGCTTTCCATCCTATGGATTTGAATCAAATCCATTCCAGACAACCCAAGCTATTTAACATTACTAACTTACTTTTTAACGGAGTCAATGAGCAGATTGCCTTTCTTACAGATTCAAACCCCAAACCACCTATGAAACAAAAAAAGACGTTGATTACAGATCTGACAGGTTGCTTTCGCAAATTAATCTTATCTCATGTATGTACCTTTCCCAGAAGGGAGAATGGTAGTGCCTTCTGTGAAGAATATGTCATTCCCCAGTTATTTACAGAAGCGTTGCGTATGCACCAATACGATGGAATTATATTCTCGTCTACCAGCTTTTCCGAACAAAAGATAACGTATTCTATGCCTTTTCCCAACTTACGTTTTAAGGACAATCTGGTATGGTTTACTACCTACAAGGAAGATTCCCTTTATGATGAAAACCTTCTTGATATGTTTGAGATCACCGTAAAAGATATGAAAGGTTTTGGTCTGTCCGATAAGGCGGTTTTGGAGGAAAAAATATGCCATCAGATCCAGGATATTGAACAACAACTATCGGATAGACCCGACACTATCAGATGTTCGTATCTGAGAAGATCCCTTGCCGACATATCTCAACGCTTGGGACTCTATAAAGATATGAAAATTAATGGTCAGCTTTATTTGAATACCTATGCTGGCAAGCTCGAACTCATTTACACACAAAATTATCTGGCATTTTTGGAAAATCAACTCTTATAAAACAACAATTCTATCTATATGAATTGCCGCTCTTTCGCTACATTCTCTTCTTTTATACCAAATTTTATACACCACAACCTTCTTCTGTAGATAAACCTCCCATCTGTTCCCCATCTTTATACATCCCAGGTCTGGAATTAATACGTAACTTACTGATAGAAATACGTGTTTTTAAAATTGAGTATTTAGCACATATCATCCCTACATAGAAAACTTGGGAGTATAGACTCCCTTTCGTCTATAACGAGAGCCCATATGACCTAGCTCATCCTATACAGGCTTTATCTACCTGTAGAAGTAATTATTTAACCTAACTAAAATAGAATACAAGCTATTTTCCGATTTGTTAAAGCCTTTCTAATTGAGGCAAAAGAGAATTTCTCAAAAAATAATCTAAGAAAGGTACATTTTTTATCGCCTTTATGCGACAGTTAAAGCAGCCTAAAAGCTTATAACCAATTCGTTTACAGGCTGTGATACTATAGTTTACTCAATTATACACCTCAACTAGTCACTTCCTATGATTGCTATGAATTTTCGGGGCCCTTTTCGGGTCCGTGCTGACCGCAACAAACCTGATCCCGTCATTGAGCATCCTGAAGATGCAATCGTTCGGGTTACCCGGTCGTGTATATGCGGTTCTGATCTGCATTTATACCATGGTCTTGTGCCGGATACCCGCGTAGGGACAACCTTTGGCCATGAATTTACAGGAGAAGTCGTCGAAGTCGGTTCCTCCGTCAAAAACCTGAAGGTCGGAGATCATGTACTGGTACCCTTTAATATTGCCTGTGGCGTATGTCCATTCTGTAAACAGGAATTATATGGGAACTGCCATGAGTCCAATCCGGAAGCTACTGCAGTAGGTGGTATTTTTGGGTATTCGCATACAGCTGGTGGCTTTGATGGCGGGCAGGCAGAATATGTACGTGTTCCATTTGCAGATGTAGGTCCAATGGTAATTCCTCCGGATCTGGACCTGGATGATGCCGTCCTGCTCACAGATGTAGTTCCAACTGGTTATCAGGCCGCAGAAATGGGAGGCATTAAGGAGGGAGATACAGTGGTAGTCTTTGGAGCCGGACCTGTCGGTATTATGGCAGCAAAATGTGCCTGGCTTTTTGGAGCAGGTCGGGTGATTATCATTGACCAGCTGGATTATCGGTTGGAATTTGCCCAAAGATTTGCTCAATGCGAAGCCTATAACTTCCGTTCATTATCTGACCCAGTACTGTTTTTGAAAAAGACAACGGATTATTTTGGTGCAGATGTATGTATTGATGCCGTAGGTTGTGAAGCAGCAGGTAGTACACTCCAAACCATCACAGGTAGAAAAACATTGCTCCAGGCAGGTTCTGCTACAGCTCTGCACTGGGCCATTAATTCTGTCAAAAAAGGTGGTATTGTGTCCATTGTGGGTGTATATGGTCCTACAGGTAATCTGATTCCGATTGGCAATGTGGTTAACAAAGGTATTACCATCCGGGCCAATCAGGCCTCTGTGAAACGGCTGTTACCAAAACTGATCGAACACATACGTGCCGGACGACTCAATCCCAAAGAAATCATCACCCATCGTGTACCGTTGGAAGAAGTATCAGATGCGTATCATATTTTTTCCCGAAAGCTTGATAACTGTATCAAGACAATACTTATACCTCCTTCTGCAAGAGCCTAACACTAACCATAAATCTGAGCTATCATGAAAAAAAAGCCTGAAGATTATTCCCATATCAAGGGATGGGGAATAGATGCTGATCCGGAAAATGAACCAACCTATCCAATTAAGAAGTATACCGGTGATGACCACAAACGTCTTTCGTATGCCAAACCGCCACAGCAGCCAAGCAAAGTGGAGATACTACATTCTAATGAACGTCCTGGTCTGACTTCTGTTTTTGGTACATCGTCTCCTCCATCAGGTTTGAGTGGCCTTATTCGCCGGCATGCCTTTACATATAGTGAAGGTAACTGGGGTCACTGGCTATCACTGATACTGGCAGATCGTATCAATGTGTGGGAAGGTATTGCCTCGGATCTGATGCATGGTTATATTCCAAATATATTTGCAGAACGTGGATGGAATGCTGAACTCAAATACAATCGAAAGGGTGCTATTCAAAAGGTTGTTACAGGAGTATTGGTTGCAACGGTTGCAGCCGGCTTACTATATAGGCTAACAAGAAAGAAGAAAAAGACTCACTGGCTGTAACTTGGTCCAAATATATACTTTCTCCCAGAGAAAGGACGTTACCTACTTTTGCTAGTCTGGGTACTCAGATATATCCAGGCCAGCAAAAAAAGAATCTCTATTGTACCATCCAACATGTAAATATTGGAGATTACATCTGAGAGAGAATAATAAAAATCCACAGAGATAAATGCCAGGGCTGTTAATGCCCCAAGCAGAAACGCAGGCCTGGCATCTGTGTGAACAAACAAAAAGCTTCCCAGAGTTAACGAAACTGGTATAAGCAGAGCACCTACTGTTTTTACAAGCCAGATATCTTTTTTATATCCAGTTATCATCATAAAACTTTCTATATCTATCAATGGCCAAAGGGCTGTTACTAAAATATAAACACTCTGGATTTTTATCAACCATCTGAATAATTTCATTTCCTATTATATGTAAGTGCTTTTAGATTTATAAAGCAGGACATTGTATAACCTGTTTATCTGTTCATTAGAAATAGATAAAAAAGCCTCTCTGAATCAGAGAGGCTTTTTCGTAAACCCATTTATGCTGATATATACATAAACCTTATGTCCTTCATGAAATATTTGTATATCTGGCCATTTATCTCTCCATCTGCTCATTTTACAGTTCTGTATAGCAGATTAGAAGCCAGTGCTATTTCCTTATCTGTTCTTAGTAAGGGCTCTACAAAGTTCACCATTGGGATTTATGTATAAAAGAGGATAAATACGCAATTACCAAAACAGGTATTTAACGCAAAAACGAAATAAATATCATCTACTGTCTTCCTCAAAGGTGTTTCCCACTCCTGATGTAAAGTCTTTCGGATCTCAGCTCGAACAGTTCTTCTCTATTGAGCCAAGGTCTTTTCCTGAAAAGAAAAAGGATGGGGCACACTAAAAAACAACTATTCTTCTGTTTGTTTCCGCAATACTTCATGTGTACTTATATCCTGCATTATTACCCGTTTGATACGACTTACATACTCATCTACTTCCTCAATCTTTTCTTCGTATACAGCTTGTACAGCGGTACTTATCTCCATCTGATTGACCATGGAAATAAGCATATTTTTCCGTTCCTCCAGAATTCGCATCGCCATCCATAAAGTTTCTTCCAGTTGTCTGTCTTTGTCTTCCAGAAGGGTTTGAGCAGTGTAGGCATGACCTGCATGGCAACGATAGCGAACCACATTGCCATGTTTCATCTGCCACAAGGGTCCTCCACAATCCGGGCAGATAAACACAGAACGTTCGCCAAGTTCTTCTACATTTTCAGAAGAAGTTGTTATCCGTTCTGCAATAGCAGCCTCAACCTTGATATCATCCGGAATCGGATGTTTTTCTACCTGCCGATACACAAGTTCATTGATTAGAATGCCGATCTCAGCTGCAGGAACATTATAGTTTACATCCATATGTAATAAGACATTTCCAGGCATATCCCGATAAGGAGCTTCAGAAGGGTCCTGAACAATTGTGATTCCTTTGCTACGTCTTATAGCATCCATTCCCACAATCCCATCATACAACATTCCGGTTAGAATGACTCCTATCGCTCTGGAACCATGATAGGCAGCTGCAGAACGAAACAGTGTATCAATGGATGGCCGAAATCCGTTTTCACGTGGTCCTTTGGTCAGACGAATGTGAATGTCCGTTAATAACAGATGGCAATCTGCTGGTGCAAGGTAGATAGTACCATATGTTATAGATTCATTTGCTTCAGCAACCTTGCATGGGAGTACGGTATGCTTTTGAAGTGTAGCAACAATACTTTCTGCAGAAGAAGCGGCAGATAAATGCAGCACAATAAAGACTGCTGCAGGTAGGTCTTTTTCTAATGGTGTAATTAGGGTAATGAGGGTTTCCAGACCTCCTGCTGATGTACCAATAACAACAATATCATGTCTGTTCATAATGTAGTACTAATCAGTAGTGAAAAAAAATAGTGAAAAAACGAAGTGTCTGTTATTTCATAAATGTATACTTTACATAAGAAGTACAACCGGCTCTAATAGTAGGATTTTTTGCTACAATTGTTTCTGTTTCTAGGCAATATTTGTTAACTCTGCACGAATTTACTGTCGTTTTTTCATAAAATACCTGTTATAGTCAAAGTAAGGCTCTGAAAAACAGTATAATTTCTAAAAATGAAATACTGTCTGAATACATCACTTCTATTCATAGGAATCGCTATGTGGTATACTTTGTATTTTTACCTTATCAGGATAGTATCTCTTTCAAAGTAATTAACATATAGCTAAAAAATAATGCCTTGTTGTCAGTTTAATCTGTCAGATAACTTCCCTATTATATACACAACAGTTTTTTATATTGATGAAAGAGAATGTTAAGACGCAAACCCAGAAAGAAAATACTGATACAACAGGTTCCGACACTAAAGAACTACCAGAGGATACATCTCTAACTTCATTAACTAAAAACAGGCGGTTTACTATTGTAGGTATGGGTGGTTCGGCAGGCTCGCTAGAAGCTATCGAAGAGTTTCTTCAAAGTGTTCCTTCTGACAGTGGGATTGCCTTTGTGCTTGTCAAACATCTTGACCCTACTCACGAAAGTGTGTTGCCAGATCTGCTTCAACGTTGTACCCTAATGCCTGTAAGCACTATTGAAGATGGCATGGAAGTACACCCCAACCATGTATATGTAATCCCTGAGAACAAAGATCTGGCGATAATGAATGGTCAGTTAGTGCTTCTTGAACCTTCCAAACCACGGGGTTTCCGCATGCCTATCGACAACTTTTTACAAAGTCTGGCCGAGGACTGGGGCGAAAAAGCTGCCTGTATCATTTTTTCAGGGATGGGTTCAGATGGCGAACTGGGAGCTCGTTTTATTAAAGAAAGCGTAGGACTCGTCATCGTGCAGGATCCGGCCACTGCCACTTATGATAGTATGCCCCGAAGTGCTATTCAAACAGGAACACCTGACTATATAGTTTCACCTGCAGAAATGGCAGGCAAACTCATCGATTATGTTAAATATCCTTCGAAAAAGCTAGAGAAAAAACACCAGAGTACAGATAAAAAAATGGCTGTTGCCCTGCAGAAGGTCTTTATATTGTTGCGTTCTCAGACTGGCCATGATTTTTCTTTGTACAAACGCAACACCATTATGCGCCGAATGGAACGTCGTATGCAAACCAATCAAATCTTTGATTTGGAAGAATACGTCCGTTTTTTACAGGAACACTCTACTGAAACCGAAAATCTTTTTAAAGAATTGCTCATCGGGGTAACAAAATTCTTTCGTGATGCACCTGGCTTTCTGGCACTGGAAGAACGCATTTTACCAGAGTTGCTTAAAAAGAAAGGGAAAAATGATACATTTCGGGTATGGATTGTAGGCTGCTCCACCGGGGAAGAGGCTTATTCCATAGCAATTCTAATACGTGAATGTATCAACAAACTCAAAATCAGGCCTAACTTTAAAGTACAGATCTATGCCACAGACCTGGATGCAGATGCCATTAAAAAAGCTCGAAGCGGATTGTATATGGCTAACATCAGCAATGACATGTCTGCCGACAGGCTCGACAGATGGTTTATAAAAAAAGATGATCAATACCAGATTGTTCAGGAAATTCGGGAAATGGTCATCTTTGCTGAACATAATCTCCTCAAGGATGCATCCTTTACAAAGCTTGATCTACTTTGCTGTCGCAATGTGCTAATCTATTTTACACAGG
The DNA here is from genome assembly GCF_030068605.1 of Xanthocytophaga agilis. Lineage (NCBI taxonomy): Bacteria > Pseudomonadati > Bacteroidota > Cytophagia > Cytophagales > Rhodocytophagaceae > Xanthocytophaga > Xanthocytophaga agilis. The sequence continues at coordinate 192,087 of NZ_JASJOU010000018.1, forward strand.
AATTGCAGAAAAAGTTATTGCCAATGTTTCATTATACGCTCAATCCGGGAGGCGTTTTATTTCTGGGCCCTTCGGAAACAATCAGTGGACATGAAGACCTGTTTGTCTCTGTTGACGTAAAATGGAAGCTATACAGACGACGGGATAATACTTCCTCTATCAATAAAATAGCAGAGTTCCCCAATACTACTATCCTACCCAAACTACCTATTACATTGCCTGCACAGAAGAAACAGCCTAGTCGGCAACCTAGCTTTCTGACTGATCTGACCCGTAAACTGCTGCTTGAAAAACATACGCCTCCGGCTGTATTGATTGATGAAAATGGCACTATCCTGTATGTCAATGGACGCACTGGCAAATACCTTGAATTATATCCGGGACAGATGGCTATGAATGTGTTTGACATGGCACGGGAAGGACTTGGTTTTGAATTACGTAATGCAGTGCTTCGTGCTTACACCCAGCAAGAACCTGTAGTTATCAATGAAGTGCGTGTAAAAACCAACGGCAGCTTTAGTTTGATTCGTTTAAAGGTAGATCCTATTGAACAACCTCTGGAAATGAAGGGACTGCTACTGGTTGTTTTTGAAGATCTGCCTCAGGTAAAAAGGACCCGGATAGTAAACAGAAATGGTTCTACTGATACAGAGAAAGACCGTCTTATAGCCGAACTGGAAAAAGAGCTCCGTTTTACCAAAGAACATTTGCAGCATACCATTGAAGAAATGGAAACTTCCGTAGAAGAGCTTAAGTCTACCAACGAAGAACTGCAATCTACTAATGAAGAACTACAGTCTACCAACGAAGAAGCCAATACAGCGAAAGAAGAAACACAGGCGTTGAACGAAGAGCTGCTTACTGTCAATATGGAATTTAGAGCCAAGACAGACGAGTTAACTGAGATAAACAACGACATGGCCAATCTGCTTAACAGCTCTGACATTGCTACTATCTTTCTCAACCAAAAGCTGGAAATCAAGCGGTTCACAAACCGAGCAACCAAAATAGTCAATCTGATACAATCAGACATTGGCCGTCCGGTAGCTCACATTAGTACTAACCTTAATTACAACCATATTACCCGTGATGCCAAAGAGGTGCTGGATCTATTGCAACCCAAGGAATTACAGGTTGAGGCAAAAAACGGACAGTGGTATGCTATGCGTATCAATCCATACCGCACGCTGGATAATTTCATCGGTGGCGTAGTTATTTCTTTTATTGATATTACGACACTAAAACAACTGGAAAGGGCAGCAATACGCCTGACTGAAAATATTGTACAAACTATTCGACACCCGATGGTAGTACTGAATAGCAGCTTCCGGATTGTCTCAGTGAATTATAGTTTTCTGCAGTTATTTTCCCTTTCCGAACCACAAGTTTCCGGAGAGGTGATATTTACTATAGGTGGTGGGTTCCTACGTATTCCTGCATTACGGGAATTGCTGGAAGAATTGCCCCGTCACGAAACGCAGTTTAACAATCAGGTGTTGAATCACACTTTCGATGGAGTAGGTACTAAAAATATTGTAATTAACAGTCATCGGATTGTACAACAGGAAACATCTGCGGAATTAATTGTAATTTCTATTGAAGAAGCGGTTTAATACTAAAGTAATCACAATAAACATTTTATCTTTAAGTTCTATACAAAATACTTTTGGCTCGCTTAAGCCATAATTATATGTGAGGAGATCCTGTATGAGAGAGTTAGATGAAGAGTCAAAATTTGCACAATTGCGTATGCTGGCAGAAAAAATGCTGCATGAACAAGACAACTCCATAACGAAACAACCTGACAATGATCATATCAAACAGTTGATACATGAATTGCATGTGCATCAGATAGAACTGGAAATTCAAAATGAAGAGTTAATGCGTTCACGAATGGAAGCTGAACAATCCCGAAATGAATATGCATTACTTTATGAATCGGCACCGATCGGATACTTTACATTGGATCAGTATGGCATCATTTTGAAAGCAAACCATATGGGGTCTCTCCTAAGTGGGCGTCGACTATCGTCTCTTATAAGAAAGCCCTTTCGGAGTCTGCTTACTTTTGATTCAGGTAAGACCTTTTATACTTTCATCCAACAGGTATTTGAAAACACAGAGAAACAATTCTGTGAAGTAGATTTGATACATAAAACAGGAAAAGTTTCAGAAGTACGGTTGGAGGGATGGCAGATCAAAGACACAAACGATTCAATACAATGCTTGTTGGGGGTGATAGATCTTACAGAACGAAAAAGCATGGAGCGAGAAACCATGCAGTTAAAACTCACCCAACAACAGGAAATCATGAATGCTATTCTCAATGCACAGGAGCAGGAAAGAATCCGTATTGGTGAATCCTTACATAACGGACTGGCTCAGGTGTTGTATGCTGCCAAACTGAATCTGCAGGTATTACATTCGTTGCTGGAAGAGTCACAACAAAAGGAAGTAGCCAAAGCCTTGCATACTGTTGACAACTTTCTGGTAGAAGGCATAGAACTTACCCGAAGTATCTCTCATGATCTGGTGCCTACTGTGATCAAAGACTTTGGTCTGGAGTATGCTCTGAATGCAGTATGTAGCAAAGTATCCTCCTCCGATCTGACTGTTACGCTTGATTACAGAGGTTTCAACCAACGACTGGAACAAAACCTGGAAATAGCTATCTTTCGAATTGTTCAGGAACTGATTAATAATATTCTCAAACATTCCAGAGCCCGTATGGCTCTGGTGAAAATCACCCGAAACGGGACTGATATCTTTATTCAGGTGAAAGACAATGGAATTGGGTTTGAAGTGGAGAGAGAAATGGCAATGGGAAAGGGTATCGGCTTATCCAGCATCCAAAATAGAGTTGCGTTACTGAATGGCACAATGAATGTGTATTCGCAGCCCAACCAAGGTGTCCAAATCACTATCCTTTTACCTGAAAAATCAGTTAAAAAAGTAACAACACCCTAAACTCCATTTTTAAGATTTTAATAACTATTATTTTTTATTTCCTGGTTCGATGCCATACATGTTTTCACATAAATGTGTTTATTTCAGGTTTTACTACATCTTTCATATTTTCCTATATTCTCTTTGCCCTTTCCGCTACTTTATTGTTCAGAATGTATTATGTAAAGCATTCTACCAGATAAATAGTGCACTCATTTAAAACTCCAACTCTCCCCTTCTTTTTGAAATTAGCCATAAAAGGGCCAAAAAACTTCATCTTTTAACAGAAATATTCAGGTTTTGTGAATACAGGCATAAAAGTATATTCATTTCAAATGTTTGTATAATACCATCTTCCCTCAATAAAGCCTTCTAAAGAAAAATAAAATTTATACTATTTTTAGCTGTTGAATTGACGCGTATTTCCTCAACCCTTCAAATCTTACAGAGACCTGTATCGAACCACTTACCCCAACCTTATAATCTGCAATATTATCATTATCTTGTAACTACAAACAAACCTTCTGAATAATTCTTCCCAAAAAATGGCTTTTATTCTTTCAAAAATATGTTTATCAGTTCTGACCCAGAAAGTGTTGAGGGCAATCTGGGGGCCAATGTATTTTATGAGCTTCTAACTCAGCACTGGCAGCCTGCATTCAGTCAGAAAAGCAACAAAATAAAACTGACCATCGAGTTATCGCTGGAAATAGATGCAATTATCCGTTTGCATATTTTCTCTTATGATATAGTTGTAAAAGAGTGGCAAAACAACAGCTCTATTGAATACCAGATTAAACTAGCAATTGGTAATTTATTATTTGATGCAGGGGCTATTCATCACCTGCCTTTTGATTATGAGAAAATGGATGAGCTTATTGATGCCTGTGTAGCCGCTGCAAAAATCTACTATCCCACCCAACCCGTAGAGAGTGAATAGTTACTCTCTAATAGTCTCAAACTGTATCATTAGTTACAGACCAATCCTCAGGCACGGGATTTTTGTCTTTGTTAGATAAAGACTTAACAATTTGTTAACATTATCTGATATAAGACAATGGCAAAGAAAAAAAAGAAGAAGAATAAAAATTCTTTATGGAAAAGTATCAAGCCCTTCGCAAAAAACAACAAAGCGCTTCTATCCATTTTGGGTGCTGTAGGTGTAGGAGCGGCTTTGGCTTCAGTAATTGGTACAGAGAAAGTAAATCAATGGATTGAGCAGGCCTCAGATGCGTTGAACAGACAAAATACACCATTAAGTAATGGTCATGTCTCCAAAGTAAAGCCTTCTATGGGATAAATACATCTGAATTTGCATTATACAGCTATTCTATTACTATCAAGTTCCTGGCTATTGTTATCAGGAACTTGATAGTAATAGTTATTATTGTCGTTCCAGATTGGGTAATCGGACCCGAAAACAGCTTCCCTGGTTTTCCGTTGATTCCAGCCCAATGGTTCCCTTTAGTTTATCTACTGCCTGAGCAGCCAGATACAATCCGAGACCAGCACCTTCAGATCGTTCAGAAGCCCGAAAAAACATATCAAAGACACGTGTTTGATATTGTGTGGCAATGCCTATACCATTATCACGTACTTCAATCAACGTTTCGAATGAGCTACTGGTAACTTTGATATCCACAATGGATAGTTCCCGGCTATAATCACGGTAACGGATTGCATTATCTATCAGATGTGACAAAATCAACTCTACCCGATCCGGGTCTGTAACAAAGTGGCCTGATATCTGAAAGTCAGTCCGTATAATGACCGTTTCATTAATAAGATGTGTTTTTTTAAAACCGGAAACAACATCTGTGATTTGTTGTTCCCAGTCAATTGTCTGTGTTTGTAGTTGCAAACGCCGGTTCAATGAATATTTCAGAATTTCAGCAATGACTTTATCCTGCTTTTTCAGCACTTTTTGTCCCAACTCCATATAAAGTTGAAGCTGGTCAGTATTCAATTGATTCTCTTCAGATTCCTGTCGAATTAACTCCAGCAAGCTCATTAATGAAGCAATAGGTGCCCGAAGATCATGGGAAGTCTGATACACAAACCGATCCAACTCGTGATTGAGATGTTTGAGCTGATGGTTTTGTTCATAACGTAGCTGACTGATCATTTTGAGTCGGTGCAGTGTACGAACAGTACCACGTGATAAGGCAAAAGCCATGAGTGCCACAAAAATAAAAAGCCCTAGTGGCAAAAAAGGCCCTGTGTGTAGAAGACCTAATTCTCTTGCCCAGTCATTCACAAAAGCAAGCAGAACTGCACTAAAGCCTAGCAGGTACTCCCGACTATCTGTTACCTTTTGTCTCCATGCTCCTACTAGTAATACCCAACTGTATAAGGTAACAACTAATGTAAATAAACTAAAGCCCTGAAAAATCCCATATAGTAATTCCAGTGGGCTAACTAATGCTAACACAGCTACAGGTGAACACACCAGACCAATAGTCAGGTAAAACCATCGGGGAAGTAAACGAGAAAAAGCTGAACGAATGTGTGATGCAAAAGCAAAAACAATTAGTGCAAAAAATAAATAATTGAGACGTACTACATTTTGTAGACTTATAGGAACAAATAAAAGAATAAATTCTTCGTTGTTAGTTATAATTTCTCCCACAGAAAGCAAACAAACAAAAGCAAAGTACAATGGCGGCTTATAATCCCTTCTGTACCAGAACAAACCCAAAAAGGCTGCCAACAACATACATGAAATTAAGCCAAATGTGACTGCAATGGTCTGAAAATATTGCTGATGTGTAGGAATTTCATAGGCACTGACATATCTGGAAACAATAGGGCTTTGATTCTGCACTTTCACAACAGGAATATGAGCTTGTATTGCCAAAGAATCTGTATACACAATAGAAACCTGTGCATACCCAGGCAAAAAACAAATCCACAATCCCAATAAAGCCACAAACAGTTTCCGGTTTGACCGGCCAGGAAGAAACATCATACTCTACTACTCTTTTGTGTATATTCATCTACGAGCAAATTGGTAAGCCTAACTGATGAGTTATTCTTTTAGTTTCTAAAAATAGCAGACCAATTCCTTCCCTGATCCGACGAGTACAATTGGAAAAATACCATAACATCTTTCCAAATAGCAGGAAAGACAGTTTTACTATTTAAAATCTTGATTATCCAACTCCCTAGTTGTCAAAGCCTGAGGTAGTATGTATTTTTATAAAAGAATAGAACATATGGATGGACTTTCATTGCTACATATTAACTTAAAGTATATTTTTAAAGATCGATAAAATTAGAAAGAGACAAAAAATAGTTTCACACATTGTAGAAATAAACTTAGGGATGTCTCACAGATTTTCATACTAGATTAGTAAGGTATGATTTTCTCAATGTATGCTTTCTACCCTTTCCCTGTATGTTATATACTCACATCAATCCCTCAGGTCCTATTCTTATCATTGAAGATGATGAAGATGATCAGCTTATTTTAAACAGAATTCTTAAAGAATTGAATCTTATAGATAAGGTCATCTATTTTTCCACCCCGATAGAGGCATTGGATTATCTGCAACAGGCAACTGTCCACCCTTTTATACTTATCTGTGACATTAATATGCCTATGATAAATGGTATTGAATTCAAGAAACAGATTGATCAGGATCCAGTGCTCAAAGCCAAGTGTACGCCTTTTATTTTCTGGTCCACCTCCATTAATGATACACTGGTACATCAGGCTTATACAGAAACAACTATTCAGGGATTTTTTCAGAAAAGCTGCACTTATAATGAACTTAAACAGCAACTTTACTATATCCTGGGATACTGGTACTATTGCCAGCATCCGGTTTTTGAGTAAAATCAGCGGATAACATAGTATTATTTGTCCATATTCTTTCCCAACTTTTCCCTTTCCTCTATACCCGTATAGTATTATGGAACTGGCCCTGATAATAAGTGTGGCCTGTCTTCCTGCTTTTTAGTAGAAGATCTATTCTTTATTTTTCAATTGCCTATTCTTACTAGAGAACTCACAATCAATCATATACTATCGTATTGAAAGGCATTATCTTTTATACTTAACTACTAAAGGCACTAAGCAATAACTTTATACAGGCTGAATTCAGCTGTATAACCTGGATATTATATTTTTATTCGATGAATGCATACCAGTTTTCTGAAGACAACCCTGCAGAACATAAACGACTACAATTCTCTTTACAAGCAGCAGGAATAGGCACTTGGGATATAGATTTGGTACAGAAACAAATCTTTCTGGATGACCAATGCAAAGAACTGTATGGATTCTCTCAGGAAGACAACATAGACTATGAAGGATTATGGCAACATATACATCCTCAGGATCAGTCACAGGTACGAGAGGCTTTTACCAAAGCAATGAACCCAGCTACAGGCGGGAAATACAGCATTGAATTTCGTATCACTGATTCTTCCAATAATCAATCACACTGGTTGCATTGTCAGGGACAAGCGTATTTTGCTAAGTCAAGAACAGAAGGGCAAATGATGGCTTATAGAGTTTCCGGAATAGCACAGGATATTACAGAACAGGTAACCACCCGGCAGATCCGGTGGGATAGTGAACAGTATTTTCGGAGTCTGGTACAGGATACACCTGTCGCAACCATGATATTTCGTGGAAGGTCGCTGGTTATTGAAACAATTAATAATCCGATGCTTCAGATTATCAGTAAGGATGTTTCAATTATAGGTAAACCCTTTCGAGAGGCTATGCCCGAACTGGAAGGCCAGGAATTCTTCGATCTGCTAGAGAAAGTATATCTTACCGGGAAGCCGGTATTCCGACATGAAACCCCTGCTATACTCCTCACAGAAGGAATTCCTACAACCAGATACTTTGATTTTATCTATAAACCTCTCTACGATCCTACAGGTGAGATCTATGGTATTATTAATGTGAGTGTAGAAGTAACCGATCAGATGCTTATCCGCCAGCAGATTGAAGAAAAAAAACAACTGGTTGAGCAAAGTGAAATCCTGTTCAGAAGCTTGGTCGAAAACACACCAGATGTAATTACACGTTGGGATCAGCAACGAAGGTTAATCTTCGCCAATAAAGCCTTTGAAACCAAAACAGGCGTTCCCAATAGTACATTATTAGGTAAAACCAACCTGGAAATGGGCCAGCCTACCAACATTGCAGAGCCCTATATGGAAAGCCTGCAGCGAGTGCTGGATAGTGGACAACCGACAGACCATTACAATCATTTTCCGTCAGTGAAAGGCAACATGCATTACTATTCACGTCTAGTCCCAGAGTTTGGACCTGATGGTTCGGTACAGGGAGTACTGGCAATTGCCAGAGATATTACCGATCTCAAAAAGATGGAGGCGATACTGGAAGAGCGAGTACAACAACGTACTCAGGAATTATTGATGGCCAATCAGGATCTCCAGCGTTCCAATGATAGCTTGCAACAATTTGCCTATGTTGCGTCACATGATTTACAGGAGCCTCTTCGTAAAATTCAGACATTCAGCTCTCTATTGCAACAGCAATATGCAGATCTATTGGAAGAAAGTGGTCTGGATCTGCTAGAACGTATGTCATCAGCAGGAGAGCGTATGTCTAAGTTGGTCAGTGATCTCTTAGCCTATTCTCAAGTGTCTACCCGTCAGCCTTCATTTGGGGTAGTCTCACTCCAGTCTGTTATGGACAATGTGTTAACCACACTGGAACAAAAAATTTCGGAAACAAAGGCGCAGATTGAGTTAGAAGAACTGCCAAAGCTGAAAGGAGACGAACTGCAGTTAACTCAGTTGTTTCAGAATCTATTGTCTAATGCGATAAAATATACTATTTCAAACCAGACTCCAGTAATCAGAGTTACCTCTCAACGTATTGAACGATCACAGCTAGACCCTCAGGTAAAGCCAACAGGTAATGCGCTGCACTTTTATCAGATATGTGTACATGACCAGGGTATCGGATTTGACAATCAATACAAGGATCTGATATTTCAGGTATTTCAACGACTACATGGAAAACAGGAGTTTGTAGGTACAGGCGTAGGATTGTCCATTTGCAAGCGTGTTGTTGAAAACCACGGAGGTACTATTACAGCCGACGGAATGCCGGGGCAAGGAGCTATCTTCTGTGTATATCTGCCAGCGTAAAGAATTCGAGTTGTATTTATAGCATATTTAAATCAGTATTTTGATTTACCAGTCTATCCCAAAAGTAGAAAGCACTCCAACTCTCTTTCCAGAGGGGAGTGCTTTCTGAGATATTCCAATTTTACCGATTAATTCACTTTCACTACCCGAATGGTTTGACGGATTGTTTCTCCCTGTATCTGTAGCGTATACATACCATTCGCCAGATCACCAAGATTCAATTTCCATTCGCTGGCAATGCCTCCGCTTTGTGCAGATCCATTGGTTGATTCCAGTTCAAGCTGACGTACAAGACTTCCGCTGGCAGTAAATATACGTACTTGCAATTTCTCATTGCTGAACTGTTCTACATGCAATGTCAAATCACCTCTAGTCGGATTCGGATATGCTGTCAGTTGTGTAGATGCAATGTCGCGTTCGATTCTTACCACCTTGCTGTAAGCATAGATTCCATCCTGATCCACCTGACGTAATCTATAATAAGATACTCCTGCCAGCGGATGCACATCTTCAAAGAAGTAGTTGCTAACAGATGAAGTTGTGCCTGTAGCCTGAACTCGTCCGATAGACAAGAAGTCTTTTCCATTACTGCTGCGTTCAATTTCAAAATATGCACTGTTCTTTTCAGAAGCTGTTGCCCAGATTACATCTACTACCTCGCCATTTTCACGTGCCTCAAATCGTAACCAGGTTACAGGTAGAGGTATGATATCAGTAGCATCACGCTGATCAGGTATACCATTGCTATTGAAGTCAGGGAAGCTCAACACTGCAGCGTATCCTTTACCTCCATTCGACGGATCCAGTAAATCTACCAGGCCATCTCCATCTGTATCATGATAGAACGAAGAGTTAATATCCAGGAAGTTTGCAATACCATCACCATCTGAATCATCCAGCCAATCAGGGAAGGTGTTTCCGTTGGCATCTGTAGAAGGATAGAATGCTGCGTTACCTCCTGCTGCCACAAATGCTGCTACCCTTGCTTTGAAATCATCTGCCGACTCTTTGTTACGATTATCATTGAAAGCTTCTATCCAGTCAGCATACGTATCGTTATCAGAGTTAGAGTCCACATAATCTGGTCTTCCATCCGAATCGGAATCCGGATTGGTAATCAAACCTGAAGCAGAAGCAGGAATGCCATCACTGTTTACGGCTCCGGTAAAGCGGCCCGTTGCAGGAGCATACACCGAAGTGAAGGACGATGACATAAGAGCTCCGTTTGCTTCAATGGCATCTGTGATTCCATCTGCATCTGAGTCAACATCTGCATAATCTCTGGTGCCATCAACATCTGTATCAGTTACCAGTGCCGGATTCAGTTTGGTTACAGCTACCAGTCCACTGGTATTTACGGCACTTCCGATACGAGCCGAACCTGCATTGTATCCGGCAGGAGCTACACCTGCGTTGGCTTCGATTGCATCTGAGATTCCATCATTATCTGAATCCAGATCCAGGAAGTTACGTACACCATCTCCATCTGTATCAGGCATAGCTAAACGTGCTCCTGTATTGGCCCCTCCTACTGATGCCCCATTCACTGGATCAACCAGATTGTAAAGACCATCACCATCTGTATCTGCCAGGCCAACATCTATGCGACCATCATTGTTGGCATCTGAAGTAGCAAGTCCACCAGCTTCCATAAAGTCGCCTATTCCATCGTTGTCCGAATCCAGATCCTGATAGTTTGACACACCATCTCCATCTGTGTCAGCAGGGAAGGCAGCGTTCAAAGATCCATCATTGATGCCATCAGTATTTGCATCGGTAATGGTTGCACCTGCCACATTTCCAACTACACCATCTCCATCTGTATCATTACTTAACACAGCTTCAGATGCGTCAGTCAGTCCGTCATTATCCGAATCACGATCCACATAATTGAACTTACCATCTCCATCCAGATCTGTTGTCAATATCATAGCATAGGTGATAGGTGTATCATTCCAGCCATCCCCATTGGCATCTACGATAGCGGTACTACCCGCAGTGTTACCGATTACACCATTTCCGTCTGTATCTGCCCCACCTGCTTCCCTTGTATCTGTAATGCCGTCATTATCTGAGTCCCGGTCAATATAGTTAGGCAATATGGCACCTGCTGGTTCTGACGCGCTGTCTGTATTGATCAGCACTGTTGCTGTTCCACCCGTTGACGGATCGGCAACAGTGATCAGTCCATCTCCATCTGTATCATTGGAGGCAAATGTGCCAGTAAAATCTACTCGTCCGTCATTATTGGCATCTGCATAACCTACTTCCACAACGTCAGCGATACCATCATTATCAGAATCCAGATCTATATAGTTAGGTACTGAGTCTCCATCACTATTCAGTGGCAGCGTTGCTGTTACCGAACCATCATTCAAGCCGTCTCCATTGGCATCTGTAATCGTTACGGCTACAATTCCATCACCATCTGCGTCAAGACTTCCAGTTGCATTAAATTCGCGAGCATCGGTAATTCCATCATTATCTGAGTCTCGATCACGATAGTTGCGTAATCCATCACCATCTGTATCCAATAGCGATGCATAAGAAGGACGTGTGTTAGCCCATCCGTTTGTATTGCCTGAGCCAAAGCTGTCAATAATACCATCACCGTTTGCGTCTGAGGAAGCAGTCCCTGCCGCTTCGCGGGCATCTGTGATACCGTCGTTATCTGAATCGCGATCCAGATAATCTGGTAGTATTGCACCAACTGGTTCTGAGCCTGCGTCGGAATTGATCAGGTTTACAACGATGCCTGTGCTGGTAGTTCCATTGAATGGATCCACAACATTTGCCAATCCATCATTATCTGCATCTGCAAATCCGTCAATTCGTCCATTGTTATCTGTATCCGGCTGGCCGTTTTCTACTATATCCGCAATGCCGTCATTGTCCGAGTCCAGATCCAGGTAGTTTCTGAAACCATCCCCATCTGTATCAGGCAATGTTAATGGTGAAGCAACAGTAGCATCGTTAAATCCATCACCGTTGGCATCTGCAAATCCATCGATTACTCCGTCACCATTGGCATCTGTTCCAGCCACCTCACGTGTATCTGTGATACCATCGTTATCAGAATCGCGATCCAGGAAGTTACGCAATCCGTCACCATCTGAATCCAGATTCGCCAGTGCAGTTCCACCATTGTCAGTATCGACGATATTAGACAAACCATCTCCATCTGTATCGGTAATCGTAGCTCCGTTTCCGATGAGTCCGTTACCATCCGGGTCTGTTCCACCGGCTTCAATCACATCTGCGATGCCATCGTTATCAGAATCCAGATCCCAGTGATTGGGAATACCATCCAGGTCTTTGTCCAGATTGTCATTCACACCATCTGTGTTGCTATCGACAAAGGCAATTCCACCAAAGTCGCTGTCACGGTAGTTCGGAACACCATCTCCATCTGCGTCTGCACTTGGGTCAAAACCACCCGGAGTGCCATCTTCATCTGTATCGAGGATACCATCATTGTCATCATCTACGTCAACCAGGTCTGAGATGCCATCCCCATCATGATCTGCTTTGAACAGATAGTTTGGTTTACCTGCAGGACCTTGTCCCTGTGTTTTATCATCTGCCCAGTTACCATTGTTATTCGAATCTTCTACAGCTGTCAGGAAGCCATCATTATCATCATCTGTATCGCGATAATCTGGCTGGTCTGTACCATCAGTGTTTTGTAATGGAGTGTTAGTTCCGTTTACGTTACCAAGGGTCCCTTTACCATTCACTGTATCAAACACATCCTGTAATCCATCACTATCGGCATCAGCCAGAGCAAATGTTACATCTGCTATACCATCCTGATTGGCATCGTTTCCTTCAATACGGTCTATTACTCCATCATTGTCTGAATCTGTATCACGATAGTCAGCAAGATCTGCCCCGTCTGTATTGACAGGGACTACCGGTGTACCCCCATTGTCTGCATCGTATGCGTTACTGATACCATCATTATCTGTATCAGTAACTACAGGAGCAATGTAGGCAGCAACACTCATAGCTTCACGGTTATCTACAATACCATCATTATCTGAGTCGATGTCCAGGAAGTCTCTAAGCGTATCACCATCAGAATTGGTAAGAGCCAGGGCTGTACCCCCATTGTTCGGATCCACTGCGTTTACCAGACCATCACCATTGGTATCATTCGCATTCGAATAAGCCACCGGATACTGACCGTTGTTGTTCATATTAGTTGGTAATACACCATTATTCGCTTCCATTGCATCCACTATACCGTCTCCATCCGAATCCAGATCCAGGAAGTTTGGTAAAGCATCGTAGTCATTATTACCATTGACAAGAGACGTTCCACCATTATTGATGTCCAGCACATTCACCAAGCCATCTCTATCTGTATCGTTAGCGGTTGCATATGCTATCGGGTAACGTCCGTTGGCTGTCATATTTGCAGGAAGCGCTCCATTATTCGCCTCCACTGCATCTGGAATACCGTCGTTGTCTGAATCCAGATCCAGAAAGTTTGATAAGCCTGCATTATCCTTGTTACCATTTACCAGAGGCGTACCGCCGTTGGTTACATCCAGTGCATTTACCAGACCATCTTTATCTGTATCATTAGCAATTACATACACTGCAGGATACTGGCCATCTGTAGTCATGTTTACAGGAAGTACTCCATTGTTAGCTTCAACTGCATCCGGAATACCATCACTATCAGAGTCTACATCCAGTGCATTAGGCAATCCGTCTACATCCTGATCTCCGTTTGCCAGAGCTGTTCCACCTGTACTGGCATCTACTGCATTGGCAAATCCATCCCCATCTGTATCATTGGCATTTACATATGCTACCGGATACTTACCATCTGTATTCATATTGGCAGGAAGCACTCCATTATTTGCTTCGACTGCATCCGGAATACCATCATTGTCTGAATCCAGATCATAACTATTGATAATGCCGTCTCCGTCTTTGTCAAAGTTATCATTGATTCCGTCTGCATTTGTATCTGCCCATACGATGCCACCCCCTGGAGAGGAATCTCTGTAGTTAAGGACTCCATCCGCATCTGCATCACCCAGCGGATCAACTCCACCAGATTCAACCAGATCAGATATACCATCATTGTCATCATCATTATCTGTAGCATCTACAATACCGTCTCCATCTCTGTCTGCACGTTGCAGGTAATCCGGACGAGGACCACCTTGTGTGAAATCATCAGCCAAGGTAGCATTTCCGTTATAGTTCTCATTTTTGGTTAAGAGACCATCATTATCATCATCTGTATCACGATAATCAGGCAGATCTGCACCATCTGTATTTTGAGGTGCTGTCGTAATACCTCCGTTATCCGGATCATACCCGTTCGCCAAGCCATCGTTATCCGTATCTGTCAAAGTAGAACCTACTACATCTGAGACACCATCAAAGTTGGCATCATGTCCCTCAATGGCATCCAATACGCCATCGTTATCAGAATCTGTATCCAGGTAATCTGGTGCTGCATCTGCATCTGAGTTAGTTAGAGGCAAAGCTGTTGTCGCATTGGCATCGTTCCATCCATCTCGGTTCGTATCCGCCAAGGCATCAATAATACCATCCCCATTTACGTCTGTCCCACCCGCTTCACGTGTATCCGTGATACCATCACCGTCAGAATCGCGATCCAGATAGTCTCTTTTACCATCTGAGTCGGTATCTGGATTGGCAAATAGGCTCACACCACTTTCAACTGCCGTTTCTGAAGCATTCGGCATACCATTGGCTCCTACTGCGCCTGTAATTCTACCTGTAGTAGCACTATAAGAAGCTGGAGTTGCTCCACCGTTAGCCTCGATTGCATCAGCAATTCCATCATTATCTGAATCCAGATCAAACTGATTGATAATGCCATCATTATCCATATCCAGACTAGCACATACACCTGCAGCATTCAGCGTACAATAATCCGCATCCATAAAGTTAATTACTCCATCATTGTCAGCATCAGTTGTTGCTGTAGCAACACCACCTGATTCAACCAGATCTGTAATCCCGTCGTTGTCATCATCGATATCTATATTATCCGCAACCCCATCCTGGTCATTGTCATAGAAGAAGTTAATATCACATACTTCCTGGCGGTTTGTGTAGGCACCTGTAGAGGCTGTATATCCCCAATATACTACAGGATTGTTGCTGAATACTGTGCTAACAAAATCTTCCGAATAAGTCGCGCGCAGCACTCCATTGAAATAAACCTGTAATGTCTTAGTGTTCTTATTCCATAAAATGCGAACCGGATAATACACTCCATCTTCAATATTCTGACCCGCTCCTTTGGCCGCAACCGCAGCAAACACTGGTGAAGCAAGAGTACCATTCTTTGAGATAGCAATGTGATCATCTGTAATATCTCCAGATCCGGCTCCATTGTCATAGGTATCAAATTCGACAATCACAGAAGGTGTCACCCCTTGCATACCTATTCCAGTACCTGATGCCCCTATCGCATTGATTCCAGCCGTCTGCAAAGCAAATGTAATCCCATCAGCACCTAAAGCGTCGGTTGTGCCAAAGTAGGCATTGAATTGTACTTCAAATGAATAATTCAGGTTCAAAGGTACTCTGCGCCATACTGAACCTATCTGGCTTGCAACATCTGGAGTCAAACGAAAACTATTTCCTGTACTGGCACAAGCTGAACTTCCGGTAGCATTGCCATTTGGCTGGAACAACAGGTTATAGTAGTACAGATAATTCGGTCGTCCTGCTCCTCCCTGTCCCTGAGTTTTATCATCTGCCCAGTTCCCATTGCTGTTGGCATCTTCACCCAATGCTCCTGTAGTAGCAGTCAATACCCCATCATTGTCATCATCGGTATCTCTGTAGTCAGGCGTTCCATCTGAGTCAGTATCCTGTGGCAGCGCCGTGTTGGCACTACCATTGGCAGTACCTGTGCTATTATTGTATGGGTCGAAATTATTATCCAAACCATCCTTATCGCTATCTGTCCCTGACAGAGCAGTATCTGCAGCCCCATCAAAGTTGGCATCGTGCCCTTCAATACGATCAAGCACCCCATCATTATCAGAATCTGTATCTAAGAAATCTTTCTTACCATCCGAATCTGTATCTGGATTAGCCAGAGGTGTTGTCTGTGAACTGGCTGGACGACCATTGGCATTGATTGTGCCTCCGATTCGACCAGAGTTTATACCTGTCGTATTGTAATTTGCAGGTGCGGTTCCTCCATTCGCTTCAATGGCATCTGTGATACCATCATTGTCTGAGTCCAGATCGAAGATATTGATGATACCATCTTTGTCTTCGTCAAAATTGTCGTTGATACCATCGCTATTTGCATCCACAAATCCAGCAAAGGTAGGATCCATGTAATTAGCGATACCGTTAGCATTAGCATCAGCTAGTGGATCAACTCCACCACTTTCATCTGTATCCAGTAACCCATCATTGTCATCATCCAAATCTGTCAGATCAACCACTCCGTCATTATCTCTATCTGTAGAACACCATGTGATCTGTCCGATCCCTAAACCTTGATCTCCTTGAGCCGGATCATTATTGCGATATAAGATTATAATTCGGTCAACAGTGGATGGAAATGAAATGGTTACATTGCCATTAGTACTATTAGAAGCGACATTAGCAGTTCCTACAATGGTATTGCTACCTATGTACGTATTACCAGAACCTGTTGCCACGTTTGTACTTGAAAGCGTTATAAGATTAGCTCCTAAATAGCCATTAACAGTAATCCGATCTATAAATTGTCCTGGAGAAGCATCTATATCCAGTAAACGAATAGTAGCATTCTGCACAGCCTGACCAAAGTTGATTGTGGCTGTAGCTAATGATGGGGAACCACCTGTGATGGTAAGTTCAGCAGAACGCTGGTTTCCATAATTGGTATTGTAACCGGCACCACCACTTGGATAGCTGGTTCCTACATAGGTTGTACCATTGGACAATACAACATTTGCATTCGTACTGCTTACGGTTATCCCATTTGATGTTACAGGGAATGTAACCCCTCCTGTACCAAAATTGGCAATACTAGGAGTTGGGTTATAACAAGATGCTACAGTAGACAATGCTTTTAGGTAATCAGGGCGAGGTCCACCTTGGGATAGATCATCTGTCCAGATAGCATTATTATTATAGTTCTCCGTTCTGGTCAGGAATCCGTCATTATCGTCATCGCTATCTTTAAAGTCAACTACTCCATCAGCATCCGCATCTTTAGGTGTGACATAGGTATAGCCATTGTCTGTATCAAAGTTGTTGTCCAACCCATCATTGTCTGTATCTGTTCCGGAAAGAACACGATCTGCCACCCCATTGAAATCAGCATCATGGCCTTCTATCAGATCACTTACTCCATCACTATCACTATCTGTATCACGATAGTCGGCCAGGTTATCGCTATCTGTATCCAACATATACAAAGTAGCTGTTGTTGCATCATTCCAACCATCCTTGTCAGTATCAGCAAATGCATCTACAACACCATCTCCATTAGCATCTGTGTAACCTGCCTCCAGAGCATCTGTCAATCCATCATTATCTGAATCTTTGTCTAAGAAATCTTTCTTACCATCCGAATCTGTATCCGGATTAGCCAGAGGTGTTGTCTGTGAACTGGCTGGACGACCATTGGCATTGATTGTACCTCCAATACGGCCTGTACCTGTTCCGGAAATTATATAGTTTGTAGGTGCGTTACCACTGTTGGCCTCAATGGCATCTGGAATACCATCATTATCGGAATCGATATCAAACTGATTGATGATACCATCTTTATCAAAATCAAAATTATCATTAATGCCATCACTATTTGAGTCTACAAAGCCGGCGAATGATGGATCTATATAATTAGGAATGCCATTGCTGTTAACATCGGCGAAAGGATCTACACCACCATTTTCATCTGTATCCAGGATGCCATCGTTGTCATCATCTAAATCAGTCAGGTCAGCTACTCCATCATTATCTCTGTCTGCAGGACACCATGTGATCTGACCAATACCCAATCCTTGGTTTCCCTGTGCTGGATCATTGTTGCGATATACAATCACAATCCGATCAATGGTGGATGGGAATGAAATGGTTACATTGCCATTAGTACTATTTGTATTAACATTTGAATTGCCTACAATAGTATTGCTACCAATATAAGTATTTGCAGAACCTGTTGCCACATTTGTACTCGAAAGCGTTACCAGGTTAGATCCTAAATAGCCATTGATAGTAACTCTATCTATAAACTGTCCGGGCGAAGCATCTATATCCCATAATTGAATGGTAGCATTCTGTACAGCCTGACTAAAGCTGATTGTAGCAGTAGCTAATGTTGGTAACCCATTCTGGATTAACAGTTGGGCGGTACGAGTATTATTCACCGTTGTACCATATCCGGCAGCACCACTTGGGTAGCTGGTTCCTCCTCCATATACTGTTCCGTTTGAAAGTACAACATTTGCATTCGTACTACTTACGGTTACGCCTCCTGCTGTAGCTGGGAATGTCACTCCTGCATTGGTAAAGTTAACTGTGCTTAGTGTTGGATTGAAACAGGAAGGTACTGCTACACTTGTTTTCAGATAATCTGGTCTAGGACCACCCTGCCGCAGATCATCTGCCCAATTGGTGTTTGCATTGTAATCTTCAGCTTTGGTCAACAAGCCATCGTTATCATCGTCACTATCCTTAAAGTCAACTACTCCATCAGCGTCCGCATCTTTAGGTGTGACATAGGTATAGCCATTGTCTGTGTCAAAGTTGTTGTCCAACCCATCATTGTCTGTATCTGTTCCGGAAAGAACACGATCTGCCATCCCATTGAAATCAGCATCATGGCCTTCTATCAGATCGCTTACTCCATCACTATCACTATCTGTGTCACGGTAATCTGTCACGCCATCATTGTCTGTATCGAATAAATAATACCCAGCTGTGGTTGTATCATTCCAACCATCCTTGTCAGTATCAGCAAATGCATCTACAACACCATCTCCATTAGCATCTGTGTAACCTGCCTCCAGAGCATCTGTCAATCCATCATTATCTGAATCTTTGTCTAAGAAATCT
>NZ_JASJOU010000019.1 GCF_030068605.1 Xanthocytophaga agilis
CTGTATCTAGCACCTGATTCAAGGATACAGATTCGGTACGATCTTTCTGGTTTGATATTTTGGAAAATGACAACAGATCTTGGATTAAAACCGACATCCGCTTGGATGCTGACTGCATGCGTTCAAGAATAGGTATTCCATTCCCAAGTGAAGTTGCATATTCCTTCTTTAACAAATCTCCGAAAGCTTGAATCTTGCGAAGAGGTTCCTGCAAATCATGTGAGGCAATATAGGCAAACTTTTCAAGATTATCATTGGAGCGAGCCAGCAGTTGATTGGCTTCAAACAATTCATCATTGGTAGTAGCCAGTTCTTCATTGGTAGCGGCTAATTCTTCATTGGTTGTTGCCAGTTCTTCCGTACGCTTCTGAACCTGTTGCTCCAATACCAGTTGTGCAGAACGCCGCTCAGTTACATCCTGAGCCGTTCCAAACATTTTTACAGGTTTTCCCTGCTCATCAAAAAAGGTGCGGGCTTGTGCATGAATAATATATTTCTGGCCAGTGGTTCGGTTGGTTATTGCATATTCTTCATTGTAAATACCCCCCGATTCGGGATTGAGAGCCCAGGACATAGCCGTACGGATACGCTCCTGATCTGCGTTGGATAATACTGGATACACATCGTCTAGATCCTCTTCTTCAGGCAAGATACCAAACCATTCTCTGAGCCGATCTGAATAGGTGGTGCGGTTGGTAGCAGGGTCATAGGTCCAGGTTCCCAGTTGTGCCAGTTCAATGGCTCCCCGCATCATGGCTTCTGCTTCTTCTACTTTTTTGCGGGCAAGTACTAGATTGGTTACCTCAATGGCCGCTATGATCACTCCATAAATCTGGCCATTTGTGTTGGTAAGCGCCTTATACGTGTAATTGTAATAGCCTGTATAAGGGATTCCAAACCGTAGCAGGTCAAACCGTTCTTCCGGCTCATGAAACGTTTGTCCTGTGGTATATACATGCTGGAACCGGTCAGGTAAAGAGGTAGATCTCAGTTCGGGGATAGCTTCCAGAAGGGGTTTGCCTATAATGGATTCATCCCGTCCTATCATCTGAAGCATGTTCTCATTGATGGTATGGATCAACATCTGCTCAGTGGTCAAAACCATTTTGGCAACAGGTGAATTGTAGAAAATGGTTCTGGCGAACAATTCACTTTCTTCCAGTTTCTGGCGGTATATTACTTCATCTGTTACCTCAACTGCCATATTCAATATGGCATAAACCTGCCCCTTTTCATCTCTCAGTGGCTTATAGATAAAATTGAAGTAGAAACTGTCCAATTTGCCTCTTACTACAAGATCTGCTCGCATCTCCCGGGCATGATACACCTGACCTGTCTTATAAATCTGAGCCAATATATCCAGAAAGGGTTGTGACTCCAGTTCGGGCAAGGCATCGGCAAGTCGCATTCCTCGTACACTTTCATCTTTCCCCCATAGTTCAATCATCGTCTGGTTAGCTGTATCTATAATCAACTCTTCTCCACGATAGAGAGCTGTAGCAAAAGGAGCCTCTTCTATAAGAGAACGAAACTTGGCCTCACTGGAAGCCAGAGACTTCTGTGATAAAGTCTGAGTGGTCACTTCGTTGGCTAGTACCATTATCCCAGATACTTTGCCAGTAGCATTGCGTAAAGGGGTGTAGGCAAAATCAAAATAGGCATCTTCTAGTTTTCCATTGCGTTGCAGTTTAGCCAAGGTACCCACTCCCACAAAAGGTTCTGCGGTATGATAGACATGTTGTAACAATTCCCAGAATCCCTGTCCTTCCAGCTCAGGCAATGCTTCCATTAATTTCATGCCTATGATAGAACTATCTTTGCCCCACAAGTCAAACATTCGCTGATTACCTACCTCGATAATCATATCGGTTCCTTTCAGCAACCCCAATCCCATAGGGGCTTGCTCTACAATATTGCGGAATCGCTCTTCACTCACTTGCAGTTCCAGGCGAGCCTGCACCTCCAGAGTGATGTCCTGAGCGATGCCGGCAAAGAAATAGGGAGTATGGTGCTCATCATACTGGTAGGTTCCCAGGACTCTGACCCAGTGTATAGATCCATCGTCCCAGATAAAACGAACTTCGTATCGAAGTTTTCCTGATTGAGCAGCTTCCTGGTAAGCTTTGTCGCGAAGGGGAATATCATCCGGATGCAAGTGCTTTATCAGAAAATCCCGGTTTACCAGTTTTTCGGTTCCAGTCATAATCCTGGTCAGTGTCAGTGAATGTTCCATGTAATTATCTGCCATTCGAATGGTAAACCATCCTGCAGAAGCCCCTTCGAGGGCTAACTCTGACAAGTGCTCAAAAGCAGCCGCCTGTTTTTGTGACTCAATCAGTTCTGTTACATCCTGTGCAGTCCCTATAAACCGATAAGGATTACCTTCCGCAGTAAAACTGGTTTTGCCTTTACAGTGTATCCAGCGAACTTTTTTATCCTCAGCACTAATAGTACGAAAGCGAATATTATAAGGAACGTACTCAGCAAGTGTAAGACTCTGGCTGACTGCCAGTTTTACTTTTGCATGATCTTCCGGATAAATATAGTTAAACAGGTCATTATAAGAAGGAGCTTCTTCAGAGGGAAAGCCATATAGTTCTGTGCACCGATCATCCAAATAGACTTTATAATCAACCAGATCTAACTCCCATCTTCCTATCTCAGCTAATTGCAATGCCAATTCAGACCAATTTTCCTGTTCAGAGAGCCTTTGCTCAAAAAGATTTTTACTCATAGGTAGTAGTGATGTAACAAAGGTCAGCCAATTATGTCTTCGTGCAGGTAAGACATTGTGCAGGCCAAATATAAATATTTCCAGATAAATCACTCAAGATAAAATATACTCATGCACTAACATTTTCATATATTTTTTTCTACAATTTCCCCTGCTAAGGCTAACTGGAAATATGGTCAGAATAACCAGAATGGACTTGGTACAAACACTCGTTTTGAAAATCAGGTACTAGCCGCAGCAATTGTAACTGTGAAACAAGTTTACATGGGTGCTTATTTTTCAGCTGGCTTCTGATTTGGGTTTCACTCATCGTAAAAAAGTGCTTTTACTATTAACAACCATATAGGTAAAACTTTTTTACCCAGTGCTATGCTAACACATATACGTTCTACTGAAATGAGTATTTATATCATACTTCTGCTAGGTGCTTGGAAGTCTTACCAGGTATATTTCTATTTTGTGCCTGAAATGTCTAAAAACGGGCATGTTTTTTACCGCTATTATGCCAGACGTAAAGGTTTAGCATAGGAGTTATACAATGAAAATATTTGAAGCAAAAGTAATGAGGAGACCTTATTACTGGTCTACCTGCCGCCACAAATTTACTATCAGCAAGTTGCATTTGCAGAAACTGAAATATTATCCAACTCATCCTATTGATAGGTTTTCCCAAAGGCCACAAGCACAAATCCCTACTTTGATAAACTATCGTTTCATAGAAGATGAGTCTGGAATCTTTTCTAAACATGCCTGGCAGAAGAACAATGCAGTCCCAATAGGAGAATCCCTGGCCCGTGAGATAGAAAAGCTGGCAAAAAGCCGTAGTGGTTTTGTCAGTACCTGCTCAGAAGAAAAGGTAAGTATCTTTTTTGCCTCTAAAACAGACTTATTTATAGTAACTGCCACTTTGCACATAAAAAAGTATTGGTTAAAAACGCCAGTCTAAAATGTAAGAGGAATAAGACTTTAGGCTCCGATACATTGTTATATACAGTCATCTCCACTGGCAGGATTCCTATAATATAAGCCGAAAGCTTTTTGCAGAAATAGTCTTCCTGTAGTCCGCATCTCACATAGGTATTCCTACCTCTGGCAATAAACATGGCTGGATATTCATCCTTCCAGTTAGAGGATAAGTGATTGTGTAAACACCGAAAATGCATGGCGGAACAAGCTCGCTTCTGACTGAAATTGACATGCCATATCAGAAAGGTGCAGATGAGGGCTTTCAAAAAGTAACAACTTACAAATAAGGGTACACAAAAAATTCTCTGGCGATAGGGATCTGTTTGGTTACAGAGAAAACACTCCATAAGTGATCATTGAAAAACTATTATCCATTTGTTTTATCTAAAATAACCTACTATATGCAAGAAGTTCCTAAAGGAAAATTATTGATTATAGGAGGAGCCGAAGATATCGGAGATCCTCAAAAGTTGTCATGTGCTCAGGAAGAAAGTCGAAACTTTCAAAGCTTTGAAGTATTACAAGAACTACTTCCTGATAATTCCAAAGCCGATTATCGGATCGAAGTAATTACCACAGCTTCGGAAGAGCCAAACGAAATGGGCAAAAAGTACCAGAAGGCTTTTGAACGAGCCAACATTTCCAATGTAGGTATTATCCATATTAGCAACCGCGAGGAAGCCAATGCACCTGCTACAATCAAACGTATCGAGAAGGCCAGTGCCGTGTTTTTCAGTGGTGGAGATCAGTTTCGTCTTTCTACTATACTGGGTTCCTCTCAACTAATGGAGGTTATCACCCGAAAGTATATCCGGGAACCTGGCTTTATTGTAGGAGGTACTAGTGCCGGAGCTATGGCGATCTCGTCAGTGATGATCTATGAAGGGGATAGCCACAAGGCACTACTGAAGGGAACTGTAAAGATTAGTTCTGGCCTTGGGTTGATAGATCATTGCATCATAGATACACATTTTATTAACCGTGGACGGTTTGGACGGCTGGCAGAATCCATTATCACGAACCCTGCCTGTATAGGGCTGGGCCTTGGTGAAGATACAGCATTGGTTATTTATGATGGCAATAAAGCCGAGTGTTGTGGTTCGGGAATGGTCGTAGTAATCGATAGCAAAGAACTGGGACATACCAACATTGCGTATGTAGAGAAAGGAACTCCTTTATCTGCTGAAAATCTGACGGTGCATTTGTTGACGAAAGGAAACGGATTTTCGCTTAAAGAACGGAAATTTATTCCGGCAAAAAAGGATATGGAACTGGAGGAAAGCATCCGATCTCATTAGATTATCACCTTATATCAGATCGCATCTCATTCGATGACGGGTATTTTTTCAGTTTGACAGGTACTGCTCCATATATACATGAGCAGTACCTGAAAAAAGAATTTCGGGATCACTAGAAAAAAGCGCCCAATGTACAGGTGTGTTCTCAATGCGGAAGTCCACAACCAGCAGGTCAACAAACTTGCCCGGTTTGTAATCACAATACATAGAAGAGGCCATCATTTCTTAAGTGATAGGCAGGTAATGGAATACCTGACTGCATCCAATCTAAAAACAAATCCTCTGTATCAGTAACCGGATAGGAAGTTATCTACCATAAATAGATCCTTATCAATACGTATTTATACGTTCATTAATGCGTATTTATACGTATTGATGGGATTTATTTTTACTTCGTTATTGGCGGACAGTATTTTATAGACATACTCCTCTTTATTTAACAAATGGACGACGCCATTACGAAACCGCAAACAGGTGATATTGTTGAAGGTATCTTGTCTAATACTCGTATGACTATTATTCACATCACTTCCGACAATATATTTTCGCAAGAGATTCTTCATTGTGCCTATTTTGACAAAAAGCATTATATGAAAATAGAACTCTATCAGCCAAATGAAGTCAGATTCCTGTTACATCCAAACGATGGGAGGCAATCTCAACGTGAAATAAACATACACGATAGAGTGCTCCTCAACCACCAGAACTGTTCAGAACGTCCAGTTATGAAAATTACAAACTTTACAGAAAGTGAGAATATCTCACATGCTATCTGCGAGTGGCTAACGTTGGAGGGAGATATAGACCTTGAAATTCTCCCTCTGACAGCTTTAAAGAAAACAATGTAAGAAACACTTTCTGAGTGTAATTCACATACTACATTCAAAGAAACTATATAGTAAGAGCCTCATGTAGAATACGACAGAAAGAGGTCCTTAAAATGCGGATGCAGCTTTTTTGTAAAGTGAGTATAAATAAATGCGTTGAAACCTGGCTGATATGTTGTGTGTTAAAAACCGAATCCTACATAAATCTGGAAGACGCTGTTTTTAGAGTCTCTTAGCAACCGACTGGCATTGGTAGAACCATTCAGGCTGATCCCTCCATCTTTTCCTACCTCACGCAAACCATAGTTATAACGGAATCCCAGTGTAGCTCCCTTCAGATCAAAACCGAGACCACCAGCCAGACCATAATCAATGCTGTTGAATTTGTCTTTATTTAATTCGGTTACTCCATCTATCGATCCATCATCGTCTACATCTTTTATATTCACATTCGTCAGAAAGGCCGCATACGGACCGGCGTGAATGTTGAGAGGGCCCAGATTTACCATCAACAGAATAGGTACCTGAATATATCCCAGGTTGAAGCGGTATTTACCACTGCCCTGTAAAAAATTGCTATACTCGGTTTCAGAGCCTACCAGTGTATATAAAACCTCAGGCTGTATGGATAAAACTTCTCCTGCAATGGGTGCCTTTAGAAATACGCCTGCATTGAATCCAGGTTTAATCTTTTCGTCTCCGACTTCTGTTTTATAAAAGTTGGAAAGGTTAAGTCCCCCCTTGATCCCAAATTTTACTCCATCTGCCTCTTGTGCATAGGAATAGGTACTCACACTTAACAAGGCGAGCAAACTGAAAGTTAGATGCTTAAACGCCTGTTGTTTGATTGCAAAAAGATTTTTCATGCTGGTTGTGATTAGTTAGTATAAGTAAACTTAGTTGTTGTAGCGATTGATTGTATATCAGTCAGATCCTACAGCATATAGGTATATTTCGTTTTGCATACCCAGGCAATCTGTTTTCAATACCACTCTATACCAGTACCTGATACAATGAATCATTCTGATACAGTTTAGGTCCGTATCTATACTGTATCGCGCCTGTTCAAACACATCTGCAAAAAGCAGAAACTTTAATCTCATACCCAGATCCCTAAAAGCCTATTGGATGAGTCAATGAGTATAAAATCTGTGAATTGTTATATACGAAAGAAAGTATAGTGTTGGAAATGAACTAATAGGTATGCCTTTCTGTGAAAGAAAGGGTAGTAGAAAAGAAAGTAGAAAAAGT
Organism: Xanthocytophaga agilis; assembly: GCF_030068605.1. Lineage (NCBI taxonomy): Bacteria > Pseudomonadati > Bacteroidota > Cytophagia > Cytophagales > Rhodocytophagaceae > Xanthocytophaga > Xanthocytophaga agilis. The sequence goes on from NZ_JASJOU010000019.1 coordinate 7,077, forward strand.
TACCAGCATAGCAATAACTCTTTCTTTCAATTTTCTATAGACATCACTTTATATTTTATCTCAATATTCTATCTCAATTTAAGGAGTACAGTCAGTGAATCTCTGTTAGTGGAAGCATTGGTAAGACACAATACCCAACAAAGAGGATCAATTACAGTCTGTCAGTTAGATTCCTGAAAGACAATACACCATACTTCTGCTAATAATATGATAAAACAATGCCACTAGACCAGTAAATAATTTAGATCAACCGTTTATGTGGCAAATACTTAAAATGCAAAACAGGTATTTTGTGCAGATAAAATCTTCCTTATAGGCTTATTCTGAACGTTCACACATTGCATTTCATACACAGATTACTGCAATCAACAGAAACGTATACTGATGCAGGATGTGGTAAATACTTATCACAAGCTTCTTTGTGATGAATACTTGTTGTTTATACCTGTTGAGGTATAGATTTTATGAAGAACAGGCAAAAGAAGTGTTGATTTTTAGTACGGAATTAATTTCTCATCAGAGACTTTATGCTACAGGTTTTTTGATTGAGAAAATTTTTGGAGTTATACTATAGCCTTGTCTGCTTACTGTCTAACTGCAACAGCCAGACATTCACATTGAGTGGACTGATCCGTTTGGGTATGAGAAGTAGTTGAAACAAACCTGGAAAAGGTAATAAAAAAAGAGTCAACCCTTCTACAGTCGGGTTGCGTATTTTGAGTGAGTACCCAATTCAGATCCACTCTGTTTCATTTTTGTGATTAAAGTAATGGTAACAGACATTCTTAGTAAAGATAAGATGGTATACCATTAGAGCAATTCATCTACACAGGAAATAACAGATATAACTGATCTGGTATATGTAAGCCTGTAATTACTCATGGTGAGATGTATTGTTGAATAGATATATCTGATAAAGATCAGACCCATATCTACAAAAAGAAAGATAAAAAGGAGATCAACGAGTAGTTATACTATTCATAGCTTCAGAAAAGGTAATTACCCGGTAATGTTCTTTATTCGCATTCAGATATTGTAGAAAACGCTTGTGTGTCTCTTTGCTTACCTGAAAAAACTCTCCGCCAATGCCATGAAACTGATAAATACCCATTCCGCCTGCTTGTTTTACCTTTTCGGCAAAGGCAATTAGTTCGTTCAGTGTGGTTCCGTCTTCCACCAGCCAGCTCGGTACCTGCATTGGATTAAGGGTTTTGTAATCAGTAACTATATTGGTACGGTCACCGCCACCTCTGGCATAACTGATCAGACCTGTCTTTTGTAGTTCGGTAGAGTAGTCTTTTCCTTGCACTATCACATTATTGCAGGGATAGGCAAATGTTCGTTTGGCTTTCTTCTGATCCAGTAGTGTGAGTAATGCATTGGAGAGAGTCACTTCTTCCAAAATGCGTGTAAGGGTATATTGCTCAATAGCCACCTGCTTTTCCCAACCTAGTTTTTCAGGGCAAGGATGAAACAGTGTATGATTACCCAACTCATGTCCTTTCTGTGCAGCCTGTTGCCAGCCTACTACTGCTGGAGAAGCTTTTCCAAGAACATCCGATGAGCCCGCAATGGAATTCAGAAAAAATGTAGCTTTCAAGCCAGCCGAGTCCAGTTGTGGTACAGCTACCGACAAGTGAGAGGCCAGGCCGTCATCATAGGTAAGACAGATGATTGCTTTTGCAGCAGGCTTTTTGCCAGAGCTATTCGTCTGTGAAAAAGCACTCACAGAAAGTACCACACAATAAAGAAAGATAACCTGTTTCATTTGGACGCTGCCTGGTGATGCTGTATGGTGAGGATTACTTTTGTTGATTTAGCCTGTATTGTTTACCACTCTCTGAGAGGAGCTTATTGTAATTTCACTATCTGGTAATCACTTAATCCGGAGACAAAGCCGGGCCTACAGCTTCCATGTGATGTTTTATCAGCAACGCTTTCTTTTGCTCCGGTGTTGGGCTTTTCAGCTGGATAATCTGTTCAAAATATTCTTCCATAGTTCCGGCTGGCTGATGAATCAGAAGCAAGCGACCAACAGTATCGCTGGTTTTGACAAAGGTGTGGGCCACTCCACGAGGACCAAACACACTATCGCCAGCTTTGAGCCGAAAGATGTCCTGTCCGATCTGTACTTTAAACTCTCCTTCCATGACAAAAAACCATTCGTCCAGGTTGGTATGTTTGTGTAAAGGTGGTCCTATCTTCTCGAACCGGGTAGTATCATAGATACTCATTGCCCCGTCGGTATCCTTTCCGGAAACTTTCAAATCAAAGCGGGCTCCCAGATACATAAAACTCTTGTTAAACCGGTCCTTTCCGGCATCTACCCGGATGCCTTTGTCAGGACGGTCGTTGGCAAACGAAAGGGGAATAAACGAAAACGGTGCCAGTGCAGGCAGTGAAAGAAAAGATCGGCGGTGCATAGACGGTGCAGGCTAAGGAAAAGAAATACATGTTAAGGAATAGATAAAGCCCAGGAAAGATAAATAATCAGAAAAGGATTGTCTATAACCCTTTTTACAACTAGATACCAAATCTTTCCTGTTTGCTTGTTTCTATTCGGTGATCTCAGGGACAGTAATACATCTATTTCTTATAGAAATTCCAAATGATGACACTACTTATAATGCCTCCTACATTTATAAGAATTATGATACTAAAATGAGGTTTTATAATGACCTGAGCAACAATTAGTGATATCCACAACTGCGAAATCACAAACCATATAGCGCCTTTTGACGCATTACCACTACTATACTTTTTCAATATGGCGCCAATATATTTCCGGTCTGAAAGCCATTGGTAAAGTTTAGGCGATCCTTGGAGGAAACAATATCCTGCTAAAAGTATAAACGGAATTGCTGGTACGCCTGGTAATAAAACACCTATGTAAGCCAACACAAGGGAAACAATCCCCAAAAAAAGGAACAAGCATTTATACAAACGGCTATTCATACCTCTTGTTAGCCTCTATCATTGCTTCTATATGCGAGAGCATGGCAAAGCAGTTATCCATTACCCTATCAGGAAACTTAAGTTTCATTAAAATCTCAGACACCTTATAAAAAGACATTCGACATATCATAAACTCTTTCAGGCCATACACATATCCTTGCAGCCATTCGTTATCCTCAAGGTTCTTTCCCCAAATATCAGCATGTAAACCAAGATTTTCTTTCAGTACACTTATATCATTACGATCAACCAGGACAAAAGCCAGGAACTCTACGATATCACGATGAGGTATGTTCTTTACTGCTAGTTCCCAATCATAAATACACACCTCTGCATTGCTCCGGATACCGACATTTCTAGGATTAAAATCATTGTGGATCACACAAACAGGCCATGAATTTTCTATACTTTGTGTGATATCCTTCAAAAAACCAGGGAGTTTTTTAAACTGACCGCTACGTTCAGAAGACGCTTCCTCTTTTAGAATGATAGCAATCAGTTTTTCATAAAGGGGGACCAATTGTGAAGGATCAAAGCGACGAATAAGATGATCAGGGACCTGATTTTCTCCAGAATAGTAATGTTGGTGTATCTTTGTAATAGCTTCAATTACCTTCTTCACATCTTCAAGTCTCCACATTTCTGGCTTGTTTTCGGTATTAAACAGGTGCATAGCATCAGACTGAAGGTATTCCATAGCCAACAGGTATATTTCACGCTGCACATTTTCTTTTTTTCCAAAATATTTTGGTGTTATGCAAAAGCCGCTGTTGTGCAGGTCCTCATAAATAAAAAGTTCTTTCAGATGGCAGTTATAATACTCGGTATGATTGCGGTAGGCATAGATAAGGTCAGATAGTGCCGGTTCTATAGCAGCAGCCAAACTATGCAGCCCCTTTATTATATCCTGGTCGGATGCTTTTGATTTGATAAGCAGCGAAAGATTGTGCTGGGGGCCTGTAGCTGTAAAAGGGAAAAAGCCAATAAGCTTATTACTGGTCTTGCTGGTAAGGTTTGTAATGATGCCATTTTCCATTTCTTTCTCCACAAAAGAAACATTCAGACTAGCATATTCTGCGTGCACACTGCCCATTATGCCCCTGACCAGGCTTTGATTAAGTTCGGTCCGGGTAAGCCAATTTACCGGTTTATTGCGTCCAAGTTTTTCGTGGGCTTTGGCAAATGCCCCACTTACAATGGCGGCGTAGGTAGAAATTTCGAGCGACAGAGCAAATGCGGCTATCAGTTGGGCAAAGCGTTGCAACTTGCCTTGTCCATAGCACTTCATTAATTCCAGCATTTCTTTTTGTTTGGGGACTGATGTGCCCCCTCCTACCGTACCTACAACCAGCGTAGGGAGCACAAGAGATATATAGAGTCCGTCATCGGTTTTTTCCAGGTGCAGCATACCCACAGACGACTCATGAACACAGCCCAGGTCCTGCCCTGTAGCGGCAAATATGGCCGCTATTGTGTTAGCCACATTGATATTGTAACTAAACATATTATCATTGTTTGCAAGTGCTACAGATGGTGTAAAACAGTTTACAATGTCCTGCGACGTAGTGCGCAGGACATTTTCTATAACGGCCTCTTTCAGGTAGCATTCTGCCATTACCCGCACACCCCGGCCATTTTCAACCGAATAGGATGAGACTTTTTTATCGGACGAGCCATTGCCTTCAATAACATAGTTTTTAATGGCTATACCTGTTTCTGTGGTAAAATGGCTAACAATAAACAGCAATGCATGCCAGGTACAAGTGGTGGTCATGTTTTGGCCGGAAGCATCGCCAGTACGGTAAAAAAAACGGGCATGCACTACAGTATCAGCCAGTACAGGTTCTATAGATAAAAGCCGCGCATGGTTAGAATGCTTTTGGGCTTCTTTTTTAATGTATTCAAACTTATCCGGCAGCCAGTTGTAAAACGTTCCTGCATCGGCAGTACTATTAAAAATAAACATGGGGCAACGGCTCATTTTCTGGTGCACAAAGGTGGTAGCAATACCACCGCTCATGCTGGCTGCTTTTGCTCCCCGGTTCATACTTGCCACAAGGGCACCTTCTAAGGTTGCTGCCCCGGCATATACCCATTCTTTGCCGTCTTCTTCTATATGCAAAAGCGGCCCTACTAGCCCTATGGGTATTTCAACAGAGCCTATATAGGATTCTATTTTATTCTGTATATCAGAATGCAATAGCCCAGAAGCTGCGATATGTGTTGTAGAATAACCCTGTTCATCCAAATAATCCTGACGCAGCTTGGTAGAGTAAGGCGTTACCAGGCCCCTGCCGGGAACTATGGGATAGTTTTCCATAACTTATTGGTTAAGTATTTCATTAACAAGCCTTCCATAAAATCGGTCAAGGCTTTCGAACTGTGAAGCATGAATGTATTCAACAACTGTTTTATGGCGTATGGCAACAGCGTCAAACAGACTATCGTAAATTTTATCAAACAGTGCCAGAATCTGAAGCTGTTCATGGGGTTCAGACACTTTTCTTGAGGCAATACGGTTTAAAAGTACACCAGGTTCAGCCTTTAAAAAGTAAATCTCATCAGGCAAACTGGTTTTAAATAATGCTCTGAGTTTCTCATCTGGCACAGTAGCATCTTTAAAACAATCATGTATAAAAGTAAATAGTGTACCTGCAGGGTCAGCAAGCCCTTTTACAGGAAGTAACGACAGTATAAAGCCCAATAGCTGACCATAGGCCTCATTGTAATAATCCAGACGTTCCCTTTTCAGACTACCCGGACTTATACGACCTGTATAAAATCTTGCATAAACAAGCGGGTCTACTAAAGGATGTCGCTCACATACCAGCACACGAGTAAGAGGGGTTACCATTTCATCTGCCAGCTTTTGGTAAAGCATCATGGCACCAAAGAGTGACAGGGCTTTCAGGTCGCTCCGGTTGTTCTTATCAGCATCTGCACCCATCTCATTTAAGAGTTTTGTGTGCTTTTTAAGTGCTGAGTCCTCTGGTAATACATCTTCGTCTATATGCGGCAGGGTCAACAACGTTACATGCTCAAGCTTTTGTGATTTTAATTTTGAGAATATCACGCTTTTGCCGCTTCCGTCTAAACCTGTTATAAGTATGGTTTTTATCATTCGGAGATATATTTAACAGCTAGCGCACACAGCTCCTCCGGTAGGAATGACGAATCAAGTATACACCAGTCTGATTTAGTATACGTTTCGAACTCAGCAATCAATCGGGTTTGAAACCCGATAAAATTTTCAGGGGTTGCGTCACGGCAGCCACACTCATATCGGGAGAATCGTTTTTTACGCACAGCGCTCAGTTCAGGCCTGTATGAAAGTAAAATGGTCTTATCGGGCACCGGCATGCGCGAAGCAAGGTACTGCACTAGTTCCCTGTCTGCACCCATTACTGTTTCGGAAGCAAAATATTTATAATAGTAAGCGTTTATAATGATTATCCTGGTGTCGGACTGCAACGCCTTATCTATTGCAGCCTGCATGGCATGCGCTAAAAACAACAGCCGTGCATTGGTGTCAAGCAGGCATAAATAGTCATCTACTGCCTTTTTACCGCTGAAGATCTGTCCGGCGGAGTTTTCCAGCATATCCCAAATGCTTACCTCCCAGGCATATGACCATTCTTTTTTAAGGCCGTTTATGAGTGTGGATTTCCCAGAGCCGTCGGCACCTGTTATGCAGATAAGGGTTCTTTTTTTATTGTACATTGCTTACAACTTTCTTTATTTCGGCGGGGTCAATGTTCTTTTTACGCAGGTAATCAAAGTATGAATCCTTAGCCAAGACATAGTTTACAGGAGACAGCATTACGTCAAAAAACAGCTTTACAAACAACAGACTGGTAACTTTCCACCCTACCTCTTCTGCAATTATGGCAAAGGAAAACCATGGCCCCTGTATCCTGCCTTTAATTTTGTTAGCAATAGTAGGGCTGTGAAACTTGTCTATAAACTTGAGACTGTGCCCGATGTCGGGAAAATACAACATCCTGAGTATTTTGCCATACAATGGCAGACGATGATGGAACTTAGGGAAAAGATTTATATAAATAACATTCTTTTCAATATCCTGAAAATAATCATTGTAGGAATTATGAATGTCTCCTGTTTCGGCAAACATCTCTTTTCTTTTCTTTAGCCTGGTGCTTATGAACGAAGAATCCTTTACTGGCATCCTTTCCAGCCAGGCCTTTGGTATGGTGTTGGTACACAAATTGCACATTTCGAGTGTAAAGCGAGCTTTTTCTGTCGCACCTGTTTTCTCTATCAAATCAAACAAGGCTTGTGTGTCAGCCACATTCCATGATGTGGCAGCAAGAAGGTTGTATACATCCATGCAATCACGTATACCGCATTTATATATTCCCATGTGCAGTATAAGGTGTAGCAGGTTATAAGCTGGCGATAGCTGCTTGCATAGTACAGTCTCAAAAGAAAAAGGCAATGCCGTGTCCCACGCATCCTGCATGTTTATAGTAAAGCTTGTTGTAGGTGATTTTAAACCCCATTGTGTGCCAATGATGCATGTAAAATCAGGACTGATAAACGGTATTGCGGTGTGACTGAATTTTGTTTCCTTTTCTTTTTCACCACTCCAGCCAAACCCCAATGGAATGAACCCAAGATCCAGGTAAATCTTATGTACCTTAGACCAGTCTTCTCTTTTTATAAGGATATCAAAATCATTCATTTTTTTGTATCCTGTATTACCATAAATGGTATTGGCAAATAAATTACCCTTCAGGATAATAAAATCGATACCGTTATCATTAAATGCTTTAAGGAATTGCAGTGCCTTAGCATTCCGTTTTTCATTCTCCAACTTAACCTTCTGATATACTGCCTCAAATTTGCCTTGCACATCTTCAGTAAATAATGTAGAAAGACTATATTTTTTAAGCTGAATATTCATCCACGGAGCCATCTTCCATTTAAGGCAATACTCAAAAAAAACATCCTGCTGTCTGGCGTCACCACACAAACAGGTTAATTGTTCCCTACAGAAATCAAGCTCAGCAGGCTTTATATCTACCTGGCTTACTAATGCTATAATTTTAAATGTACTATTCATGAGTAATAACTTTTTCAATAGAACCTGTGGCCCCATTTATTTTAATTTTTTCTCCGTGAATAATGGCTGTCGTTGCTTTTTTAACGCCCACGATAAGCGGTATTCCCATTTCCCTACACAAAATAGCCGTATGAGAAAGCAAACTGCCCCGTTCGGCAACAAGACCGCGGGCCCTGGCAAATACACCTATCCAGCCGGGCTCAAAAAAAGGTGCTACGAGTATTTTATCATTTACATCAAGGTCCTGAATATTCTGCACAGTTACCTGAACGGCCTCCCCTATAACAATCCCACTACTACATCCTGTACCTGATAGCTCGCCTTTTGGTAATGATTCTCGTTTTTCTATTGGATACAGAACACCTTCTATTTCATGGTAACGCACATAGCGATATTCATTCTGATAAAGCTCGTATTCCTCTTTCCGCTTACTGATAGTTTCTTTATAGCTTGTAATACCGGGATCTGTTAGTTCTTCAAAAGTGAGATAAAGCGAATCACCTGCCGAATGTATAAGCCCCTGATTGAGTAAGCACTTATCCATTTTCCTGAAAATCTGCCTTGCCATAGCAAATGACTTTGTTCGTATAAATCGGAAGTTTTCGCGGTCGCGCACCCGATTTATAGTAAACTTCAACCCCCAACTTAACAGCAAGTGCTTTAAAGGGTTATACCTGTATTGTTCTTTTAGAACCTTTTTATAATCAAACGGCTCTTTCTGCTCCCTTTTATGATAGGGAAGAGACAGATTTGCTTTTAGCAAGGCAATAAATTTTGATGGGCCTTCACGATAATTTACAGTTTCCATCTTCATTTCACCTTCATCACAACGTTCTCCATATTTTTTAAGGTAATTGGTAATCAACGCATACGATTCCGAATGGTGTACCTCTATGGCCTGCAAGGCCTTGGAACTATCTTCTTCGAGTAGTATCTTTTTCACCATTTCGTTATGGTGCAGCCTGTAAATAAGGTCTTGTAATGCCTTTACAATGTCAACCGATACCACATCGCCAATGCCTGCAATAGTATCATTAAGAAAGTTAGGGAACGTATCATTTAGGCGTGAACGTGACAATACTTTTTTAAACCCGTTATAGGATAGCATGGCAAAAAAGCCGTTTATCATAGGCGGATACCAGTAACGACCCAGGTTATACTCCATTTCTTTGTAAATAGCAATAAGCCCCTGATGGGTTTCGGCATCGAGGTTTCTTTCTTCAAACTGCCGACGTGTGGCCTCATATTGGGCCAGGTACTTCGCTTTATACTTGCCGAAGAATAAAATACTCTTTAGTAAATTTAAAAATAAGCGAGCATATACGATTGGTGAAGCCTTGGTAATAGGCTTACTAAATTTAGCCGGGTCAGCACCCAACATTTTTGTTATCATCTGGCTTGTATTACTGCCAAATGGCAACTGGTACAAAAGCTGCTGCCAAGCTGTAATATTATAATACATCCCCCCTTTTATACTGCCCACCATGCTATTAAATAAGCTTTTATTGCGCTCTATAAACACATTGCCAGACCCTAAAAACCTGCACATTTGCTTATAAGCCATACTGTATGAATGCAGCATGTAAGAACTTGTAAGTGGCAATGTTATACCTGGATAGTTTATGGACAGGTTCGAATTATCCCAAACAGTATAAGCACCTTTGGGCACTAATGACGTTATAGGGCGTACCTGCAACCAGTATATCCGACCATTATATAGGGTAAACTCTGTATCTACCGGAAAGCCTTTTAATTCTTCAAGTTTTTTTAGCTGTTGCCCAATTTCTTGCAGGTAGGGTGTTATACCCAAAAAAAGGGCATCGCCGGTAAGGGTTATGGGCTTATAACCACCATTAAAGACTTCCCCTTTATATGTTTCTTCTTTCGAAATTGCTTTTGGTCCAGTAGAAGACAATGTTATTTCCATGCCGTTTTCTTCACCCGAAACCAGTTTAAACCCCAAACCAGGTAGTATGTTTATCAAAGGGTGATCACCATCATGATCAAGCGGGTCAGTAGAAAAACCTACTCCTGAAATTTCTCCCTGAACCATCTTTTGCAATACAACATGAAAGCTAAAGCCATCACCCATATGATAGCCGGAAGTATTCACCTGTTTAAAACCTTCAATTACGTTTACCAAAGCAGCAGGCAGGCTTTTAGTGCTACAATTAAGCACAGTGGTAAATATACCTGCATAAGATTGGTGAGTTCCATCTTCTACTCCGGCACTGGATCGCAGCGCCCAAAGCGAGTTTTCATCGGGGTTGGTATTTTTTTTCCATGCCTCAAAAAAGGATTCTGCTGACAAACTACCTGCAAGGATATTCCGCACTGTATCATCAGGTATGATATAATACTGGGGAACAGTAAATCTGTTCCTTAGCAAGAAAGTAAGTCCGTCTGCCTTTCCTCCAAAAAACCGGTCTGGAATATTTTTGTATGAATAATAGTTCATTAACTGCGGGAACCAAACCTGGCCTTGTTAACTAAGATTATATATACTTGTTTTTGTAAACCCTACTTGCTAAAGATAAAGAAAACAAATCTTACAGAACAGCATACACAGTAAATTTTTCTGTATATTTTTTTCGGATTCTTCTCTCAGGTAACCAAAACAAGAATTATAAATAAAAAATGTTCCATTTAAGAGTGTTTTCCGGAAAAGAAATAGTATAAACCAGTGAGTAAACTTGTGGTGGCCATCATAAGTTTAGATACAGAAAATTCTGCGATCTCAGCAATTGACTATCTTCGCCCCAATAATGGAAAATTTTTACACAGCGGTATATACAGTATCAATCTGTATTAACTGCCCCATTTGTGAAGAGGAATACAAATATTATCTCTTTACTTCATTCAAACCAACTGGAAACAGGATTTAACTATTTGTATTGAGATAGATATAAGTGAATATTCAACTAGCGGTTATTATCTCCAATTAGGATACTCTATTATAGACATGCATCTGGATGATGAAAGAGCAATCTATCTACACATGTACTAATAGATATAACCAGTCCAGTATATGTAATCCTGGAATAATTTATGATGAGGGTTATTATTGAATAAATAGACTACAACATACGGGTCAATATCTCTGCCAGCTCTTCGGGAGTAGCTACCATATCCGGATGATTCTCCGCAATTATTGATGCGGGCATACTCTGAAACAGGGCTGTTTCGGGATGTTGTACGAATACAATGCCTCCTTGCTTCTCGATGGCTTTGACACCTGAAAGCCCATCCTTACCTGTACCTGATAACACAATGCCAATCACACGTCGCTGAAAAGCATAGGCAAGAGCTGTAAACCCTCTGTCGATCATCTGGTTGGTTTTATGTTGGGACAGGTAGGGTCTAAGTAAAAAAGCCTGGTTCTTAAAATCAAGCTGATGCCCTGGAGGTAACAGATAGGCACGCTCAGGCTTAGGAATAACCCCATTGTTTATCCAGCTAATGTGTAAATGTGTGCAACGTTTCAGCATCTTATCCAGCAGGCTCTCGTCATCAATAGACAATTGTGGAATAATCACAAACGATGCCCCTGCAGGCTTGGGTAAATGTGTCAAAAATGTTAGTAGTGCCTCAATCCCTCCTGCCGAAAAACCAATTCCAACAATTGGGTAGAATGTACTTTTATCCATGTGTTGTGCTCAGATTTTATGGTATACATACTATCCGTATAAATCCCAATAAAATTGTGCCTGTAAAATTATAAAGAAGAGGTTAACCATCTGGCTATAAGATTGTCAAGCATAATCACCTGAACACTAGGTGAGCTATATCACAAGTTATCTGTGAGGTACCTCACAGATAACTTGTGAGCTACTTCCTATGCCATGTTGGGTGAGTGAGTGAACTTTGCGGCATAAATCTGAAATACTCGAAGGCAGACGGAGTGAAATCCACCAACTGCCTAAGGGTGAGCCAGACAAGGGTAGTGTGGCTTACCCCAACTAAACGTAAAACAATTAATTAAAAAGAAATGGACTTACAACTGACAAACAAAACCGCATTTATCAGTGGTTCAACCGCAGGCATCGGCTATGCGATTGCAAAAAGACTGGCAACCGAAGGGGCAACAGTACTTATTAACGGTAGAACCCAGATTGCCATCGACAAAGCAGTAAACGAACTAAAAACAACAACTGGAAACCCGAATATATCTGGCATCATGGCAGATTTCCTGGATGTTGATCAAATAAATCAACTACTCAATCAGCTACCTCCTATCGATATTCTGATCAATAATGCAGGAATATTTGAACCTAAATCGTTTGTCGATATCACTGATCAGGAATGGTTACGTTTTTTTGACATGAATGTAATGAGTGGCATCCGGTTATCACGGCATTTATTCCCCAAGATGTTAGAAAAAAACTGGGGACGAATTATTTTTATTTCAAGCGAAACGGCTGTGTCCACAGCAAGTGAAATGGTACATTACAGCATGACCAAAACAGCTCAGATCGCTATCGGTCGGGGGATGGCCGAACTTACAAAAGGAACCGGTGTCACAGTTAACTCCATCCTGCCAGGCCCAACCAAATCCAGGGGGATCTCTGGGTTTATTTCCGATATGGCAGCGGTAAATACGATTACTGTACAGGAGGCTGAACAAAATTTCTTTAAAGATATTCGTCCTACTTCTTTACTCCAACGTTTCGCGTCTGTAGAGGAAATAGCAGATACTGTAGCCTATTATGCGAGTCCGTTAGCGTCTGCCACCAATGGCGCTGCTATTCGTGTGGAAGGTGGAACAATAAACACCATTATCTGATTATTTACCCCACTTTGACTTTTGTTTTTAACTTCTCTGTTTTCCTGAAAGAAACACCATCCTTCTTGCCCTTTCAGGAGGACAGAGAGGAAGTGGTGTCCTTTCCTTCTGGAAGAATATATTCCGGTTATCTTCTATTTACTCACATACCTCTTCTTTTATAAAAGGGAATACAGAATTCAAGAAACGGCTACAATAACGAGAGATTTGGCTACGTACTTTTCTTAGTCTCAGGCCAACTTTGCAGTATCATTTACTCATAAACCAACTAGGACAAAATGAATGTGATACTGACAGGCTCATTAGGGCATATTGGAAAACCACTTACAGAAGAACTGGTCCGAAAGGGCTATACTGTTACTGTTATAAGTAGTAAACCTGAAAAGCAAAAAGACATTGAGGCTCTGGGTGCTACTGCTGCCATTGGTTCGATAGAGGATGTTCCGTTTCTCACTACTACCTTTACGGGTGCAGATGTTGTATACTGCATGATCCCTCCTAACTATTTTCACGAAGCAGACCAGACCACCTATTTTAGCAGAATCGGAACTAAGTATGCGAAAGCCATCCAGCAGGCAGGCGTAAAGCGTCTGATTCACCTGAGTAGTTTTGGGGCTCATCTGGACAAAGGTACCGGAATGATTCTGGGAGCCTACCAGGTAGAGACCATTCTGAATACCCTCTCAGATGTAGCCATCACCCATATGCGGCCTACCTACTTTTATTACAATTTATATGGATTTCTGGATAGGATCAAAACAACCGGTATGATAGCAGCAAATTATGGCGGAGACGATACCATTGTATTGGTTTCACCAACAGATATCGCTATGGCAATTTCGGAAGAGATCCAGACACAAGCCACCCACCGAAAGATTCGTTATGTTGCCAGCGACCACTGTACAGGAAATGAAATTGCTTCCGTCCTTGGCAGTGCAATTGGAAAACCTGACTTACAATGGCACATTATTACAGATCAGCAAATGCAAGAGGGATTGGAAACGGCTGGTATTCCTAAAGAAACCGCAGCTACATTAGTTGAAATGTATGCCTGCCTTCGTAGCGGAGCTCTGGCTGAGGATTACTATCTGAAACAACCTGCCACATTGGGAAAAGTGAAGCTGACTGACTTTGCCAAAGAATTTGCAGCTGTCTTTAACCAGAAATAGCTATATTGAATTATGACTGACGGACATTTTCATCAAATCAGGACTACCAGTGACTATCATACGTTTCGGCAACTTGCCAAGCCACAACATCCCCTTATCAGTGTGATTAATGTGGAGGATATTCGCAATTTGCCTGTTGGAGAGGCTGCTACGCTGGTTATGGACTTATATTGCATTGCCCTGAAACGCAACTTTAAAGGCAAGATAAAATATGGCCAGCAGAAGTATGATTTTGATGAGGGAGTTCTGTTTTTTATGAGTCCTGGTCAGGTATTATCTATCGAAGCCACCGAAGAAGTATTCCATTCAGGGTGGATGTTACTTGTCCATCCTGACTTTTTGTGGAACACACCTCTAGCCAATACCATTAGACAATATGAGTACTTTTCCTATTTAGTACATGAAGCCTTATTTCTTTCTGAAAAAGAAGAGACAGTCATCACAGAGATTATCCAGCAGATTGAACAGGTATACCAGGCTCCAATAGATAAATTCAGCCAACCGATTATGATAGCTCACCTGGAAGTGTTGCTTTCGTATGCGGATCGGTTTTATCATCGTCAGTTTATTACCCGTAAAATCACTAATCACCAGATTCTGAACCGCCTGGATACACTTTTGACGAATTACTTCAATAGTGATGATTTGATTATCAAAGGATTACCAACTGTTCAGTTTGTTGCCGAATCGTTGAATGTATCACCTAACTACCTAAGCGTGTTGCTAAATTTATTGACAGGGCAAAGTACCCAACACCACATTCATGATAAATTAATCGAAAAGGCGAAAGAGAAACTATCCACTACGGATCTTTCTGTCAGCGAAATTGCCTATGCCTTAGGCTTTGAACACCCCCAATCGTTTAGTAAGTTGTTTAAGAATAAAACCAACTGTTCTCCTCTCGAATTCAGGCATTCCTTTCCCAACTAAATTTTCTTATAGTATCTCTTTCGATCTGGGTTAGAAGTCTTATTCGATCACGACGACTTCCTCTATGCCTTATTTCTTTCCTGATCCAATCATAAAATGGTATCAAACACTCTATTGATGATATAGCTATCATTGCCATGATACCATGCTTGTTCCAAAGCTTTTAATGGAATCCAACCTCACGGGCCTGAGCCATAAGTAAACTATATCATACCTTATTTCTATCCAGTTACTACACATTCCTACATAACGAGAAATCTGTTATGACACTGTACCTTTCATCATTTGTTATATTTTATGACCAAATAGTTATATACTTAAGAGTCCGTAATGAAGAGCTTTGTCGTAAATGGTGGCACTTTTCCATTGGGTCTCTCTATCCCAATGGCCACCATACAGTCAACTTTTATTTATTTTTTATTCACTTAGTTAAACCTTCCCTTACTACGTATGAAAAAAAAGCTATTGAGCGCATGGGTGCTCGTTCTTTTGCTCTCCGGTTGTGCAAAAGAAAAAGATGGTGCAGTTCAACCTATGGAAAAGGTTACTGCACAGGCTACAGCTACTATTGATGCAGCAACACCACAACAAACCATTAGAGGATTTGGGGGTGCCAGTATTCGTGGCTGGATTGCGGATCTGACAACGGATCAGCGAACAAAAGCTTTTTCACCAACCAATGGAATCGGAATGAGTATTCTTCGGGTCCGGATACCGCATAACAGTGCTGATTTTGCCGCCGAAAAACCAACTATTGATGCAGCCAAATCATTTGGAGCCACGGTAATCGCATCGGCCTGGACTGCTCCCGCGTCCATGAAAGACAATAATAATTTGGTGGGAGGTAAACTCAAAACAGATTCCTATGCATCGTATGCATCACATTTGCGGGCATTTAATACAGCTGTTGGTGGAGTGTATGCCATTAGCCCTATTAATGAACCCAATATTACCGTTAGCTATGAATCAATGAAAATGACTGCAACGGAGGTTGCCAGCTTCGTGGCTGCCCAGGGGGAGAATTGTGGGGCACCGATTATGGCACCAGAACCTTTCAATATGGACCAGACGTATATCAATACCTATTTGAGCAATGCGACAGCAAAAGCCAAAACAGCTTTTGTGTGTGGACATATTTACGGCCGCACACCGTATAACTTAGGTAACATCGGCAAGTCGGTTTGGATGACTGAACATTACACTAATTCATCCATCAGTGGAAATGACTGGAATAACGCCATGAATGCGGCCAAAGAAATCCACGATTGTATGAATGCCGGCTGGGCAGCCTATGTATGGTGGTATATTCGCAGATCATACGGACCCATCGATGAGAATAGCAATGTTACTAAACTAGGCTATATAATGGCACACTGGGCCAAATGGGTGCGGCCTGGATTCAGTAAAATTTCGTGTACGTCCAATCCTACTTCCGGAATCTTTGTAACTGCCTATAAGAGCGGTTCACGGATTGTCATTGTGGCTATTAATCAGAATTCATCTGCTACCAATCAGGCATTCAGTCTCAGTGGGGCAACAGTAAGCAGTTTCAGCCGTTACCAAACAACAAGTTCTGCCAATCTGGTTTCCAGCAGCCTTTCTGTTTCAGGCAACAGTTTCAATCTTACTCTGCCAGCCTCCAGTATTACTACCCTGATAGCCAATTAAAAGCTTCTGATTGGGTTGAAGACTCTAACCAGTTAGGTTGAGAATAGTAGCTTGAGAGTAGGAATGACCAGAACATTGAGTAGTATCTTCTTTGCCACCTATTTTCAAACTACTATTCTTATATGATTTTGTTGAGTAATACCAGAAAGTGTAGTGAATAGGAAGTATAACGATAGAAGAATTTATAAAAAACCTTTGTGTTTTCTCAAATAAGTACGATAAATTAAGGTTTTTCACAAGCTCTCACTTCGTAAAGCGGTAAACTTATACACCTACTTTCAAGATAATGAAATCTTTCTGTTTGATTTTGACTTTACAGATTTTCTGTCTGTTCGTAAAAGCTCAGCCACCTAAAGACAGTACTTACTATGCCAAAATTTCCTCACCAGATGTTAACATGATTTCTGTGTACAAAGGGAAATACAAAGTATTTACCCAGAAAGTCGGAACAGGAAGTATCAAACTGCTTTTACTACATGGCGGTCCGGGACAATCTCATGAGTACTTTGAGAACTTTCCTGAAAACCTGAAAAATCAGAACGTTACGATCTATTATTATGACCAGTTAGGATCGTATTATTCAGACAATCCAGATGATTCGACAGTATGGAATGTGAACCGGTTTGTGGAGGAAATAGAAGAAGTACGAAAAGGATTGAAACTGGATAAGTTTTACTTGCTGGGCCATTCCTGGGGAGGAATGCTTGCAGAATTGTATGCTGCAAAATATGGACAACATTTAAAAGGAGTTATTTTATCTAATGTACCAGGATTTTTTTCAAAAGATCTCTCTACATTAAACTCGATAATCGACAGTGTTGACCAGACTGTTCGATACCGAACTACATTACTACCCAAATTTTCTGCAAACAAACCTCAGATAGACTCCATCAGTAAAGGACTTGCACTGTCTGACCAAACAATGTCTCTCAAACTCACTGAGCAATTCAACAAAGCCAATGATAGTATTTTTGGAAGAACAATGTATTACCATAAAGCAGGCAAAATGCCAGAGCCTTTGCGAAGAAGTATGAGACATGCTGAAAATAAGGGTATGGACACCTATCATTTTAATCCCTTTGGTGCAAATTATAAGCAAGCCCTTGAAAAAAATAAAGTACCAACTTTTCTTCTGGGAGGCCAAAATGACTTTTTACATCCTGAATATTATGATAGCCTGAAAAAGGTAATGAAAAATACGAAGGTAAAAGTATATATATGTCCAAATGGAGCACACTTTCCGATGTGGGATGATACAGACAACTATTTCAGGGAGTTAAACCATTTCCTGAAGGATGTAGAGACAGGTTCGTTTATTCCAAAGAGTTGATTTTTTTTAACAGTTTTTTCCTATCCAATAACAAAACCACTATAAAACTTCCCTGTAGTTACGCGTTGTGGTATATAGTACAACCCCAATAAATTTATCAATGCAAAGAGTGTTAATTTTAACTTTATATAAGTCTTTTGGGGTAAATTTTTTCAGAAAATTATTGCGTTGGGTTGGCTGGGAAAAACTAAATAAAAAATCTAATCCAATAGAAAAAAATACTAAAACTTTGATGCAACTGCATTACCGAACCAAACAATCTGAATTAGGACATAGCATTATTTTTGGTATAGTTCTGGGGTTCACTATTTTCGTAGCAGTCAAATTTGGAGTTTTCAAACCTGTATGGTTGTTCATACTCAATATCTTACTAAATCTATATCCTATTTTGCTCCAACGATACAATCGACCACGAATAGAAAGAGCTATCGTTTTAAGTAAACGTAATTAAAGATGCTTACTCTACATCTGTCTGACAGTATGACTTCAGTTTTAAAGTTCACTTCTCCAGGTAAAATTTAATATATCCAACTAAATCAGAGGGACTTGTTTAGGTATGAATGCTAGTTCAAATAAGCATGGAAACGATGGAAAAAGAGCCAATGTCAGACACACCATCCTTATACCGTCAATGGGTGTGCTTTGCCTCAGGATTTATCTGGGCACTCACTGTGCAGGAGGATTTTATATATTAGATAGCATTAGAACTTTGGAAAAATAGAATTAGATATTGATCATATGAAAGCTATATTGAAGAAGCCAAATACCACTAATCCTTCTATAATAGGAGGACTAACAGAAAAGGAATCCGAAGGATTCAATGTGGAATTTAGTCACTTCGCGAGCTACAAGCATGCAAGATGAATCTATTTATAATCAACGTATTCTTTTTTAATACTCAGTTTTTTCATTTTGGACTGCAGCGTGGTAGGTGGAATATTCAGCAATTCCGCAGCACCACCAGATCCCCATATACGGCCATTGCATTTTTTTAACACTGTTATAATATGATCTCTTTCATTTTCATCGATAGTCTTTATACGAAGTTCTTCATTGGGTAAAGCCTTTTCTGTTTGTTGGGGTGAATGAAATTCTACTTCCTCAATCAGGGGGCCTTTTGTTAGAAGCACACTTCGTTCGATCAGGTGCTCCAACTCCCGCACATTACCTGGCCAATGGTAAGTCATCAGAGTAGCCAAAACTTTATCGGTTACGCCACTAATCTTTCTTCCCGTTTTTCGGTTATAGTGTTTGATAAAATACGTAGTAAGTACTGGAATGTCTTCTTTACGCTCCCGTAAAGGCGGAAGGATAATCGGAAAGACATGAAGGCGATAATACAAATCCAATCGGAAACGACCCTGTGCGACTTCCTTTTCCAGATTGCGGTTAGTTGCTGCAATAATGCGGACATTGATTTTTATGGGTGAACGGCCTCCAATGCGTTCTATTTCTTTTTCCTGTAATACCCGCAATAGTTTCACCTGTAGTTCTAATGGCATCTCACCGATTTCATCCAAAAAGATAGTTCCTCCAGATGCTTGCTCAAATTTGCCAATTCGTTTTTCAATAGCTCCTGTAAAAGCTCCTTTTTCATGACCAAACAATTCGGATTCAATCAGGGTAGCAGGTAAGGCCGCACAATTTACCTTAACAAGCGGCTTGTCCTTTCTGGGAGAAAGTGTATGGATACAATCGGCAATTCTCTCTTTGCCAGTACCACTCTCTCCCAATATCAGGACTGATGTATCTGCAGGGGCGACAAGTGTAATATGATCAAATACTTTTAACAACAGATGACTCCTGCCTGCAATTCCTTCAAATATATCTGTATCAGTCTGTGTTTCCCCAGGTAATGGAGTGTGTACGGATTCTGGTAATACCTTTATTTCAGTTTTTAGTCTGCTTTCGATTACAGAAGAAAGTAGTGGTTGCAAACAGTTAAAAAGTACGATATGTTCAGCCTTATATGCATCCGGACGTCGGCTATAAAAGAAGAAGTAAAATTGATCTCCATTGGATAAAGACACCGGAAGCACACAATGAGAACGCATCTGGAATGTATCCATAATAAGTGTTCGGATTGAAGGCACTTCGCATAGGTTTGTAAATTGTTCTTCTGTATAGCAGTGTGCGACTGGTTCCAGATGGGTTTTAGCCTGCAATGCATCCAGTTCATGCTTTTTCAGATTGGTTATAATCATTAGTTCCCTGACTCCCACAATCTGGTATTCATCAAATCCAATTCGCAGAAATCCAGTATCCTGATAAGAAAGGGAGTTGTGAGCCAGAGGTATGCTTTGTGTTGCCATGTATTCAAAAGGAATAAAGGGTTGCAACACCTGACCTGCTTTCATTAAGGCTTCCTCCCAGCTATTTTTTTCATCAAATAATGGAATAAGCTGTTTCTGTAACTGAATTTCCCGACGCAGGCTAGCTTCATGGCTGAATTGATGACGGTAAAGGGCGATCTCCAATGTAATCAATACATCTTTTTCCCGAAAGGGTTTAACTAAAAAGCCATCAGGCTGAGTGGTTTTTGCTTCAGAGAGTATATTCTGATTAAAGTTAGCAGACAGGTAAACAAACGCAATATTTAGTTCTCTTAATTGTTTTGCCAAGTCAATTCCTGTCAGAGTACCTTTCAGAAAAATATCCAGCAGCACTACATCTGGTTTTTCTTCTGCAATGAGTTCAAGTGCTCTGGCTACCGAACGGGCTATACCTGTAACCCGATAATTCGCTTTTTCGAGCATTAAACGGATGTCATTGGCTTCAACAAACTGATCTTCAACTATAAGTATGGTTTCGTTCATATAATGGTTTCTGAAGGAAGGTCTGTGTTAATAAGAATATCACTGGCAAGGATAGGATTGAGTCTATTGATCTTTTGGTAGACAAAGTCAACGAGAACAGTGGTACCATGATTACTTTCTATACAAACTTTGCCATCTATATCTTCACTTAGTCCACGGATCAGGCTTACTCCAAGAGAATCTGTTGTATTGCTGTCAAAGTTGGCAGGTAATCCAACGCCATTATCCATCACAGCCAAAATATACTGATTGCCATGGGTTTGTTTGAATGAAATGGTAATCAATCCTTCTCTAGTTCCAGGAAATGCATACTTAATCGAATTGGTAATAACCTCGTTTAAAATTAATCCCAGTGGTACAGCATAGGAAACATCCAGTCTAATGGGGTCAATCTGTATGTCAAACCGGATTCGTTGCCCTGTAGAGAAGATGTCTCGTAAATATTCAACCAGTTCCTGAATGTAAACGGGCATATCAATTGCCGCCACACTTTCAGACTGATAGAGTTTTTGATGGATCAGAGAGATTGCCTGTACCCGATGCTGGCTACTGCGGATAGCCAGCATCGCGGCCTCATTGTTAATATAGGCAGACTGAGAATTTAACAGGCTCATCACAATCTGAAGGTTATTTTTTACCCGGTGATGAATCTCTTTCAGCAGCCATTCTTTTTCTGTGACCAGACGCTGAAGTGACAGATTTTTGTCATTAATCTCTTTCTGCTGGGCTTCCAGCTTTTTACTATTTCGCTGTTTGGTCAGATAACGATTATACAACAAACCGATAATAATGAGCAGCAGAATCACTCCTCCCAAAGTGATATTTCGTAATAGTTTAGCTTGTTTTAGCTGGTTTTCCTTCAGAAGGCTTTGTTTGGTCAATAATAGAATGTTTTGTTGTTGCAATTTAATATTCTGATCTTTTTTTTCAGTTTCATACTGAATTTGCAACTGAGCAATCTGTTTGGTCTTTGCTTCAGTTAAAAGAGAATCCGTAAATGCTTTGTATTGCTGATAGTCTAAAATCGCAGCTGCATAGTTTCCCTGTGCGGAGTCAATCTTAAAGTGTAATAAATAGTTTTTGGATAAAGCAGGGAGTGATGCAAGCCTTTTAGCCAATGCTTTATGTGCCAGCCGGTATTTTTCAGCTAGCTGATACTGCTGGGTAGCTAAATAAAAAATAGTCAGCATGTGATACGCATACTGTTCTGTTTCGACACTTATCTGATTGAATTTACCAGATAGGCTATGTAACTCATGGCAATAATAGCGCGCTTGCTTATAGTGTTTTAACCGTAGGTAAATATCTATAAAATTACCAAGGGCAATGATTCGTCTGGTAATATCGTCAATAGGATATTTTTTGATAATGTCCTGTTGGTAAGCAAGGGCTTCTTCAAGCCTATTAAGGTATATCAGTGTGCGAACAATGTTGGCCGCTAGCATGTGAATTGTAACAAAATCATGGTATTGCCGGGCAATCGCAATTGATTTTTTATAGTATTGGTTGGCCTGTTCAAATTCTCTTAGTTCATAGTAAGTTAATCCGAGTCGGTTATAAATAGTGGCCAGTTGCATAGAGGAACCATCCAGTCGTTCCGATGTTTCAACAGCAAGCAAGCCATACCGGATGGCTTCCTTGTAATCTCCCAGTGAAGCACAAACATTTCCTAACAGGTCATAAATACCCTGGAGTACCGGATAGCCAATAGATTGATAAAGTTTCAGTGATTGTCTGAGGGTAAGCAATGCTTTTGAATTCTCTCCTTTAATCTGGTATAAGTCCCCAAGCTCTTTTAGTCCATTGGCTTGTTTAAGTTTATTGCCTGCCTGAGTAAAAGCCTCTAGCCCTAGTTGGCTCAATCGTATTCTTTCTGCTATATCTATTTCTGAAACTGTGTAATAGCCACCTAGTTCAAAGTAGGCCTCACCCAGATCTGCCAGGTTATTATTATCCTTCAGAATTTGAATGGCTTTGTAGACTAGTGGTTTTCCCTTTTCAGGTTTTCCCTGTTTGCAATAGATCATCGCCAACATCCGATACGTATTTCCCTGTCCTTTGGGATATTTCAGTGCAATACTCAGCGCCTCTGCCTGTTGAAGCATTGAGATCACACTATCCAGTCGGGATGAGGCGACATTCGGATTGAAGAAATAGTAGGCGCCTATATCGTATAGCAGCTGGACACGATTGGTATCTGCTTTACTTTTTTTGAAGGCAGATACTAGTTCTGGGTACGATCTGCTGTGTTCTATCTGAGCATCAGTAGGTAAGACCACGCAAAGCAAAAGGCCACATAACAAAAGGCCAATTCTAATCAGCAGTTTCATGGGTTTTCATTTTTTATTTTTAGTTCATAAAACAGGCCATTTCATTGCAGGAGGTCCCCTGAAAACACAATTATGCTAGCTGAACAGATATAAGTTCCTGTATATGAGAACTTATATAGTTTGAATTGGGCCTTAAAAGTTTACATACACCCACAATCCATCAGTTCTCCCATCGAATATACAACTTATCCACCACTATATTTCGTTGTGCGGCTCGTTGTACAACGAAATATAGTGGTAGTAACAATCTACAATCACTTACAAATATCTGATATACAGATATTTACCTACATGGCATCCTTTTTGGCATCTGCAGCCTACAAAGTAACTAACATAATCTGATAGGATCCCTTGTTTTTCTAGCCGGTTATTGCCAGGAGAGACAAAAGACTATTTCTGACTGCACGGCTGAAAACTGTATTGCGTGTAGCAGACCTATCCGGTTAGATTTTTTTGAGCCTACTAGTACACAAAACCCACAATCCTAAACAGTAACAATATGAAAACTATCGTCTTTATCACAGGTGCATTTGTCAGTAATAGTAGTTGGGATACGTGGAAGAAATATTTTGAAAGCAATGGATTTGCCACTATGGCCCCTGCCTGGCCTCATAAAGATGCTCCGGCAGAAGTGCTGCGAAACCGGCATCCGGATGCAGAAATAGCTTCTAACCGCCTGGCAGAGCTGACCAATTATTATGCTGACCTGGTCAGTCAATTGCCAGAAAAACCTATCCTGATTGGCCACTCTATCGGAGGTCTGTTGGTTCAACTCCTGCTGCAACGTGGCTTGGGATCTATGGGCATTGCCATTCATTCGGTTCCTCCTCAGGGCGTATTTACCTTTAAGTTTTCCTTTTTAAAGGCAGGTTGGGGAGCACTGGGTTTCTTTACACCAACGAAGGAAACGTATATGATGTCATTCAGTGAATGGCAGTATGGGTTTACCAATGGCATGTCAATAGAAGAACAAAAAGAATCCTATTATGCATTTGCCATTCCTGAGTCAAAACTAATTGTACGCGATACCATTACAGCAGCAGCTAAAGTAGATTTCGATCGACCCCACGCACCTCTGCTGCTCATTTCTGGCAGTACAGACCATACCATTCCGGCATCTCTCAACTATTCAAATTATCGGAAATACAAAAACAGTCCATCTATCACCGATTACAAAGAATTTGAAGGACGTAACCATTTTGTATTAGGCCAGCCTACCTGGCAGGAAAATGCCAACTATATACTGAACTGGATCAACAAGATCAGTCAATAAGCAGGTCTTGCACATAGACAAGGTCGATTCCATGATTCTGCTCTTAAAACCATACCTATTACCCATTTATTAACTTCCTAACCAACGTAACAATGAATACTATTCACCCCCTTTATGCCTTTACCAGAACAACTAGACTGGTTATACGCACTATGTTTGTTTTACTAATAGCTGCTATGACTTCCTGTACGAGTCCACAGGAAAAGAAAGAAACAGATTCAGATACAACTTCAGTTATAGTTCAGACTACTGAAGCTATTGAGCCTGCGTCTCCTCCGGCTAATTTTAAACACCAGACAGCTCATGTAAACGGAGTAAATATTCACTATGTAATCGGAGGTCAGGGCGAACCTCTAGTATTAGTACATGGATTTGGGCAAAACTGGTATATGTGGAACCGTCTATTGCCAGAGCTTTCCAAGCATTTTACCGTGATTGTTCCTGACCTGAGAGGAGTTGGAGAATCTGATAAGCCGGCTGAAGGATACGATAAAAAGACTATGGCAACAGATATTCATGAGTTAGTAAAAACGCTGGGTTACAAAAGCATAAACCTTGCCGGTCATGATATTGGGTTGATGGTAGCCTATGCGTATGCCGTACAGTATGGCCCGGAAGTGAAAAAAGTAGCTTTAATGGATGCCTTGCTTCCTGGTATTGAACCTGTATGGAAGCAGATTTCTACAACGGTATGGCACTTCGGCTTTTTTGCAAGACCTATTGCCGGTGATCTGGTTGCCGGACACGAAAGAGAATTCCTGGTCGATTTCTGGCCTCAGGTTGGATATGTAAAGAATCCATTCACCAAGGAAGAAGTCGATGAGTTTGTCCGGGCTTATGCCACAAAGGGATCTACTACAGGAAGTTTTCACTGGTTTGGGTCTTTCCCACAGGATGTAGAGGATAACCATGCATTTATGAAGAAGAAACTGCAAATGCCTTTACTTGCTATGGGTGGTGAACATTTTAGTGCGCCCTTCCTTGCAGATCATTCCCGACTAGTAGCCACAAACGTAACAGAAACAAAGATCATGGGTGCAGGGCACTGGCTTGTACAAGAACAAACTGAACAGGTACAAAAAGGATTACTGGATTTTTTCCTGAATAAATAAACGGGTCTTAAACAGAATCTGATTATGTATCGATTATTCCTTTTACCGTTTCTGTTTGCTACGCTCTTAGGTGTTGCTCAGAACAAGGCAGATCTGATTATCTACAATGGCAAAATAGCGACAATGGTCAAGCCTGATGAATTCCATCAGGCAGTTGCCATCAAAGATGGTATTATCCAGGATGTAGGTAGCTCTCAGAAAATGCTTTCCCTTTATAAAAGTGCTAAGACCGTTTTGATTGATGCCAAAGGCAAAACAGTAGTTCCGGGCTTAAATGATAGCCATATCCATATTATTCGGGAAGGATTGCACTTTAACAGTGAGCTCCGGTGGGATGGTGTAAAAACATTAAAGAGAGCCATGGAAATGCTGAAAGAACAGGCCGCCCGAACTCCTCCGGGTGTATGGATCAAAGTGATTGGTGGCTGGAATGAATTTCAGTTTGCAGAGAAGCGTCAGCCTACTATTGAGGAAATTAATGAAGCCGTTCCTGACAAACCCGTTTTTATTACCTATTTATATGGCAAAGCGTTTCTAAACAAAAAAGGCATCCAGGCATTGGGTTACACCAAAGATACCCATTATGAGGGTAGTCTCATCGAACTGGATAGTCATGGAGAGCCAACCGGCATCATGTATGCCAAAGAGACTCCTAAAGCTATTTATACTACACTGGCCTTGACAACCCGGCTTTCGGAAGATGAACGCCTAAACAGCACACTACAGTTTTATCGGGAATTGAATCGTTTTGGGTTAACCAGCGCCGTTGATGCCGCAGGAGGAGGACAAAACTTTCCGGATGACTATGGGGTAGCACTCACACTAGCCAGACAGGGAAAACTTACCTTACGAACATCGTACTACTTATTTGCTCAGCAAAAAGGCAAAGAGTTACAAGACTATGAAAAATGGGTAGTATCTACTCATCCCCGAAAAAATGACCATATGCTTCTTGCTCATGGATTTTCTCCTGAAGGAGCAGGAGAAAATATGGTAGCTACAGCAGCCGATTTTGAAAATTTCCTTGAGCCCCGAATTGTACTGTCTGATGAGATGGAAGGCGATTTAGAGCCTATAATCCGGTTGCTTGTAAAAAATCGCTGGCCGTTTCGCCTGCATGCTACCTATGCCGAATCCATTGAACGAATGCTGGCTGTATTTGAAAAGGTCGATAGGGAAATTCCTTTTAATGGATTACGCTGGTGTTTTGATCATGCCGAAACCATTACAGAACCACAGCTGGCACGCGTAAAAAAGCTGGGAGGAGGTGTTGCTGTTCAGTTCCGCATGTATTTTCAGGGAGAACTCTATGAAAAGATGTATGGAAAGCCAGCAACTCAGATTCCCCCAATTAAGAAGATGCTTGCTATGGGAATTCCTGTAGGAATGGGCACAGACGCCCCAAGAATCTCTACCTATAATCCATGGATGGCCTTGCACTGGCTCATTAGTGGCAAAACAATTGGGGATATGCAGTTCTGGCCTAAAGAACAGGTGCTGGATCGTTTCACAGCCTTATCACTCTATACATCAGGTAGTGCATGGTTTTCTGGAGAGGAAAAGGATAAAGGAAAAATTGTCAAAGGTATGTATGGAGATGTTGCCATTTTATCTGATGACTATTTCTCTATTAGTGTAGAAACCGTCAGGCAAATCGAATCGATACTAACCATCGTCAATGGCAATATTGTGTATGCATCAGGTGAATACAAACAATATTGCCCTGTATTACCTGCAGTAATCCCGGAATGGTCTCCTGTCAGGCACTTTGGAGGCTACCAGAAGTAGCCTTGAGGCTACTTCTTTTTCAGTACATGTTGCAATACGATAGAAATCTGATTAGGTCAGGCTGCATCTGCAATTCATAAAACAACTACCTCTACCCCTTTATGCCATGAAACAGTTATATCATTTTTTTATAATAATAGCCTTTCTCCTATTCTTTCTGTCTGATCTGGCAGTGGCTCAGTTTCCCTTACCCCCTCAGGTTCCCATCTGGGATGCGAATACAGTAGAATTAACGCTCCACAAAATTACAATCGATGTATATGCTATTCTACCCAAAACAGCAGAAGCCGAAACCACCAAAGGTATCCCCCAAGCCACAACAGGCGGATTTGTGATTGGTGAAAAAGGTGTTTTACTGATTGAAACCATGCTTACCAAACGCTTATTTGATCAGCAGATGAAACTTGTGCGATCTGTAACAAATAAGCCTATTCTATATGCAGTAAACACGAGTGATCATGGAGATCATTGTTTTACCAATTACTTATTGCCTGCTTCAGCTACAATTATCCAGAATGAGTTTGCAAAAGAAAACCTGGCCAAAAACTATGAGAATATAAAACAGTTTATGGTCAGGTTATTTGGCAAAAATCGAGGTATCGAAGAATCTGTATACAGGCCTGCTGACCTTACCATTGCTAAAAACACTACACTTACTCTGGATCTGGGTGGTGGAAAAATAGTGAAATTTATCAATGGTGGTACCGCGCAATCTCCGGCGGATCTATTTGTCTGGATGCCATCGTCTAAGGTTTTTTGGGCAGGTAACCCTTTTATTGGAGAAAGTCCAACTATTCCGTGGTTGTTTGACGGATACTTTCTTGAACCCGCTGATAATCTAAAAAAGATCTATGACTTTCTACCGGA
Source organism: Xanthocytophaga agilis (assembly GCF_030068605.1). Taxonomy (NCBI): domain Bacteria; kingdom Pseudomonadati; phylum Bacteroidota; class Cytophagia; order Cytophagales; family Rhodocytophagaceae; genus Xanthocytophaga; species Xanthocytophaga agilis. The sequence continues at coordinate 35,181 of NZ_JASJOU010000019.1, forward strand.
AGACGCTATTGTAGTACCCGGACATGGACGAATTACCAATAAGACTGGAATAAAATATACCCTGGACTATGTCACATCGCTAAAAACTACTATTGAGGATGCCGTTAGTAAAGGATTGACACTGGAACAGACCGGGCAGTCGGTAAAGATGAGTGAATACAATAAAGGATATGTCCTTTTTGACTGGCTGCATTTCAATTTTAACCTTCCGAATGCTTACAAAGATATTCAAAGGGTTAAAAGTAAATAGACCTTCTTTTAAAAAGATCGGATCAGGTTTTAGTAGTCTTTCTCCCATTATCCCCTATCCAAACGCCTCAGTCAATGATACATATTACAACACTATTACTAAAGGGTATACTCCTTTTAGGATTGGCAACTCTGTTGATAATCCCTTGCTTTTCGCAAATTACACCATCATTTAAGTCGCTTCGGTATGAAGAAGACTATGCCTACTTAAAGATGGATAGTAGTCGGAACTGGTACAAAAAAACGAAATACCTTTCTCTATCACCCACTGGAAATACCTATCTTTCCTTTGGAGGAGATATACGCTATCAGTACTTCTGGTTTAAAAATGAAGATTGGGGAGACACCCCACAGGACAAAGATGGCTATATTCTCACTCGGTATCTTGCACATGCGGACTTCCGGGCTGGCAAAAATTTCAGGGCTTTTGTACAATTGCAAAGTAGCCTGGCTAACGGTAAGGAAGCCGAGCCCTCGCCGGTAGAGAACAGTCCGCTAAACCTTCATCAGGCCTTTATTGATATCACACTGCCATTGAATAATACAGACCACCTTACCACCAGAATTGGTCGTCAGGAGTTGCTATACGGATCTCAACGGCTGGTATCAGTCAGAGAAGGTCCTAATAACCGCCAATCCTTTGATGCGGCCAGACTACTGTATAAAGGGACTGACTGGAAAGCAGATTTCTTTTATTCTCATTCTGTTCGTGCCCAGCAACAGATATTTGCAGACGGATTTACAAAACATACCCGATTTTGGGGTGCATATGCTGTTGTTAATCATATTCCGTTTTTACAAAACGCAGACATATATTATTTCGGTCTTCATAAACAACAAGCTGCTTTTGATGATGGCGAGGGACGGGAACTTCGTCATTCTATTGGTACACGGCTATGGAATAGTACGAATAACTTTCGATATGATCTGGAAGGCGTATATCAGTTTGGTAGCTTTGGTACCAAAGATATTCATGCCTGGACGCTTTCTGCTAATACCGGATACAAATTTTCTCAGACAAAACTTCAACCTGAGATAGGGCTGAAAGCAGAATTGATCAGTGGGAATGCCAGCTATACAGATAATACCCTGCAAACGTTTAATCCGTTGTTTCCAAGAGGTGCTTATTTTGGGCTGGCAGCTTTAATCGGACCTGCCAATCTGATAGATATCCATCCATCTTTAGATCTCGATCTGACCCCCAAACTTATTTTTGGCGTTGATTATGATGTCTTCTGGCGATATAGTCAACATGATGGAATTTATGCACCCAATGTATCTCTTATCTATTCCGGAAAGGATATCAGTGACAAATTTATTGGGCAACAGTTTATTACAGATCTGGTCTATACACCTAACAACTTTCTGTATTTCAGGGGTGAGCTTACCTGGTTTGCAGCAGGTGATTTTTTAAAAGCAGCAGGCACAGGAAAAGATATTTTGTTTAGTGCTGCTACCATTCAGCTAAAATTCTAATGGTAGCAGATGAAAGCTTCCTGAAGAAAAATACAGCCTATTTGTTTCTGCTTTTACACAACCCAACTATGGCTACAAAAAACACAACTATTCATAATAAGATAACCGGAGAGAAAATTACCTGGCTTGAAACTTCACAGGGTTCCAATGGGAAGAGACTTGTGTTCCTATTTGAAGTAGCACCTAAAGGAAAGTTACCTGTTACTCACTATCATCCCAATCAAACGGAAACATTTGAAGTGTGCAAAGGTACTTTTACTGTTCGACTGGCTGGACAGGTACATATCTTAAAGGCAGGTGAAAAACTGCTTATTCCGAAAGGAGTTCCACATCAGTGGTGGAATGATTCTGTAAATGAACCTACAAAAATGAAAGTAATTTTTGAGCCAGCCTTGCATACGGAAACGTTTCTGGAACAGTTTTACGGCCTTAGCAATGATAATAAGACTGCAAAGGATGGTACTCCTGCTTTTTTGCAGTTGATGGCCATGGTAAATGAATATGAAATTTATATCACTGGACCACCTTTGTTTATTCAGAAGGCATTGGGGTTTGTGCTTGGAGGATTGGCTAAATTAATTGGGATAAAAAAATATTACCCCCAATATAGTAAGAAGTAGTTGCCTATGGATAGTTGCTCTCCTCAGCAGATTTCAACTATGTTGGAAGGTGTAATATAGACCAACATCCACCCACTGCCCGGCGTTCACCAGATAAGAGTAGCTTCGCTTACACAACTAAATGTAAAACAATTAATTCAAAAGAAAATGGACTTACAACTGACAAACAAAACTGCATTTATCAGCGGCTCAACCGCAGGTATCGGCTATGCGATTGCAAAAAGACTGGCAACTGAAGGGGCAACAGTACTTATTAACGGTAGAACCCAGATTGCCATCGACAAAGCAGTAAACGAACTAAAAACAACAACTGGAAACCCGAATATATCTGGCATCATGGCAGATTTCCTGGATGTTGACCAAATAAATCAACTATTCAATCAGCTACCTCCTATCGATATTCTGATCAATAATGCAGGAATATTTGAACCCAAATCGTTTGTCGATATCACTGATCAGGAATGGTTACGTTTTTTTGACATGAATGTACTGAGTGGCATCCGGTTATCACGTCATTTATTTCCCAGCATGTTAGAGAAAAACTGGGGACGAATTATTTTTATTTCAAGCGAAAACGCTGTGTCCACAGCAAGCGAAATGGTACATTACAGTATGACCAAAACAGCTCAGATCGCTATTAGTCGGGGTATGGCCGAACTTACAAAAGGAACCGGTGTTACAGTTAACTCCATTCTGCCAGGTCCAACCAAATCAAGAGGAATGGCTGGGTTTATTTCCGATATGGCAGCAGTAAATACGATTACTGTACAGGAGGCGGAACAAAATTTCTTTAAAGATATCCGCCCTACTTCTTTGATACAACGTTTCGCTTCTGTAGAAGAAATAGCAGATACGGTAGCCTATTATGTAAGTCCGTTAGCATCTGCCACCAATGGAGCTGCTATTCGTGTGGAAGGAGGAACCATCAACACCATTATCTGATTATTTAACCGAGATGCCCCGCATCCCAAAGCATTGATTTTTAATAGTTTTCTCGAAGCTTAGGTTCTATACTATCTCTGTTTGTTCTGGCTTGGGTATATTGAAGTACCCAAGTCTATTGATAAGCCAGTTGTTCTGCTTCAACAAACTCCTTTATTTTTCGCACATCCAGACGATCCGTCAGCCTTTCAGAATAATAGACTTCTTTGATAGTCAAATCTTCTGCGATCAGAAATTCAGCAGGCATGGTAGAAAAAGACTCTCCACTGGCCATCATGTGTGTAGGTAATCCTTTAGATACAGCTTCGAAGGCTGTTTGGGCAAAAGTGGCAATATGACTCATGGTTGACTTATACAGTGACTCTTCCAGTCCATAAGAAGCATACCATTTCTTTTCCGGATCAGCTATCAGAGGAATAGGAGATACCTCCTGATGAAAACTGCTTTGCAACAACACTTTTTCTGTAGACTCAAAGAAAAAGATCATTTCAAGTCCCTTGGGATGTAGCTCATTATATACTTTTAGCAGTTTGTGTACACGAATATTACAAAACGGACAACCCGCATGGCGGAAAAATCCTATCAGAATCTTTTTATCACGATAGGTTTCTAAATTAATCTGACGATCAAAAATATCTTTTACGCTAAAAACAGGAGCTTTTAGTTCACGTTGTAACTTACTATTGACGAATTGCATAGTTTGGGTGGGCTTTGAAGTATTCTATCTTGCTTTTCTAAAACATACGATTACAACTATCAAATGGATTTACTAAAGATTGTACGTAATCTTTGTTAGTATGTGTTATTTCCTTTTATAGTAAATACGATAAGCAATCTATAAGTACTCCTGGTTTTCGTTTTCGTCTTCATCTAAAGTATCTATCAGGCAATTCCAGAGCATACCATTGAGTTGTTTGGTCTGTTTGAATATGGATACTATTTCCTGTTAAAGAAAAGATGGTAGGCATTTGACAGCCCACATACTGAAAATTTTACCTTTCTATAAAGCAAATTCAGTTCTATCTACCTATTGAATAAGCCCTTTTATTGAAAATAATTAACACAAAAAGGTAAAAATGATTCTAAACGTAAATTCTGTTCTATACTGCCCGATAAATACTTCTTAGCATTGTAGTAATTAGTCAATTACATAAAATTATCCTCTTACTATGCTTCTTTTTACTGGAAAATCGTCTCTAAGTATCTTTTGTTTTTATCTCAACAAAGCGATATTTACCCGCTTGATTTTTCTATTAACGGGCCTCTTCTTTACCTGTTCCTCTGTATGGGCGCAGAGTGAGCCTGTTGCACCCACCTATCCCAAAGTAATGATGTATATGGGTGTTCTACATCCTCTTGTTACATTCAGTGATCAGGAAACAGTTATCAACTTTGACACCTATTATGCAGTTGGATTTCCAACTGGTGTTAATCTTTGGAAAAGCAGTAAGATAGGCTTCTCAATAGAGGTAGTTCCATTGATCCGTGCAGACAAAGAAGGTAGCAAAATGAACAACCTGCTTTTTCATCCTGGTGTGCTGGTAGGTCTGGGAAAAGGATTTATGTTTGCCGGACGTGCTGCTTTTGAAACATCCGGACGCTATGGTTTTACGCCTGTACTCAACAAGGTATTTAAAACTCGTAGCGGAAGCTATTTTATAGCGATGCCTCTGCCTGTTCGGTTTGGAAATAACCATTCTGCCACGTTTACCATCGGATTGCAGTTTGGAGTGGTTATCTGACAAAACCGGATAGTAGTACTATGATTGAACCTAACTGCTAACTATCATATCGATGAAATGGATCACCCGTGAACGTCCAAAAATAGATCGAATCGCCTGTCCCTGGCTGATTAAAAACTTTATTGATCCCCATGCAGAATTTATTTATGTACCCAAAGAGCAGGTATTTGCTTCCGCGAAGCAGCTGGATGCTATTCCGTATGATATACCAGGTGCAGAATATTCACATTATGGAGATCAGTGCAGTTTCGATTATTTTATCGAGAAACATCAACTCACCGATCCGGCTTTACTCCACCTAGCTCCCATTGTTCGGGCTGCGGATACTGACCATTTTGATCTTGTACCACAGGCAGCAGGCTTATGGGCCATTTCTGCTGGCCTGTCTGTTTTATATACAGATGATTATGAGCAGTTGTCTATTGGAATGAAAATCTACGATGCCTTATATGCCTGGTCTACACATGCTTTACACGAAACACACACATGGAATCCCAAACTATAACTCCCTCCGTTCATGTACCATCTTATAGTCTGAAAGATATTGTATGGTACTTTCTTAAACTCGGAACACTCGGCTTTGGTGGCCCTGTGGCACTGGTAGGATACATGCACCGCGACCTGGTAGAAAAACGTCAGTGGATCTCAGAAGAAGAATATCGGGAAGGTCTGGCTCTGGCGCAACTGGCTCCAGGCCCTTTGGCAGCCCAGTTAGGTATTTATATGGGGTTTGTTCATTATGGGGTGCTGGGTGCTACCCTATCCGGATTGGCCTTTGTACTTCCTTCATTTGTCATGGTAGTACTACTTGGAATGGCTTACCGGATGTATGAAGGGTTAAGCTGGATGCAGGCGGTTTTCTATGGGGTAGGGTCTGCTGTAATTGGAATTATTTCCTTCAGTGCCTATAAGCTTACCATAAAGTCGGTGGGAAAACTTACGAAAGAGTCTATTCAGACCAACTGGCTATTGTGGCTGTTTTTCGTTTCTATGGCAGTGGTCACAGTAATTACAGAACGGGAAGAGGTTTGGCTGTTTGTAGGATTGGGCATTGTTTATATGCTGGTAAAGGCTCCTCCAGCCTGGATCAAACGCAAGAAAGGAAGTTTGTCTTTTATGTTGCTGACCAGCATTGGCTTCTGGGAATACAAACCTGATACTCTCTGGCAGATTGGTCTTTTCTTTACCAAAGCGGGAGCCTTTGTTTTTGGTAGTGGCCTGGCTATTATTCCATTTCTGCAAACAGGCGTAGTGAATGAATATCATTGGCTAAATGAAAAACAGTTTTTGGATGCTGTAGCAGTTGCTATGATTACACCAGGTCCTGTAGTCATCACGGTAGGTTTTATTGGGTATCTTGTTGCAGGATTTCCGGGTGCCTGTGTAGCTGCTCTTGGAGTTTTTCTACCTTGTTATGTATTTACTGTTTTGCCAGCACCGTATTTCAAAAAGATCGCTAAAAATGTAAGTATCAAGGCTTTTGTGGACGGTATCACAGCTGCTGTAGTAGGAGCATTATTCGGTGCTGTTATCGTTATTGCCATGCGGTCTGTTACCGATATTCCGTCTGCTTTGATTGCGGTTGCAACCGTTCTGTCATTGATCTATGTAAAGAAACTTTCCGACCCCTATCTTATTCTGATTGCAGCTGTTGTAGGATTGATTTTAAAATTATTGATGTAAGCTTAGCCTGTTTTCTGTTATCAGACGTAAAATGTTCATACATCCCTTACTCCTTTCTAGATGAAACGAAGAAACTTTTTGCAAACTGCCCTGCTTAGCAGTACTACACCCCTTCTGGCAATATCTAGCCAACAAACCAATGAAAATATCGTTTTTGCTACTACTCCTATTTCAGAAGCAGAAATGGCGGCTATTGATAAAGCATTAGGCAAAAAAGGAACCTACAATCAGACCCAGGCTGTATATACAGTGGCTTTACCCAGAAACGATCTGAAAGTTACCATAAAGGGACAACCTGTTCCTATTTCCTTTGGATTTGGAGGCTGGGTCTCATTTAAGAAAACCGTTGATGGCAAACAGACTGTCATGATGAGCGACACGGTATTGTTACAGGAAGAAGTGAATCCGCTTATTTCTGCCACACATGCCAGTGGATTGGAAATCAGTGCTATTCACAATCATTTCTTTTATGAAGAGCCTCGTGTTTTTTATATGCATTTGCATGGTATGGGAACAGCAGAAGAACTGGCAACCAAATTTGCAGCAGCTATTGGACAGACCAAACTCTTTCCTGCTAATCAACCTGTTCCTTCTGCAGGTGGAGGCACTACAGCCAAAGAAATTTTTGACTTGCCCGCTTTAGATGCCATTGTAAAATATACCGGAGTTGTAAACGGACCAACCTATAAGTACACTGTAGGAAGAGAGGATGTAAAGATTACTGCCATGGGAGCTGAAATGACGGCAGCTATCGGACTCAATTCCTGGGCATCCTTTACTGGAACCAAAGAACAGGCACACATTGCAGGCGATATTGCCATGCTGGAAAGCGAAGTCAATACTGTAGTAAAAACGTTGCGCGAACACAATCTGGAAGTAGTAGCCTTACATCATCATATGTTGGGAGAAAGTCCCCGAACGATTTTCCTGCATTATTATGGCCAAGGACCCGCAACGACACTGGCTCAGGGCTTTCGGGCAGCATTAGATGTATTGGGCAAAGGTAAAAAGTCAGGACATAGTATGCATTAGTGTGTTTCTTCCGGAATAATTAGAGTGTTGAAGTTGCAGTTCAATCCAGTCATAGACATGTATTGCCACTTCTTCCCAGGCTAATTCGCCACAAATATAGTATGAACGATTAGCAAACTGACGATACTCTATATCTGCGGAACCTGAGATAATTTTTCGTCCTAGTAGAAATAAAAGGCAGCCATTTAGTTAGTGGCTGCCTTTTATTTTATCCTATAAGCTTGTTCTTAACTCAGTGGTACCTACCTAGCTGTAGCTATTTCATTTCTATCTACACCAGCATATATTTCACTACAGTCGATTCTTTGATATCAATGCTGTACACAGGTCTACCATTTTTAACATCCTACTACTTAATTATGGCATTCGGTTCTACACCTATTGTTCTATCTGCTTTGGAGGGACGTTAAAAATAAAACCCACTTTAAAAACATTTTCAATGCTTATATCAGGGTCTTCTTTGAGGTATTTCCTAATTTTGGTAATAAAAACATCCAGGCTCCTGCCCAAAAAATAATCATTTTCTCCCCAGAGATCTTTGAGCATTTCTTCTCTCTTTATGACCCTATTCCTACGGATGGCAATATAGTTGAGAATGTCACTTTCCTTTTCTGTGATTCGTTTTGTGCTGGCACCTATTGTTAAGGATTGGTTTGAGACATTGAATGTATATTTTCCTATTGAAATAACTTCTGATTTGTCCTCACCCGCGCTCTCAGGAATCCTTCGGATAACCGCTTTGATTTTCCACAATAACTCTTCTTCATCAAAGGGTTTTGTGATATAATCATCAGCCCCTAAATCATAGCCCTTTAATTTATCTTCTTTTAACGACCTGGCTGTGATAAAAATGACAGGAATCTTTTTATCCTTGGTTCTGATCTCTTTTGCCAGCGAAAATCCATCACGGTAAGGCATCATTACATCCAGTAAACACAGATCAAAGGAATGGGAATGGAAGGCCTTTAAAGCCAACTCTCCATCTTTACAAAGCTTTACATCAAAACCTTCTGTCTCCAGGTAATCCATCAAAAGGACGCCCAGGTTAAGATCATCTTCTGCCAGTAATATTCTAAGCTTATCTTTAGACATAGGGTAATCTGATGATAAATGTAGTTCCTTTCCCCTTTTCGCTCTCCAGTGCAATAATACCTTTATGTAACTCAACTATCTTTTTTATGTAAGCCAATCCAAGGCCAAACCCTTTTACAGTGTGAACATCTCCGGTTGGCACTCTGAAAAACTTATCAAATATTTTCTTGTGGTATTTCTTTTCTATGCCTATGCCCTTATCAGAAACGGCAATGAATATATACTGACCTATGTTTGAGGTCTGAACAGATAGTTCAGGTTTCTCTCCGGAATATTTGATCGCATTGTCAATCAGGTTGCACAATGCATTGGTAAGATGTGTTTTGTCTCCCATGACCACATATCTGGCTGCAACCAGATCTGCTTTCAAGTAGCCGCTCTGGTTATCAACCTGTATGTTTATGTATTTCAACGTCCCTGTAATGAGTTGATGAACATCCAGCTCGGTCTTTTGCAAAGGAATTTCCCCTCTTTCCAATGCAGTCATACTTAGCATCTGTTCTACCTGAAGCCGTAGTTTTTCATTCTCTTCAAGTATGATTTCCGAATGATGTTTCATTCGTTCTTCCTGCTTATGAGTAGACGCCTTCAGAATCATCTTGCCCGCTAAGGCAATATTTGTCAAAGGGGTTTTAAATTCATGGGTCATATTATTTAAAAAGTCTGTTGTATGATCTGATATTTTCTTTTCGTTAATCAGTGACACAATGGTTCGCCATGACAAAAAGAGCACAACAAGAAGCAGTATAACAGACGTAATGAATACACTTCCCATCTCCTGCCGGATAAACTGCTCTTTTTTCGGAAAAATAAGTTTAAGCTCTAGCCCATTTTTATTGGCTACTGCTTCCAGATTCTTCTTATAACAACCTGGCTGATCAGGTTTAGCATAAATATCATTGGAATAGAGATTATCAGGATAGAGGTTATTTACAAAACCGATATTATCTGTGAATGGAACCGGACCAGGTTTAACCTCAAAATAGTACTCAATATGAAAGTTATAAAATTTCATGTAATGGGTAAACAACGAATCTATTTTATGGATCTCACTCTTTCCTATACTGGTTTCCAGTTTCCTGCATGCCTCTTTATCAGAAGCGAGAGCTTCAACAGTCCGGGCGAGAACCATATTTGCCTTTTCATTAAATAGCTCCTCCTTTATTTGTGCCGTTTGCACTATCCAGTTCACTTGGATAATCAGTACAATGACCAATGCCAGTGAAGAAATAGAGATAAAGAGGTATGTCCGATTCAGTTTCATAGAGTAGTAGCAGAGAAGTATTTCAAAATTAGCCATTTTCCAGCGCATATTCCCTACGTTAACAAGTCATTAACATGGCAATAACTACTCAGTAACACAAGCAGTCCTCAATCAAAACTACCTTTGTTCTATCGATCGAAGCTTAACAAAGGCTATTCACAAGTACTACACAAAACGAAGAGAGAAAATAACACATCTGGAATATAACTATTCACCTTTACGAAAACATATCATGAAAAATAGTCTCATTACCCTGCTTTTACTCCTGCTCTCAGGCGTTGTATTTTCCAACGACCTAAGCGATACAGTTCATGGAAGATACATTCGTTCCATAAAAAAAGAAAGACTAAAGGATGCCCCTGATCTGGATTACCCTATAAGCTGGATAATCAGGAATGTTTCGGTACAGATCACAACCCCTGCTAATATAGAAACCAGGAAAGGTGTACATCCAAATGATAGTATACGTACAGAACAAAAATATATCCCAAACTGGATAGATCTGGGGACAAATATTGTGATAGACATTGCTCATACCTATACTAACTCAATACACAATACCTCAGCAGGCAAAGCGATTGAAATGAATCTCATGCCTAGCTCATCTACGGAAGTACCAGAAAGTGAAGCGCAATACATAGGTGGATATCAGCAACTGACTGCCTATATAAACAGAAATATCATGTATAAGATTTCCGAAACCGTTTTTAAACAATTACAATCTGTAGTAGTGGCATTTACCGTAAATGAAAAAGGAGATATAACCAATGCAAAGGTGTCCAAAACATGTGGTAAATCTGAAATAGATAAGTTGCTTCTTGATAGCATTACCCAGATGCCTAAGTGGAAACCTGCACAAAATGCAAAGGGTATCAAAGTGAAACAGGAGTTTACCTGCCGCATTGGAAAACCAACGGGATGTTAAGCATTTAGCAATCTTAGCTGGAAACCCTACTTTATCTCCCCTATATCAGTAGGTAGTCTCTCTATACCAATGTGGTCAGAGAGATTAAAAAAGTGAAAGAAAAGTTTATACATAGTAGTAAATATGTGTTATCTCTAATTTTGGATGAAAATAAAGCCCAAGTCTATGTTTTTGAAAAGTATGGGCTTGGGTTAATTTTTGAGAAATATCTCTTTCTGTGTTTGTTTATTGCCATTTACTTTTCTCTTCCACAGACCTCTTCGTTTTTTGCTTGCCCAAAAAACAGGGCACCAAATGAGAATTTGGTGAGCCAGATTTGTGTGTGAGCAAAAAAGGGCAAAAAATTCCAAAGCTTCGCCGCTCAGGGCTAACGCTAGGCCCGCGGAATTTTTATCCCTACGCACCTACACTTCCGTTCGCGATTGAAGTCATCTTTGCTCTCTTTGTGACATTTGTTATTGCTTTTTCAATGACATCTTTTACTCAAAATCCGGGATGATTCATGTTTACTAAAATGCAATAGTCGAGTATTTAGAAAAGGTTTAGTTAAAATTCGCCTCCTCTTACTTACAAAAACAAGGTTGTTTGAAATTAAATTAGTGGCAGCAGCTGTATGAAAGCTATACATAGTTACAATTAGCCCATTTATAGTAGTAACTTGTGTGCAAACAGAGAAAACATGAAAGAAAGCAATCTATACATTCTGGTACTCTTATTTTTCATATGCATCAGTTGCACCCTTCCCAAAGCTCATACATCCATTTTCCAGCCAACAAACATTCAGTGGCCTGATACCCTTCCGTGGTGGAAGGCGAACAATCTGCGTGTCATTCAGACCAATCTTCCGGACTACGAAGCAGGACTCAATACTGACTCCCTGCTGTCTGCTCTCACCTGCTTCTCAGCCAATACCCTTCTGATCAATGCAGGGGGTATAATGGCATTCTATCCCACCAAACTACCCTTCCATTATACTAATCCCTATATGAAGGAGAATATGCTGGGGGATGTCATCACTAAATGTCATCGGGCAGGTATCCGGGTTATTGTTCGGTTTGATTTCAGCAGGGCGCATGAAAGTATATATAAAGCCCATCCGGACTGGTTTTATATCTCCTCCAAAGGCGAACGAATGATAAACAACAACATGTATGTGATCTCTATCAATGCACCATATGAACAGGAATGTCTGTTTAAAATAGTTGAAGAAGTAATGACGCTCTATCCTATTGATGGCATCTTCATCAACATGCCAGGCTATCAGACACGCAATTCGTATATAAACAAGTATTACGGCATTGACCAGAATGACTATGACAAACAACGTTTTGCTAAATTTAGTGGTGGCATGACATTACCTGTTACAGAAGATAAAAATGACCCTGTATTTCAGAAATACGAAGAATTCAAAAAGTTCACAGCCGATGAAATTATCCAACGCCTGCACACCCTGGTCAAATCAAAGAACAAGCAGATTGCCATTTGCACGTATTCTGATAAGTATGTAGACATCATCCGACACGAATCACAGGCAACTTCCTCTATCCCCTACTGGCCATATACCGCTTCTGACAATGTCAGCAATGCCCGTAATTCGTTTCCGGATCATATTATCAGCAATGCCAGTATACAGCAGATCTCCTTTCAGTCCAGATACAACGCCATAGAACCCGAAGAAGTTGCCATACGATTATACGAAAATATAGCCAATGGCTCTGGCCTGGATATAAGTCTGATGGGCGATTTCCAGAACTATGAGGATGAACGTAACTACGACATTATCAAAGAAGTATATGCATTTCATAAAAAACACGAACCGTATTTTGGCAACTATACCTCCCCTGCTCAAGTAGCCATTGTAGCTCCCGGAGCCTGGCCGTCTGGCGAACCAGCTCAGGAGTACAGAGGTATCCAGCTAATGCTTAAAGAAGCGCATATACAATATGACATCCTGGAAGATGCACAAGTGGGGGAACTGGAAGCAAGCTTACAAAAGTATCGGATTCTGATTCTTCCGGATATCATTCACCTCAATGAAAAATCATTGGCAGCCATCACTAAAGCCTGCCAGCAGGGAATGCATCTGATCGCCACCAACCGATCTCTAACCGATCACCCAAAAACCTTGGAAAGTGTATTTGGCGTAACACCTGTCACAAACTATCCCGATGGCAGTGGATATTACCTTGCTCCAGATAACAAACAACTATTCAAACACTTTGACCAGCAAAAGATGTTATTCTGGAAATTTAATCTTGGACTATACACTATGGCAAAAGCCGACTCTGTATTTCTGCCTATTTTGACACCTGGACGCCCTGGCCCCCCGGAGATTATCGGAGGTCACCAACCTTCCGGCTATCATGCAATGGCAGTAAAAAAACACCCGGTCAGCAAAGCGGTTATTCTACCTATCAATCTGGGAAGATTGTATTATTTACATGGTTATGAACAACATAAAAATATCTTACTAGATGTGATCGACTATCTCTTTCCTGAAGTAAACCAACTCGTTCAAACCAATGCCCATCCACGTATCGAAACCATCTTACAAAAGTTCAGAAAGAATCTACCCGAAAACCTGACCAGACAGGCCGAAGACGGATACATTCTTCATCTGGTCAACCTCACAGGTTTTAGTGGAAACACTTATTTTACACCATTAACCGTTTATGGCCTTACGTTCAAGGTAAAAACAGATTTTAAACCGAACTCCTTATTTCTTTTATCTTCCCGTAAAGCAATTCCCTTTACCTGGAACAATGGTTTTGTAACTTTTACGTTAGATAGGATGGAACAATTTTCCAGCGTTATACTAGAAAAGTAAGCTTATGGTTACTAAGGCCTTACGGTAGGTATATAATTCCTTGTTTTAAATACGATGTTTAAAACAATAAATGAGATAAAGATTGTGCTTTCCAGCACAGACAATATATTTGAGGCTCTATCACCCTTGCATGTTACGTAAACTACTCATACCACTTTTGCTGTTTTCACTATTGCTTCAGAGCTTTAGCCGGATGGGTATAGTAGCCAGTTTTTATATCAATCAGAAAGTTATTGCAAACACTGTCTGTATTAACAAAACAAAGCCTTACATGAAGTGTAATGGAAAATGTTATCTGGCCAAGAAGTTAAAAAAGGCAGAAGAACAACATCAACGCAATACATCAACCATTAAAAGACAATCGCTTATTCTTTTTTATACTCCTCTTTTTATCTATTCTACCTATCATTTTGTCACACAGTATACAAGATCAGTAGTCATGTATTACCTGCTTACAGTTTGTGATTCCTACACCTTTGATGTATTTCAACCACCTCAATAAAATCAGGTAAAGATTATCTTTCAACCACACATACTTATACACAAAACTTCAATAAACAGTATAATCTACATTACAGATTGTCTGTTATTAGAAAAACAATTAGTATACCTCTTACAGTTATTTTTATGAAAACCTGTTTCTTTTCCAGGTTCAGCAGAGGTTTGGTCCTTAGTATATCTATACTTTGCCTGATCAGCTGTAACCATACTGATGATGTCACCCCTACCGGACAAGTGCAATTTCAATTTACGCATGTTGTAGGTTCATTACCTCTTGCTCTGAATGCTACACAATACACCAATGCAGCAGGAGAATCCTTTTATGTGAAAACTTTCAAATATTACGTTTCCAATATTAAATTTATTCGCGCAGACGGTTCTGAATATGCACAACCCGAAAGTTATTACCTGGTTAATGAAGGAGACTCTGCCAGCAAAACATTCACTATACCCAATGTTCCTATTGGTACATACACAGGTGTCAACTTTATGATTGGAGTAGATAGCACACGCAATGTATCAGGAGCCCAGACAGGGGCCTTGGATGCCTTAAATGATATGTTCTGGTCCTGGAAGACTGGCTATATCTTTGTCAAAATGGAAGGAACCTCTCCATCTTCTACAGCCAGTGGCAACCGAATCGAATACCATATCGGAGGATTTCAGAATCCAAATAATATTCGCACGGCAGCATTCTCATTAGTTAGTAATAAATTATACATCAAAAGTGACAGTACCTCTTCCATTCATTTTCAAACAGATGTAGGACAACTATTTCAAACCCCAAATCTGATTAAATTTGCAGAAACACCAGCACTTATGACAGAACCTAAAACAGCTGATATAGCAGACAACTATAGTGATATGTTTTCCATTGTTTCTATTCAGACCGGAACCCCTTAATCGCTATGAAAGTTACCATACATACCCTACTCCGCCTGACTATATTTGTAGTGTCTGTATCTATTCTGTCTTTCAGTGGATGCAATGGCAAATCATCTGTTGACCCATCCACGGAATTTAGCCTGGAGGTACCGTCTAACTTCCCTGCTCCAGTATTTACCTTTGCAGATAATCCTATTACGGAGGAAGGTTTCGAACTGGGTAGATTATTATTCTATGAACCACGTCTTTCCAGTACAGGTGCCATTGCGTGTGGCACCTGTCACCGGCAAACATTTGCTTTTGCAGATCATGGACATGATGTGAGTCATGGTGTACATGACCGGCTGGGGAGCCGCAATGCACCAGCTATTCAGAATCTGGCCTTTCAACCTGAGTTTTTCTGGGATGGAGGAGTAAATCACATCGAACTGATTCCTCTCAATGCGATTCAGAATACGCAAGAAATGGACGAATCCTTGGCAAACATATTGACCAAGCTGAATAATAACCCAACCTACAAACAGAAGTTTAAGGAAGTTTTTAACACAGACTCTATCACTTCCCAGCTTGTGCTTCGGGCAATAGCTCAGTTTACAGGTATGCTGATCTCTTCCAATTCGCGCTATGACCAGTATGTGAGGGGAGAAAATAACGTTCAGTTAACGAATACAGAGAAAGCAGGCTTACAGTTATTTCAACAGAAATGTGCTACCTGTCATGCCACCGATCTGTTTACAGACCACTCTTATCGGAACAATGGCCTGGATGAAACGCCTGCAGATTACGGACGGGAACTGATTACCAACAATGTATCAGATAGAGGTAAATTTAAAGTTCCTTCTCTTCGCAATGTAGAACGAACATCTCCATATATGCATGATGGACGGTTTACAACACTGGAAGAAGTATTGATTCATTACACGTCTGGCGTAAAACGGTCAGCCACACTGGATGCAGCTCTGATTTCAGGAGATGCAGTAGGTATTCCATTAACAGCTACCGAACAAAGCAATCTAATTGCCTTTCTGAGAACCCTAACAGACAATACATTTGTTACAGACAAACGATTTATTGATCCACTGGGAACCTCTAATCAGAATTAAGAACGCATCTTGACTAAAGAATACAGGAAAATTTAGTTCTGAAAGCCAGCGATTACCAACCAATACCTATCTCTCACGGGGTAGGTATTTTACTTTCCTAGCCATGCGTTAATACGTATTTCTGGCACAATAAATTCATATGAAAAGTTAAAATATGTAGAGATGGAAATTTTCTTTCAAATAATTTTAAAACTTCAATCATCCTCAAACCTTTTAACCCAACAAATCGTTACCTTTGCGAGAGAAATCAATAATTTGAAAACACCAGTCTTTCGTGTAGATTGCAGGCCGAATCCAAATGGCAGACATTAAAACTATACAAGCCCCGATTACAGTCGAAATGGAGCTTTTTGAGCTCAAGTTTCGTTCGTTCATGAAAAGCAATGTGATGTTGCTTGATCAGATCATGAACTATATTGTTAAACGAAAAGGAAAGCAACTTCGCCCCATGTTCGTTTTTCTCACAGCCAAGACCTGTGGGGAGGTTACCGAATCCACCTACCGGGGAGCAGGTTTGATAGAGCTTCTTCATACAGCGTCGCTGGTTCATGATGATGTAGTAGACGACTCCAATTATCGTAGAGGGTTCTTTTCAGTGAATGCACTCTGGAAAAACAAGATAGCTGTTTTGGTAGGAGATGTATTACTTTCCCGTGGCATGTTACTGGCAGTAGACAACAAGGAATATGAATTATTGCGCATTGTATCACAGGCAGTACGGGAAATGAGTGAGGGCGAGTTGTTACAACTGGAGAAAGCACGGCGTCTGGATATTAATGAAGAGATTTATTATGAAGTGATACGGCAGAAAACAGCTTCCCTAATTGCAGCCTGTTGTGCAGTAGGTGCCAGTTCGGTTGCAGCAGATGACTCTACAGTTGAGAAAGCCCGGATATTTGGAGAAAAGGTAGGTATTGCCTTTCAGATCAAGGATGATCTTTTTGATTATGGCAATCAGGAGGTTGGTAAGCCGCTGGGAATAGATATCAAGGAAAAGAAAATGACCCTTCCTCTTATCTATGCACTGAGTAAAGCATCATGGCTGAAAAAGCGAGAGATTATTTATACTATTAAAAACCAAAGCCATAAACCCAAAAAAGTAGCAGAGGTTATTGCTTTTGTTAAAGAGAGTGGTGGTATTGAATATGCTACCCAGGTAATGCAAAGGTATCAAACTGAAGCACTGGATATCTTGCATACATTGCCAGATTCGGAGAATCGCCAGGCACTTGAACAATTAGTACGATATACCATTGAGCGAACCAAATAAAACTAACCTGATGCATAGCTATAAAAGCCGGAAAAAGAGTGTTTGATTAATCTAGTCAAGCGTTTGTATATCCCTAATAAACGTAAGGTTTTTACCTATTTTTCATTCGCGTAACTTTATAAAAATGATATTTTGCCAAAGTTATGCATTATTCTTTACTCACTTATTGTCATACATTGCATGAACTCATTTCAACTAAATGCTATATCCCCTATTGATGGACGTTACGCCAATCATACTGCCTCTTTAAAAACTTTTTTCTCAGAAGCAGCCTTGATGCGTTATCGGGTACGAATCGAAATTGAGTATTTCATTGCATTGTGTGAACTACCTCTTCCCCAGCTAGCTGATTTTCCGAAAGATACCTATGCCTTATTGCGTAATGTATATCTCAACTTTAGTGAAGCAGATGCAATACGCATCAAGGAAATAGAAAAAGAAACCAATCATGATGTCAAAGCTGTAGAATACTTTATCAAAAGTAAATTATCAGCATTAGACGTTTCCAAATATGAAGAGTTTATTCATTTTGGCCTTACATCTCAGGATATCAATAACACAGCTATCCCCCTTCTGTTGAAGGAAGCAATCCAGCAGGAAGTAAAGAAACAAATCTTTGAGGTGCTTCACACCTTGTATGCATTAGCAGAAGACTGGAATACCATCCCTATGCTGGCCCGTACCCATGGACAACCAGCCTCACCTACCCGGTTAGGTAAAGAAGTACTGGTCTTTTGTGAGCGGCTTGAAAAACAAATTATAGCACTGGATAATGTACCCTACGCAGCCAAGTTTGGAGGAGCAACAGGCAATTTCAATGCACATGCAATAGCTTATCCTGAAATTGACTGGCTGAAGTTTGCAGATAAATTTGTAAATCAGACGTTAGGATTACAACGTAGCCGATATACAACTCAGATAGAGCACTATGATTTTATGGCAGCCTTGTGTGATACGTTGAAACGTATTAATACGATTCTGATTGACCTGGCTCGTGATTTCTGGCAATATATTTCCATGGAATATTTTATTCAGGAAATCAAAGCCGGAGAAGTGGGTTCTTCTGCCATGCCACATAAGGTTAATCCGATTGATTTTGAGAATGCAGAAGGTAATCTGGGCTTTGCGAATGCTATTTATGAACATCTAGCAGCCAAACTACCTATTTCCCGTTTACAACGGGATCTTACAGATTCAACAGTACTTCGTAACATTGGAATGCCTATAGCACACTCAGTAGTGGCTTATTTATCACTGCGTCGGGGATTAGGCAAAATCGAGGTAAATGAGAAAGCCATACGCGATGATTTACAGGATAACTGGGCAGTGGTAGCAGAGGGTATTCAAACAATCTTACGTCGGGAAGGATATCCTAAACCATATGAAGCCCTAAAAGCATTAACTCGGAATAACGAGAAAATTACTCAGGAGAGTATACATGCATTTATAGATCAGCTGACTGTTCAGGATACTATCAAAAAAGAACTAAAGACATTGACACCTTTTAATTATGTAGGCATCTAATTTCTTGTAAAGTACACTTAAAAGAAAAAGCGCTGTCTTCCAACAGCGCTTTTTCTTTATTTATCTATTTCCTTTTTCACAGGCTCTTTCCGAAATAAGGTTATGATAAAAGTAGTTCCTTCATTTACCACTGAAAACACCTGAATCCTTCCCTGATGTATTTCTATTATCTTGGCAGTAAGAGGAAGCCCTAATCCGTGTCCAGAGATATTATTGGCGTTTTTAGAGCGAAAGAAAGGCTCAAAAATATAAGGTATCTCTGCCTCCGGAATTCCAATCCCTTTATCTGTAAATTGCAGTATGATTTTATCCTCCTGAAAGAATATTTTAATAGATACTGTATAATCAGGAGAAAACTTGCAGGCATTTTCCATAATGTTAATGAAGGCATTTTTCAATAGCCTTTCATTAACCACTAATTCAAAATACTCTTCTTCTTCTGGTGGTTCTGCAAAATCCAGTATTACATCATAGTCAGGCTTTTTTCGTAACAAATCTGCTTCTGCCTGCAATACTATCTCATCAATCCGTTTCTTTTCGAATGGTAAGGTAGTCAGATCAGAACTTGCATGTGCCAGATCCAGTAACTCATTCGTAAGATCTGTCATTCCGGTTACATCTTCATAGAGAGATTTCAGCAATTTCACATACTCCTGATTGGTTCTTTCATGCAGTAAAGTTACCTCTATCTGACCACGCATAACTGTTAAAGGTGTACGCAATTCATGGGATGCATTAGCAACAAAGCTTTTCTGAATATAAAACGATTCCTGTAGCCGGTCCAGCATTCGGTTAAATGTCTGTGCTAACTGTGCAATTTCGTCTTTGTCATTTTCAGTTTGCACCCGCCGTTTATCCAAGGTTGTAGAGTCAATCTGTTCAACCTGAAATATAACATCTGCAATGGGCTCCAGCGCATTTCCGGCAAAGACCCAACCCGCAAATACAATTACTAATACGCCAACAAACCAACCAACAGACAAAATAGTAATCAGGAAGTTTTGCTTACTTAATCCATACTGATCTATTGCAGTGACAACCACAATGAGATTTTTTCCCTTTTCCGGATAATATTTATACAAAGATTCTACCTCGCCTTTCCTCCGTTTAATTTCCTTATCCCTGGCATTGTATATCTGACTTAGAATATGAGGGTCTATAGGTTCCGGATACGGATGGTTATAATAGATCAGAGTGTTTTTATCATCAAATACTGTTACCTTCTCTTCAAACAAGACAACCTTATCCTGTTCATCTATTAGCTTGAGTGTTTGGGGAGTAATTTTCTGATTGGACTCATATAACAACCTGGCTGTAGTGATTGCCTTCTCTCTCAAACGTTCATAAAACTCACGTTCTCTGTAATCAGCGGAAAAATAGTAAATACCCACAGAGAATACCAGCAATAAAGAAGCTACAATAACAGCAAAAAGGTAGGCTATTCGGGTCCGGATCTTCATACATCGTTAACAAACTGGTGTTATACCACTCAAAATGTGAGAGGTAGTCTAAAATACTAGTCAAAGAGGCTCAACGGGTATATTTTGCAGCCTTTATAAAATACTGTAGACAACCTCTAAAAGCCAGCTTTACTCTTCTCTAAGAATATAACCCATACCCACTACAGTATGAATTAATTTGGGTTCAAAATCTTTATCAATTTTCTTTCTCAAAAAATTCACATACACATCAATCACATTAGTACCCGTATCAAAGGTAATTTCCCATACCTTTTCAGCAATATCAACTCTGGAAACAACCTTACCTTTGTTTCGGATAAAGTATTCCAGTAAACCAAATTCTTTTGCAGTCAGATCGATCTTTTTCCCTCCCCGTTTCACACTTTTATCATCTGTATTGAGTTCAAGATCTGCAACTCTGAGAATATTACTAGAACTTCCAGCATCTGTGCTACGTTTGTATAAGGCTTTAATACGAGCTAGCAATTCTCTGAATTCAAATGGTTTAACCATATAATCATCTACTCCGGCATCAAACCCTGTGAGCTTATCATCAGTAGTCCCAAAGGCGGTAAGCATGAGAATAGGAGTCCTTAAATGATTATTTCTAAGATTCTTACATAACTCAAATCCATTGATCTGTGGTAGGTTCACATCCATAATGATTACATCATAGGAGGCGCTTAGAGCCATCTTTTGCCCAATAAACCCATCAAAAGCTATTTCTACATCATATGTTTGTTCTTCCAATCCTTTTTGGATAAAAGAGGCTACTTTGGGTTCATCTTCAATTACAAGTATCTTCATATAGAGGTCTTAGGCTAATTAGGGTCAAAATAAAAAAAACTTTCTTCAAAGAAGAAAGTTTTTTTGGGTCTTGCTTCAAAAGGGTACTGTACATTTAAATATTTTGGATAAAATATTTTATTTAACCCATATGCATACGTGCTATATTTACTTTACGATGAGTAGAAG
This sequence comes from Xanthocytophaga agilis, assembly GCF_030068605.1. Taxonomy (NCBI): domain Bacteria; kingdom Pseudomonadati; phylum Bacteroidota; class Cytophagia; order Cytophagales; family Rhodocytophagaceae; genus Xanthocytophaga; species Xanthocytophaga agilis. The sequence continues at coordinate 56,751 of NZ_JASJOU010000019.1, forward strand.
AATCTGTATGTCCTAACGATTGTAATTCTTCTAGGCCAATGATAGAAAATTGACCGCCTCCAGCCTGAAAATCTCTCCCTAAAGCCTCCAGATTAGCAATCACTGTATGATCAGCCAGAGTCACTCCTGATAAATCAACAATCACATCGTTATTTGTAGGAATCTTGTCAATTTCCTTTTTAATACTCAGATAGTTGCTAAATGTAGCAGAACCAGACAATCTGATCTCATGACGAGTACCATGATTGGAGTGTAAAATCTGAGCTTTGAAAATATTTTTAGGTTGTGTTTTCCCTAGAAAAAGGTTTAGAAAAAGTTTGATTGCGATACCCGCCAATACACCTATTAGTAATCCTTCTACCAACGTAACTATAATTGTTGCCAGAAAAACAACCAATTGCTGCCAGCCAATTTCATACATATGACGAAATTCTTTTGGAGAGGCCAGCCGATAACCAATGAATATTAACATTGCAGCTAATGCCGCATTAGGGATCATTTCAATAACAGGAGTAGCCAACAAGACAAACACAAGCAATGACAAACCATGAAAAAAATTAGCCCAGCGGGTTCTGGCTCCATTATTCACATTGGCAGCACTACGGGTCACCTCCGATATTATCGGCAATCCTCCCAGCAAACCAGATACAACATTTCCGATCCCGATTGCCAGAATATCTTTGTCAATATCAGACTTTCTATGATAGGGGTCCAAACCATCTATTGCCTTGACAGTCAAAACAGACTCTATGGTACTAACAAAAGCAAAGAGAATCACATATTTCACAAATACTCCTGTCATCTGAATCCCTGAAAAATCTACATTCAGGCTCAAACTATCTACCAGATTTCCAACTTTTACAAGTGAAAAACCAGGTTGGGTATTTTTAAAATCCATACTGATTGCCATTGGAATACTTACCAATAAGACAATAAGAAAAGCAGGAATCTTTTTAATTATCTTATTCTGGATCAATGGCATTCCAAACATGATCAGTAAACTTATAATACCAATCATGGCAATAGAAGTATTCATTTCCAGTAAACTAGTAGGTATACGCTCCAATAAAGCAATCGAGCTTAATCCTTCCAGATCTTTGGGATCAGCACCTAGTAAGGTGTGAATCTGTTTGGCAAAAATCGTGATCCCTACAGCTGCCAGCATACCATGAATAGCTGATACTGGAATAAAATCAGAATACTTACCAAGTTTCAGAAAGCCTAAAACAACCTGTATTACTCCTGCCACAACGATTGCACCTAAAGCCAAATGCCATCCATGTTCACCGCCTCCAAACTCAGTTACAGCTCCAGTACAGATTACAATCAACCCGGCAGCAGGTCCCTTGATAGTCAGAGGAGACCCCGCAAACAGACTTACAACAATACCTCCTATTATAGCTGTAATCACACCATATATTGGAGGAAAATCACTTGCCTTTGCAATCCCAAGACTTAGAGGTAATGCCAATAGAAACACCAAAAATCCTGATAAAACATCAGAGTTGACGTTCTCTTGCAACCCACCCAAACCATCTTTGGGAATCACAACAGGCTCTGATTTTTTCATTGTTTGTTGGCGCATTTCAACCTAAGATTATTTGTAAGGGTTTTTCTGCTATGACACTACAAATGTGCTTTTGTACTATTAAACTCGAATTAAATACAGATTAAAAATCAATTAAAAATAAATAGCTCCAGCCTGTTACAGGCTGGAGCTATTTATTTTTCTACTTCTATACTAAATAAATATCTGATATTGCATCAATACTGTTCCTTTACGATCACCTGTTTGTACATTTCCATTTGAATCAGTTTGATATGTGGGACGATTCTGATAGTCAAGACTAAGCTTGGAATTATGTCCTTTAATCAACCAATTCAATCCAATATCAATTACATCCATTGGCTTACCATTCAATCTGTCATAACTGGCATGCATCCACGTTGCATAAGGCATCAATTGCCCATGTTTCTCTCCAAGTAAACTGGTTGGCAACAGATATCCCAATTGGCTGTAAAATACTTTACCGGTTCCAAACATAGGAAATGCATTACCATATGTTCCTCCTGCTCCTGAAATCGCATTTGTTGCATTACTGCTAGTAGCAGGATTCATGCTACCATTGAAACGTAAATAATTAGGGCCATAATTGGTGCTAAAGAAACCTGCATAGGCAGATAAAGCAGTTCCTTTCGATTTATTCAGAGGCATATCCAGGAATGACTCTACACTCCACAGAAGCATTTTAGTATATGTTGTATCCCCATTACTTTCTGCATACCACATAGCATCAGGCTGTGTAATAATTCCTGCAGCTAAATTAAATATCTTTTTCTTACCTAGATAAGTGCCTGTCATATACCCTGGAGTGGTATGTGACTCATGCTCGAAGAATTGGTACATCAGATAAGACTGAAACTGATGAGAGTGCCCTTTTTGTGCAAATGTAGCATTAGCAGTAGGTTTAGAAGCAGTAGATCCATTACTCAAAACAGGAAACGGATCACTAATAGCTACACGATAGTCAAATTTCCCAATCTGCCCACGAGCATATATACTTAGTTTACGGGAAAACTGATCTGTCTGATCTACAGTAGCCTGCGCAAAGACAGGTACATCCAGTGTCATAATACTGCTTACGCTAGGCTGGGAAAAGCGGGAAAGACCATTCACAATTGTCAGCCCTCCCCCTAACTTCAACTGATTTCCTTTGGTAGCTTTATATTCCCCAACAGCATCATGAAAGAAAGGCGCATTCTTACGATTAAGTCCACCTGAGGAATTATAATTATACTGTGAGTTAAAGTTGTTTTGTCCAAACTGAAAATACACAAATACATTATCGGTTATCTGTCCAAACATCTGAATACGCGTACGACGCAAACCAATATCAAACGTATTTGACTTTGCCATGCCATCTACCATAGTACCAGGATTACTCTGATTCCATCTCACCCAAGTTTGATTTAAAAAAGTAACCTGAAAAAAATGAGAACCATTTTCATTCAGATTAAACTTTAAAGCGTCTTTTTCTTTAGATGCAACCGAAGGACTAGCTGAATGGGAAACCTGTGTAGTATCTTGAGCATTAACATATTGTTGAATAGTCAATACACAAGCTACAAATAGAAAAGCTTTTTTCATCTGATAGCTGATTAATATCTAATAATCTGTTAATGACAGATTAAAATTAGTTTTAAGAATCTAGTAAAGTTTAGGAAAGCACCAATGAATGCAATGGTAAAATTACATTCATCAGGTAAAGGTATAAGTAGCCGGGGAATTAAATCCAGCGTTTTCGGCGAAAAAAGTACAGGATAAAGGCAGAGGATAAAATCATTAGTAATAAGGCAAAATAAAATCCCCATTCTTTTCCAGATGTAGGTAATGCCTGATAGTTCATCCCAAAAATGCCTGCAATTAATGTTGGAGGAAGAAAAACTATTGTAAATACTGTGAATATTTTGATAATCTGGTTTTGCTCCAGATTAATAAGTCCTGTGATAGTATCTTGCAGATACTCTAGTCGTTCAAAATTAAAAGTAGCATACTCCAGAAGAGAAGAAATATCTTTCAGAATAATGCGTAATCTTTCTTTATGATAGTCTGAAAATAACGCACTACGCAGCACAGCAGACATTACCCGTTGTTTATCAATGGTACTTTCTCTGACCATCATGGCATATTCCAGCAATTCACTGATTTTCAAAACGTAACTCTCGTTAGGCTTCTTCTCCAGATTCAATTTTTTACTCATCACTGTAATCTCCCGGGAAATACCTTCCAGCAAATCAGCATCTGATTCGATTCGAGTTTCCAGTAAGGTCAGAAACACATCATCTCCTGTAGAAAACATTTCTGCATTCACCTTCATTTTTCGAACCGTATCAGCAAAAGTTTTGGAGTCTCCTGTACGATACGTAAACAAAATATTGTTTCGCAGCATAAAGGAAACCGGATACAGATGATAGCCATTGTGATCTGGCTGTAAAAAGTTAGAGTTGGCATTGATGGTGCTGTTTTGTTCAAAATAACGGGCACTACTCTCGATTTCAACAATCTCCTGAGGTGTCTGAAAGCTAACATTACACTTCGTTTCAATCCATTCTTCATCATCACGAGTTGCCCCCTGCAGATCAATCCAAAGAATATTTTCCAAGTGACTCAACTCCCGCAGATCCGTTTCTTTCTGAATAAACCTTCCCTGTTTATAAAAAATACGCACCATAACAATTTCTGTTTAAGGCAATAAAGTACAATGCCCTCTGAAAAATACGACCTTTCAAAGAAAAAAAATATTCGTCCTAATTTTTTAGGATAACATATAGATAAAGAAGCCCTTTCTTTGTCAAAGAGAAAGGGCCATTAATATTTTAAAATAACTCTTATTCAAGTCACAAGTTCAGTTGTGATTATGAATCAATAAAACTCGAAAGATCTAGTTATATTAAAAATGAACCCATCCCTGAGCTTGAAGAGCGATTCGATTACCGGATTTTGTTACCAGTTCATTGCCTTTTGCTGCTTCCTGTATATATCCAATAAGTGAAATATCTGCATGATTTTTTATTTTTTCATAGTCAGACTGCTGTATGGTAAACAACAGTTCATAATCTTCACCCCCATTCAAAGCACATGTAATCGGATCTAACTTTAATTCTAAGGCTGTATCGTAGGCTGTAGCATCAATGGGGATTTTATCCTCAAACAAGGCAACTCCAACATTCGATTGTTTGCAAATATGCAGAATATCTGAAGCAACACCATCAGATACGTCGATCATAGCAGTCGGAACAACACTCATTTCACGGAGTTCATGAATAATATCCATACGAGCAGAAGGGCGTAACTGGCGTTGTAAAATGTATTCCCGACCCGTTAACTCTGGCTGCATAGACGGATCCTGCATATACACTTGTTTCTCTCGTTCCAAAACTTGCAATCCAAGATAGGCAGCCCCCAGATCGCCTGTCACACAAACAATATCAGTAGGTTTGGCAGTATTGCGATAGACTACCTTATCATGTTCTGTCACACCCACAACAGATATTGAAATAACCAATCCTGAACGGGAAGAGGTAGTATCTCCTCCAATCAAATCTACTTTAAAGGTATCGCAGGCTGCTTTTACACCTTCATAAAAGGCATCTATAGCTTCTACAGAAAACCTGTTACTTACAGCTAATCCTATAACAATCTGTTTAGGGATTCCATACATTGCTGCAATATCCGAGACATTTACGGCTACAGCTTTGAAACCCAAATGAGGTAATGGCGTATAACTAAGGTCAAAATGTACGCCTTCTACCAACATGTCTGTAGAAAGAAGTGTGTAATGTGTTGCATCCTGTGCAATTACAGCAGCATCATCGCCTATACCTTTAATTGACTCAGGATTTTGCAATGAGAAACGTGAGTTTATGTGATTTATGAGTCCAAACTCTCCTAATGAAGCAAGTTCTGTACGTGTTATATCCATAAAAAGGTAAAATCGGTAAGATGTAAATTTTCACAAACAATTAACAAAGCAACAAAAATAATGCTCATTTAAGAATCAAAATACAGGGATTTATTCAGATTAGTAATACAATTACCTGAGAATCGTTTTTTTGTCATACATTTGTCTATCACATTCTATTGATTGAGAGTTTGAAGCATATAGCTTATTTATGAAATATTACATCTGGTTTCTATTTATAGTTCTACTTATATCATCTTTTGGTTGCATTCCATATAAAAGAGTTGTCTACTTTCAGAAAACAGCAGCAGATGCACCGGACTCTACCTATCTGAACCAAGATTATGAGTTCACAATAGCTCCATTTGACATTTTGGCACTAAAGATGACAGGCTTTATCAATGAAGAAGGTCAAAATGTATTAAGCCCTTTTAATACTCCTGTAAATGCAAGTGGTGCTTCAGCAGGGGCAGCTTATGGGGCTGGAATTCTAGTAGATAAAAATGGAGAAATTGAATTACATTATGTTGGAAAAGTAAAAGTTGCAGGTTTAACACTTGATCAAGCTGCAGATACTTTGAAATCAGCGTTGGCAAAGTATATTATTACTGCAGATAATGGAATTAGTGTAGATATTAAAATACTTAACTATTCTATAACTGTTTTGGGAGAAGTAGGATCACAAGGAATTTTAAAGGTAGAAAATGAATATATAACTCTTACAGATGCAATAGCAAAATCTGGAGGGGTAACACAATTTGGCAATATGAAAACTGTCAGAATTATCAGATCAGATAGATTGACAAAGAAAACTACAACCTATCGTGTTGACTTAACGACCCAGACACCAGTATCTCCTATATTATCCAGATTGCAACCAAATGATGTTATTGTAGTAGATCCTCTTCGTCGAAAACAATTTAGTACAGCAAGTCAGGTAATTGCCCTGCTATCTACTGTTATTACAGTACCGCTACTAATTATAAGTACCGTCAATACTATTAACAATTTTACCAAATAACCAGCTTGGCCATTTAATATGAATCAGGAGTTTTCCTCCCCCTTGGAGAATAAGGATATTGATTTTGGACAAATATTTAAACTAATTCTAAGCCATTGGTGGGTGATTGTATTGTGTTTAATTATAGGTATAATAAGTGCCAATCTGTACAATCGATATACTGTTCCTATATATAGTTCTACAGGAACTATCATTGTCAAAGATGAATCCTCTACAACATTGGGAGCAGATGCGGCTCAACTACAAGAATGGGACATTCTTCATTTGAAAAAGAATCTGACTACAGAGATTGAGATAATAAAATCTCAGAGTGTTATAGAACGCGCTGTAAGTCATATGACTTTTGTTGATGTATCTTATTTTGCAATGGGTCGATTTAAAACCACCGAACTATATAAAAACACTCCATTTATTGTTGCTATTGACACATTTTATGCCAGAGAACAGAAATTTAATATTCAGTTTCTTGATACTGCTAGGTTTAAATTCAGCTATCAAAGGGGGGAAGAAGAGATTAGTTCCGTGCATAGAATCAATGAAAAAATTAATAATCAATTTGGTATATTCTCTATAACTAAAAACATCCAAAGACCGAGCAATCCTACTCTTAATGAACCTTACTCTTTTATTGTACATTATCCCTGGACACCTATAGGTAAATTCAGAGGAAGTGTAGGCATATCTCGAGGAAATGAAGAAACATCTATGCTCTATATTTCCTGCCAAGACAATGTTCCTGAAAGAGCTATGGATTTTGTCAATGCATTAATTAAAGCATATCAGGAGCGATCTGTCGAAGAAAAGACCAAAGTGGCTAAAAACACATTAAAATTTATTGGAGAGTTATTAGCTGCATATAGAGATTCATTAAATTCATCAGAACAACAGATTGAAAGATTTCAACGTAGCAAAGGTATTATTAATCTGACACCTGATTTTTCACAGAGCCGCCTTGTAAAGTATATTGATCAAAAAGCAAATCTGGAATTGGAACTTCGGGCACTGGATTCATTAGAAACATCTGTACGTAAAGGCAAAGATCCGAGCTTGATTTCCACAACAAACATGGGAACAGAAGATAGTCGTTTTGCTAGTTCTTTGTCACAGATAAGCCAGTTACAAATTAGAAGAAATATGATGCAGACATCATTAACTCCTAATAACCCTGAATTAAAACGTATTGACAGACAGCTAGAGCTAGCTCGAAAAAATTTATTCACAACACTGCAAAGCTATAAAGACGCACTGGAAAATAATTTGCGTACCATTAACCAGGAAATACGAAAATACGAAACTGAACTTGACAAGATACCATCAACACAACGCGAAAATACAGGTATTCGTCGGCGCTATGAAATACACGCATCTAATTATCAGTCCTTATTGGCAAGAAGAGAAAGCTATAGTATTGCAGAAGCAGCTACATTATCTGATGTAGTTGTTCTCGATTATGCATACCTTCCTGGTGGTCCTGTTCGTCCCAAGCCTAATTCTGCATATGTCATAGCAATATTTGTTAGTCTATCAATAGCTGCAACATTTATTATCATTAAAATCCTTTTAAAAGATACTATAACAGATCGCAGTGAGGTTGAGAAAAACACACGAGTTCCGATTTTAGGTATTGTCAGTCATAGCCCACGGCCAGGGAAATCTAATCTGGTAGTAATTGACAGGCCTAAATCTATAATTTCGGAATCTTTTCGTTCTATTCGAACTAATCTTCAGTATTTGGCAAGCCAGTCTGAACATAAAGTTGTTTTGGTTACCTCCACTATTAGTGGCGAAGGAAAAACGTTCTTTACATTAAATATTGGTTCTATCCTGGCTCTTTCTGACAAAAAGGTGTTGATGGTAGGTTTGGATCTACGAAAGCCAAAATTACAATTAGAATTTAACTTACCAGGAGAAAAAGGCATTACTCAAGTACTTATAGGCAAACTAAAATGGCAGGATGCTATTGTCCATACACCTGTCAATAATCTACATCTTTTACCAGCGGGGGCTATCCCACCTAATCCATCGGAGCTAATTATGAGTCCGGCAATGGAACAGCTTATGGAAGATTTACGCAATGAGTATGACTATATTCTTATAGATACACCACCAGTAGGTCTGGTAACAGATGCAGTAATTGCTATGAAATTTGCTGATGTAAATGTATACCTGGTTAGGCAAAAGAAGTCCAAGAAAGTCTTTTTAGAAACCATCAATAAAATATATCAGGAAAAAACAGCAAAAAACCTTGCCATTGTTCTTAACGATTTTCGCACAAGTTCAGGGTATGGATATAATTACGGATATGGGTATGGATACGGCTATGGTTATGGCTATTATGATGAGGATACAACTAAAAAGACGCTGTTAAAACGTATATTTAAACGCTTAGGATCTCCATTTCAGTGGATTCGCAGAAGATTCGACAGCCAATAGGATACTTAATTCTTAATAAAAACAGAGAAATGCAAAAAAAACTGCTTACAGTTGTAGGAACACGTCCCAATATTATTAAAATTACTCAATTTGATAAGGTTGTACAGCAATATCCTCAGCTTACTCATAAATTACTGCATACAGGCCAGCATTATAATCACAATATGAGTGATGTTTTTTTTGAGGAACTTCATCTTGCACAACCACAATACCGAATTCAGGCAGAAACTACTACTGTTATTACTCAGATGGCTCAGATTATGCAGGGCATTGAGGGGGTAGTCCGTGAATATAAACCAGATATGCTATTAGTAGTAGGCGATGTTACATCTACACTGGCAGCAGCACTGGTAGCAAATAAAACAAATACGCCATTAGCCCATATAGAAAGTGGCTTACGCAGTTATGATAGGGAAATGCCTGAAGAAATAAACCGGATATTGACAGACGCGATTACGGACCTGTTCTTCGTAACAGAGCAAAGCGGACTTGATAATTTGCTATCAGAAAAGAAATCGCCAGAATCAATTCATCTGGTAGGCAATACAATGATTGATACATTAGTAGCTTATGATGTAGATATTCAGCAATCCAAAATACTGGGAAAACTGGAAATACAGCCTCAACACTATGCACTGATGACTATGCACCGTCCAGGAAACGTAGATACTCTCTCCGGACTGGAACAACTGCTGGATATTATCGCCGAATTAACCCGTGAACTAAAAATTATTTTCCCGATTCATCCCAGAACACTCAATCGTCTTAAAGAATTTAATCTGTATGACCAGGTAGAAACTAATCCCAATCTTATTCTATCTGATCCTGTAGGATACTTGGATTTTCAGAAACTAATTCTGCATGCCCGTTATGTCATTACAGACAGCGGTGGAATCCAAGAAGAAACAACATTCAGAAAGGTGCCATGTATCACCCTGAGACCTAACACAGAAAGACCATCTACGATAGATCTCGGTTCCAATACACTTCTGCACTTTGACAAAGAAAAAATCCTGACAACTGTAAATCAGATTAATACTGGCGATTACAAGACTTGTGGCATTCCGCCTCTTTGGGATGGAAAAGCAACTGAGCGGATTTTCTCTTTAATAGATAAATTCCTGAACTAATTACACACATCTGGCAGTTGAATAATCTAACTGCCAGATGTATTCTCAATAGCTTGACATAACTCTATTAAGACCCCGTTAGTTGTCTTGGGATGTAAAAAACATACCAGTTTATTATCTGCTCCAAACTTAGGCATTGCATTAATCAGGGTAAACCCTTCTCCTTCCAATCTCTTCATTTCAGCATAGATGTCCTTCACCTCAAAAGCAATGTGATGCATACCCTCTCCTCTTTTTTCAATATATTTGGCAATTGCACTATCAGGGTTAGTAGCCTGTAATAATTCGATCTTGCTATCTCCAACCTGAAAAAAAGAGGTAATTACATTTTCAGATTCTACAAACTCCCGCTTGTAAGAAGCAACTCCCAATAATTTTTCAAATAACTGTTCTGAAAAATCTACATCTTTGACAGCTACTCCTATATGTTCTATTTTTTGCATAATGAACTTTTCTAAAAGACAATCCGTTTTTATATTTGTAAAAATAGCATTGTTTGCAAAGTATCAAAAACAAATAAATATCGGTATCTCTCATTCATTTCCTTTACATAGACATGATTACAATAACAGATATAGCCAAAGATAAAATCATTGAACTGCGTCAGAAAGATGGGTTAAACGGTGAACACAATATTCGTGTAGCAGTATCAGGTGGTGGATGTTCTGGTTTAATGTATGATCTGAAGTTTGATGCAGCTATCCAACCACAGGACCAGATCTTTGAAGACAAAGGAATTAAAATTTTGGTTGACAAGAAGAGTCTTTTGTATCTGTTGGGAACAGAGCTGGATTTTTCAGATGGATTAAATGGAAAAGGCTTCCAGTTCAAAAACCCTAATGCAACCCGTACCTGTGGATGTGGAGAAAGTTTTGCAGTCTAACTTTATCAGGCAATAAAAATCTATTTCGACCCATGAGAGTTTTCTCATGGGTTTATTTTTGTAACTTGCACCTCATTTTTCAAATCTATATTTCTTCAGACAGAGGATTTGATTCCCCGGAAAGCAAATTGTAGAAAAGAGTAACTTACCTGCCTAATTAACCAATATGAATTACTTAGAAGGACTTAATGAGCCACAACGCGAAGCTGTAACACATGGAGAAGGCCCTTTAATGATTATTGCAGGCGCTGGTTCAGGCAAAACCCGCGTATTAACCTATCGCATTGCCCATTTGATGAACAGAGGTGTAGATCCATTTCGGATTATGGCCCTGACCTTTACCAACAAGGCAGCGGATGAGATGCGTAGTCGTCTTGAGAAGGTTGTAGGAACTGATGCACGCAATATCTGGGCAGGAACTTTCCACTCTGTTTTTTCACGTATTTTGCGAATAGAGGCTCAAAAGATTGGATTTACGAGCCAGTTTTCCATCTATGATACGGATGATGCAAAATCGTTAATTCGAACAATCCTTAAGGAAATGAGCCTGGATGATAAAGTATATCGGGTTAATAATGTACTCTACAGAATATCATCTGCCAAAAATAATCTAATTTCTGCAGAAGCCTATATGAACAGTGCAGAATATCGTGCAGATGATGAAGCAAGTCGGGTACCCGAATTAGGAAAGGTGTATAAAACGTATCAGGAAAGATTACGAAGAGCTAATGCAATGGACTTTGATGACCTGTTGTTCAATACCAATGTGCTGTTCCGTGATCATGTGGATGTACTCAATAAATATCAACAAAAGTTCCATTATATGTTTGTTGATGAGTTTCAGGATACCAATATCTCTCAGTATCTTATTACCAAAAAGATTGCGGCTGTTCATCAGAATATATGTGTGGTAGGAGATGATGCGCAAAGTATTTATGCCTTCCGGGGGGCTAATATTCAGAACATACTTAATTTTCAGCGCGATTTTCCAGATACCAGAATTGTAAAACTGGAACAAAACTACCGATCCACACAGAATATTGTTAATGCAGCCAACTCTGTAATTGCTAAGAATAAAAGTCAGCTTCAAAAGAATGTATGGACAGCAAATGAGGAAGGCAATAAGATTGAGTTAATAAAAGCATCTTCTGATAATGAGGAAGGATCTTTGATAGCAAATTCCATCTTTGAAGAGAAAATGTTGTATCAAAGGCATAATGATGAGTTTGCGATTTTGTATCGTACCAATGCTCAATCCCGTGCATTTGAAGAAGCTTTGCGTAAGAAAAACATCAAGTACCGACTGATTGGTGGTGTTTCATTCTATCAACGGAAAGAGATTAAAGATCTGATCTCCTATCTGCGTTTTACAATCAATCAAAGCGATGAGGAGGCATTTAAACGTATTATCAATTTACCCAAACGTGGGATTGGAGATACCACTGTAGCTAAAATAGTGGTAGCTGCCATGGAAAATAACCTTACACTTTGGGAAGTAGTAGCGAATCCTAAACCCTATCTGGGAGATCGATTATCAGCTCCTATTGAAAATTTTTCGGCTCTGATTAAAAGTTTTCATGCAACTTCTGTTATCAAGGACGCTTATGAAACAGCTGCACATGTAGCCAAAGCGTCTGGCTTATTGAAGGAATTGCATGAAGATAAAACTGTAGAAGGATTGGCTCGCTATGAAAACGTTCAGGAATTGCTGAACGCAATTAAAGAGTATGTAGACAACCCTGAAAGCCCTGATAAAAGCCTTTCCTCTTTCTTACAGAGCGTATCTTTGCTGACCAGTGCCGATGATGAAAAAGATGATAAGGCAGATAGAGTTACACTAATGACTATACACTCTGCCAAGGGATTGGAGTTTAAACATGTATTCATTGTAGGTATGGAAGAAGATCTGTTTCCCTCTCAGATGATGTTGTCCAGCATGGCAGATTTGGAGGAAGAACGACGTTTGTTTTATGTAGCCATTACACGGGCTGAACATAAACTCACACTTTCCTATGCAGAAACCCGCTATCGTTTTGGAAGGCTGCAAACCTGTGAGCCAAGTCGTTTCCTAAAGGAGATTGATGCCAGCTATATGAGGATGACACAAAATACTCGTACGTTTGAAACAGAACGTAATACAAGCTTTGTCAAGAATCTCACAACACGCAAAGCGCCACCAGTCACTACTCCAGCCACTACACATGCTCCTTCAACTAACTTTATAGCTAGTGATACATCTACTCTTACAGTAGGAATGAAAGTTGAGCATCCGAAGTTCGGATTTGGGGTGGTTACCTCTATTGACTTTAGTACTCCAGATAAGAAAGCAAAGATTAAGTTTGAGAAGGATGGAGAGAAAACTCTGTTATTAAGCTTTGCCAAATTAATGATTCATGAATAATATGATAGCTTCTATAGCGGTTGGAGCTTTTACTATCGCTATAGAAGCTCTTATACTAATTATCTTTTCTCTGTATGTTTCTACTGATTATTCAGGTTGTGCTCAATCTGATTTATAGCTTCATTGCATCTAATACGTATAACAGATTATTTAAAACAACTGCCATTATCATCTTCCCACTATTGGCAATTTTCTTACCAATACTTCCATTATTAATCATAGTAAGTAGCTCATCCGCTCCAGATGCTTCTGCATTTGGATACTCAAATGATCTTTTATTTAGTTGGCTTATGCAGATAGGTATGTCTCTATTTATTCAAATCCTATTTAACCTCTTCTTAACTAACAAGATTCAGACTTTTAGAGTAAAAGCAAAAGGAATAAACTAGGAAAACTGATGTTTCGGTATTGAGAATGTAAATACAGATCCTTTACCAGGTTCGCTTTCAACCTGAATATCTCCTCCATTTTTAACCACAAAATCTTTACACAAGGTTAGTCCAAGCCCTGTACCTTTTTCATTACCTGTGCCCACAGTAGTAAAAGCTGTAGCTGTATTAAACAAACGTTCCTGATTTTCCTTTGTCATTCCTAATCCAGTGTCATGAATAGAAATATGAACAAATGAGTCATTGGATGACGAACGTATGGCTATTTTCCCATTGGATTTTGTAAATTTGACGGCATTATTAACCAAGTTTCGTATTACAAGATTAATCATTTCCTTATCTGCGTAGACCGCAGTCCTTGAAGTCATCTCATTACTAATTTCAATCCGTTTTTTCACAACCTGCCCTTGAACTAGTCTAACATTTTCGTCTGCAATCGTCTTCACATCAAATACCGTTGGATGTACACTCATGCCTTCCATCTGGGTTTTAGCCCAATGAAGCAAATTCTCTAAAAGGTGTAATGTAATCCCTAAACGCTCTCCTAATTGAGTAACCACTACTTTAGTCTCTTCTGGAGTTAAGGCTTCATTTTGCAATAAGCCTACAATGCCTTCTAAAGAGTGTAGAGGACTCCGAAAATCGTGACTAATAATGGAGAATAATCTGTCTTTAATGGCATTTAATTCTTCTAACCGTTCATTTTGTTGCTGTATAGATTCTTTTTGCTCATTAAGCAATTGATTATCTGCTCGTTTGGATCTATAGTTTCTGTAAAACGTAACAGAGAGCGCACCAAGCAGAACTACGATTATTCCCGTTGCAATTCCCCAAGCTTGCTGTCTTCCAATAATAGCTTCTTTAAGTTGCAGTTCTGTATCTTTTATTTGTTTGTCTTTCAGCAATTTTAGATTTTCCAGTTCCTTTCCTCCCAATTCTTGCTCAAACTGAAGCTTTTCCAATTGTCTGCCTTCTGTCTGTTGCTTAAGGGACAACTCAGCCAACTGTAATTCCGCTGCTTTTATCTGCTGATCTTTCGTCAATGCAAGTAATTCTGCTTTTCTTATTCTGGCATCCTTCAGCAAAGCACGGTTCTCCATTTCTTTTTTTTCCAGTTCATGGCCGGCCTTAAGTCGTTCAAACTTCCGGATATCTTCATCTGTATCCAGGCTGTCCAGATAAGCCCTTTGCAAAGACAAATAAAGATAGGCTTTCTCATAATTCTTTTGAAGCACATAGGTATTTGATAATCTACCACTTACTTGGGCTATACTTGCTTTGATCCCTATTTTTTTTGCGAGGTCTACAGCTTTTTCGCCATAGACAATAGATTTATCTAACTCACCAAGACTATCATATGCCTCATTCAGAATCATATATACATTCAATACTCCTATTCCTTCATTCGCCTCTTCGAAAAGAGGCAAAGCCTTACTCTGATAGTCAATACATTTCTCCAACTGATGTAATCTCAAGTATAATACCCCAATGTTTGAGAGAGCATAGGCAATACTCTTTTTATCCTTCCCTCCTCTTTTTATTTCCAATGCCTGAAGATAATATTCGAGTGCTTTGGAATACTCTTTCTTATTGTCATACACAACAGCAATGTTATTAAGGGTATGACCTATACCTATTTTATCATTAGTAACATATTGCTGTTTAATAGCCAGGGACTTTAAGTAGAATTTCAGCGCTTCATCAAAATCGCCCTCCCGACGATAGGTATTGGCCATATTATTGTATATAGTTGCAATACCCGGATAAAAATTCATGTTCTGAAATATTCGTAAGCCCTTCAGAAAGTTCTCTAAAGCAGCGGAATAGTCATTCTGGACATCATATCCAATTCCCACATTGGAATAACTATTAGCTTCACCTCTACTGAAATGTAATTTTTGAGATAACTGAAGTGCTGCCTGTGCATATGGCATAGCCTTTTTCACATCGGATGCAAATAAGTTACGAAACATTGCAATATTTACATTGACACGATTAGTATCCTGGGGCAGAGTTTTTAACAGATTCTGAAGGCTATCCAGTCTTCTGTTTTGTGCCATAACAGGCACAGATACCAGTAGTACAATTGGTAAGATCCGGAGATTCAAAGCAGTAATGTATAATTAGTAGCTCGTTGAGTCAAAGATACGAAAGGAAAATGTATGCACGTAAACCTCCTTGTACAATTTTCTCTTAAAAAGATGTCACTTTAACAGATAAAAACACAATTACAAAAATTACTATTGCTTTTATCCTATATCTTTTCTTTTATCTAATCTAAAAATAGTATCTTTGCATTGATACAAACCTGCCAATGGCACTTTGAATGGAGAACTTTGAGTATAACACCCAACTTGAGCCCCTTATTCAGAAAGAATATGGGCGTAATGTACAAAAACTAGCAGGTTATCTGCTCACCATAGATGATAAAAACAAACGTACTCGCCTGGCTCATGCACTGATTGAACTTATGCGGGAGATACATCCCAATATGCGGGAAGGTCAGGACTATACCATGAAGCTTTGGGATGATTTATATATTCTTACAGGTTTCAATCTGGATGTGGATAGCCCATACCCACCACCAGAAAAGACTGCATTAGGGAAGAAACCTCAACGAGTACCTTATCCTACACACGAATTCAGATTCAAACAGTATGGGTATCAGGTAATTCAACTTGTTGACAAAGCAATTGCCATCACAAACCGGGAAGAACAGATCCGGGCAATAGCATATATTGGCCGTCTGATGAAGGCATTCAACCAAACCTGGACAGAAAAGAATATTGAAGATGAAGTGGTTATTCAGCAGATACAGGAAATGTCTAAGGGTAAACTGACTATTGATCTCCAAACGGTGAAGTCTGAAGGTTTATTTGAAGCAGAAGCCGTTCGCCGATTCGATAATCGCAATGACAGAAATGACCGTGATAAGAATCGGAATAATAACAATGGTAACCGCAACGATAAGAAAAACGATAAGTTCGGCAAGAAGAACAATAACAAAAAGCGTAAAAAATAATCGGAAAGGTATCAAAATCTACATATATTCGTTCCCAATCCCCTCTCGCAGGGGATTTTTTATATATTCATACTCAACTTTTCAGGATTTTTCTTTAGTCTTGTAACCAGAAATGACCAAAGGCCGTTTGTTGAATAATGAATGGTCGCACTATATTTTACCATTTTTACTATTCTTCATTCTTAACTTAAGATATGCTTTCTTTTCGCATTGAAGGAGGACATCGCCTCAAAGGAGATATTATACCACAGGGAGCTAAAAACGAAGCTTTACAGATTGTATGTGCCGTTTTGTTAACTCCCGAACCTGTTACCATTCATAATATACCAGATATTCGGGATGTTAATAAACTAATAGAGTTATTAGGTGATATGGGAGTGGTAGTTGAAAAGTTAAGTTCGTCCTCTTATAGATTTACAGCCAAAGATATCGACCTGAACTATTTGGAGAGTGATGCCTATCGCTTAAAAGGAAGTGCATTACGTGGATCTATTATGGTATTGGGGCCTTTGCTTGCCCGTTTTGGAAAAAGCCGCATCCCTAAACCAGGTGGTGATAAAATAGGCAGAAGACGTCTTGATACCCACTTCCTTGGTTTTGAGAAGTTAGGAGCTAAATTTAATTATGATCCACAAAATGGATTCTATAATATTGATGCAAGCAATTTGCAAGGCTGTTATATGTTATTGGATGAGGCATCTGTCACAGGGACAGCCAATATCCTGATGGCAGCTGTCCTATCCAAAGGCACTACAACCATCTATCATGCAGCATGCGAGCCTTATATTCAGCAACTATGCAAGATGCTAAATCGCATGGGTGCAAAGATAAGTGGAATCGGCTCCAATCTACTGACTATTGAAGGAGTAGATTATCTGAAAGGAACTGAACATACTATGTTGCCCGATATGATTGAGATCGGTTCCTTCATTGGAATGGCAGCCATGACCCAGTCTGAAATCACCATCAAAAATGCTGGAGTTGAACATTTGGGTATTATTCCGGAAACTTTTCGCAGATTAGGTATCCGATTGGATATAAAAGGAGATGATATTTATATTCCGGCTCAGGAACATTACGAAATAGACACTTTTATTGATGGGTCTATTATGACAGTATCCGACCATCCGTGGCCAGGTTTTACACCTGATTTATTAAGTATTGTTTTGGTAACAGCAGTACAGGCGAAAGGAACAGTGCTTATTCATCAGAAAATGTTTGAAAGCAGGTTGTTCTTTGTAGATAAACTTATTGAGATGGGTTCACAAATTATATTATGTGATCCTCACCGCGCTACTGTAATAGGCTTGAATCGTGCTATCCCTTTACGAGGTATTCGTATGACAAGTCCGGATATCCGTGCAGGTGTTTCACTATTGATTGCAGCCATGTCAGCTAAAGGTGTGAGTATCATCGATAATGCAGAGCAAATAGATCGTGGCTATCAGCAGATTGATACAAGATTACGCAATTTGGGTGCTGTGATTGAACGTATAGACGGCTCAAAATAAGACCAAAAATAAATAAAGCGTGATTCACAATCACGCTTTATTTATATATACCACCAGCAATTTTCTCAATCATTGTTTTAGGAAGCAACCACGCCATAAAAGCGCCCAGTTGATTCAATCCGCCAGAAATAACCTCTGCCTTCCCAGCAAACATTTTTTTAACACCATCTTTTGCAACCGCCTCAGGTGTCATATTTACTTTTTTAGCAGCCTCCAGAGCTTTTGGTGTAATACGTGCTCTTTCTACAAAGGCGGTATCTGTAGAACCTGGACTCAGACAGGTTACTGATACAGATGTATCTTTTAGTTCATGCTTTAATCCCCTTGTAAAACTCAACACAAACGTTTTGGAAGCTGCATAGACACTCATATTTGGTAAAGCCTGATAAGCAGTAGTACTCGATACGTTTAAAATGTACGACTTAGATTGTTGTTTTAACATAGGGAGGAGAATATGACATAGCTTTACCAGAGTTGTCATATTCAATTGCATCATATTGGTTAGTTCATTAATAGATGAAGTATCAAAAGGTCCGCATAAACCATATCCCGCATTATTTACCAATATAGATACCTGATAATTATTCTGTCTACACCAATTATATATTTGCTCTGCTGCATTATTATCAGACAGATCTAATGACAGATACTTGACCTGCACAGAATATAATTTCTGAATCTCTTCTGTTACAGATTTCAATAACTGCTCAGATCGAGCTATTAGCAAAAGATCAAACTTACGTTTGGCAAGTTCTATAGCAATCGCTTTTCCAATTCCTTTACTTGCGCCTGTTACTAGTGCATATGACATAAACTCAGATATAATTAGGTTTGCTCAGTTTTTACGATACAACTTCAAACATACTATTTTTCCATAAAAAAAGCCGTTTGGGAAATACCGGAATCTGGCTTTCTCCAAACAGCTTTTCTGGGAATGGAAACAATTAATTTTGAACTTTACTAGCAAAACGATGATAGAAGGGTGTTTTACTATGTTCATTCTTCGGTTTGTAGTCTCCTGTAATGATAGGAATGTACATCACTCTACGCCGGCTCTTCTCTCCGAAATGAGGTGAAATGTGTACTCTGTGCCAGATTCTGCCATCATGTACCGTCAGATCCCCTGCATCTACATTCAAGCCTGCTTCCCTGGGATCAGGATTGTGATCAATAAAGTATTTTTTGGAAAACAACAGCTTTAACATCCCCTGCTTATGGGTTCCAGGCAAGACCCGCAAGCCTCCGTTTTCAAACGAACAATCATCCAGATGGATACCCACATTCAGCATAGGCATGATACGCTGACCCATAAACAGATCTCTGGGACTATCAGTATGCCATCCCATCTGTGAAAAATTACTGTTGGGTGTACGAACATAATGATTGACCACCAACCCATCTTTTTCATTTTCCCCTATGCGTCCTTCATATGGATAAAGCAACTCAACCAATGATTGCAGGCGTGAGTCTTGTAAGAATTCTCTGAGTACATCACTGTACAAAGAGGTGAATGCCAGGCGTTGGATCATACGGTTTCCATTCTGATCCTGCCCAAATTTTAAGGGGATACCGTTTATCTTCTCAATCTTCTGATCGAGCCACTTTTTCTCAATGGCATGAATCTCTCTCAGAAACAAATTGACTGTGTCTCTGCTGATAAAGTTTTTAAACTGAATGATACCATTTTTATGAAAGAAGCTCTTCTGACTTTCGGTCAGTGAGTTTTCGAGTACAAATACCGGGCTATCAAGAATTGTCGGTTTGGAAGCCATCATACTTTAAAGGTGTCTAGTTGTACTATTACCTCGTAAAGTTAAATTATTGTTAATTAATTATAAATTTTTTATTCAATGATATTTTCGTAAATATGTAAGCAATTTACTTAAACATGATCCGTTCACATTGTCACTGGTGTAGTTTTTTTTTCATCTATTTATTTGCCACCAGCACTATTATTGCTCAAAATCAGCAGGATATAAAAAATCCAACCGATTCTTTGCCTTCCAGAAGGTCATTATTGATTTTTCCGGTAATTGCCCGTTCTATTGAGACAGACTGGGCATTTGGAGCCGCCGGTTCTTTCACTTTTCGCCCTAATCGTAAAGATACAAGTAGCCGTACCTCCAATATACAGGGGCTGGGACTCTATTCGTTGAACAAACAACTGGTTATTGCTTTGAATGGCACTACCTATTTTGCCAATGAAAGATATATTTTGAATCAGCAGATTTCCTACAGTTATTTTCCAGACTCATTCTGGGGAATTGGACCTAATGCACCAGAGTCAAACAAAGAATCTTATATCTTTAAGCAATACTATATCTATCCACATCTTCAAAGACGCATAGGAAGACGCTTCTTCCTGGGTATGCTATATGAATATCAACGTCTCCTGGAAGTTGATTATAAAAAAGGAGGACTTCTGGATAGAGAAGAGATTCCTGGCAAGAATGGTTATCAAGTCTCTGGTGTCGGATTCAGTTTTACATGGGATAGCAGAAACCATGCATTTGTTCCGGATAAAGGAGAGTTGCTTCAGATCCAGTTTAATCATTTCAATGAAGCATTGGGTTCTGATTACAGATATACCAATTATATGGTAGATCTTCGTAAGTTTATCAAGGTTTACAAAAAACAGGTACTGGCACTACAGCTTTATGGATTCTTTAATGATGGAGTAGAAGTTCCCTTACGCAGTCTGGCTTCCTTCGGAGGATATAATAGCATGAGAGGTTATTATGATGGACGATATCGTGATCGTAATCAATTTGTATTTCAGACGGAATATCGTTTTCCTATTTACTGGCGCTTTGGTGGGGTGGTATTTGGTAGTACAGGAAATGTCACTCATCGATTCAAAGACATCAGTCTTGCCCATCTCAAATATTCCTATGGGCTAGGGCTTAGATTTCAGTTAAACCGTACAGAAAAACTAAATTTACGCCTGGATTATGGCATAGGTCAGGATTCTTCACGAGGGTTATATTTTCAACTGGCAGAAGCATTTTAACTAGATAAAAGAATTATTGAGACTGTCGATATAACCTATAAAGGCTGGTAGATTCGGGTTACGTCTTCACTCCAAAATCTGTTCGCTTCTTTAAAATTATCTTATATAACTTCATTTATAACGAATTATCTTTCTTGCAATAAGCCAGCACAAATATGTCAATACAGGTGCTGCCAGTACATCAATACTATAATGAACATGCTGAACCAACACACCAGCACCAACCAAAACAGTTGCAAGTAATCCTAATAATCGGTCTACCGGACGTTGTAAGCATAGAAACATAAGGAAAACGGAAGAAGTATGTCCAGAAAAGAATAAATCTTTGGTAACGAAACTTTTTCCATAGAAAGCATTACTAAGGGGATCTGTTAATTCAATAAGCCCTACAGGTGGATTCAGTGGAATGGTCAGAATAGTAATGATTCGTAAAACAGATACCAAAGTGTATCCTACCAGAAATAGCAATACACGATCTGGCTCTTTAGCAAAACGAATCAACGAAAGAATCACCATTCCCCAGATTGCAAGAAAGACCCAAATAGAAACATCTATGGCTGGAATGTTCACCAGTAACCAATCATGTAAAAGCATTCCTTCCCGTTTAACAATATATTGAAAGAATACAGGAAAGGTTGCGAGAAGTATGAGTACACTAAAAAGACTACCTATTAACTTTTTTCTAAAAATTGTATTCTGCCAGGCCTGATGCCAGCTTGCTTTCACTTCCGTCCAATACTTCTGCACTGATTTACTATTTCATGTAATACAAAAAACAAAAACTCCGCAAAAGTATATCTTTTACGGAGTTTTGTAAATCTTTCGCTAGAAAGAAAATTCACTACTCGATTAAACAGTAGTAGGTTTCAATACATTTTCCATCAGGTATTCAGCAATCTGAACAGCATTGGTAGCAGCTCCTTTACGCAGGTTATCAGCTACAACCCACATGTTCAATGTATTTGGCTGACTTTCGTCCCGACGAATACGACCTACGAAAACTTCGTCTTTTCCATGTGCATCTTTTGGCATTGGATATTTAAAGTTAGCTACATCATCTACTACTACCACACCTGGAGCATTTTTCAATAATTCAAATATATCTTTCAGATCGTAATCTTTCTCAAACTCTATATTTATAGACTCAGAGTGACCACCTATTACAGGAATCCGCACCGTAGTAGCAGTTACCTGAATGGAATCATCCCCCATAATCTTTTTGGTCTCATTGACCATCTTCATTTCTTCCTTGGTATATCCATTATCCAGGAATACATCAATATGTGGTAACACATTCAGGTCTATGGTATGAGGATATACTTTAGGCACTTCAGCATTTCCTTCCCGCTCTGCAAAAAGCTGATCCACGGCTTTTTTACCAGTTCCTGTTACTGACTGATAGGTTGACACAACAATCCGTTTGATTGTATAGGCTTTGTGCAATGGGTTCAATGCCACAACCATCTGAATAGTTGAACAGTTTGGATTGGCAATGATCTTATCTTCAGCAGTCAATACATGTGCATTTACTTCAGGAACTACCAGTTTTTTTGTAGGGTCCATACGCCATGCAGACGAGTTGTCAATCACGACAGTACCTACTTCGGCAAATTTTGGTGCCAGAGCCAGAGAAGTAGACCCTCCAGCAGAGAATATAGCAATATCCGGACGTTTTGCAATAGCATCGTCAACACTTACAATCTTGTAGGAGTTTCCCTTAAACTTAATTTCCTTACCAATTGACTTTTCTGATGCAGTGGGAATTAATTCTGTAACAGGGAAATTTCTTTCCTCCAGAACCTTGAGCATTTCGCCACCTACAAGCCCGGTGGCTCCTACAACGGCTACTTTCATAAGCGTTTAAATTAAAATAAGGTAAGAAAATAAATGAGTTGTGTAAAAGGATTGCAAAATTAGGAACTCTTATTTAAAAAGAGAAGTTTTCGCAGACAATCTTTATAGAATTAATAGTTAATTCTACTTATTTCTTTTACTTACCTGACATTTGGCAATACAAAATCTTGCAACAACAAAAATGCAGAGACATAGTATTTTTTGTCTCTGCATCGATATAAAACTTCAATACATCAATTTGTCTTAATAAACTCTACACGACGGTTATTTGCTTTGCCTTCAGCAGTAGTGTTTGGATTCACAGGCTCTGTAGCCCCTTTTCCATCTGTTGTCATTCGAGCATCTTCTATTCCGAATTCTTTTGAGAGAGCCGTTTTTACAGAGGTAGCCCGTCGTTTGGATAGTTCTGTATTTCTGGATGCATCTCCATCACTATCTGTATGTCCGATAATTTTAACCTTCAAAGATGGGTCTGATTTTAAGGCTTCCGCAATTTGCTTTAGCACTCCATACGATTCTGGTTTGATTTTATCTTCATTGACATCAAACAAAATGCCATTGGTGGAAAATTTACCAGCAGCCAGTTTCGCACGGATATCAGGATTACCAACAGCCACCCGAATATTACGGATATATACGTCATTTTCAGTTCGTTTTACAAACTGAATCGTATTGTATACATTACTACCATTAAATGTTCTTGCGATATCCATCACCTTTCTATCATTCAGATACATACGCAAACGCCCCTTTTGTCTCCAGATAGATACTTTAATATTCTTTTTCACATTCTCTTCAAAGACACTTCTTATACTATGGTCTGTGTTGGATTGAAAAGTAGGCTGATTAGGAATATATGACTCCATTTGTATCCAGTCTCCATATAGGTCAATAGAGATACCATCTTTCCGATAATCAGTCCATTCTATCTGACGACGTTTCAATTCCTCATTAAATATCTGAAAGAAAATCCCTCCGTCAGATTCTGTAAGTATCATGTCAAACTCAATTGTGGCGTTTTCTGGAATATTAGTAATAAACTCAGGTAGAAAGGCTGAATAACTACCCCCTTTTAGTGCCATCCATTTACCAGGATAATTGTTCAAAGTAACAATTTCACTGGAACCATTGGTATTCCATCCTTCTGGCAAATCATCATCTGCTCCTACCCGACTAAAATCTTCAAATGCAATCACTTTGTCACCAGGTACAAAATCAAACTTACTGTATGCTTTGAGAGGTGTTATCTCAAGAGTATTACCATTCGTACTACTATTCTCACTACCGGATTCTTTTTCTTGAGTCTCAGACGAATCTGCTGGGGCCTGTTTACCTTCAGGACCAGGCTTCTCGGTTGTTTTTTTATCTTTCTTCTGAGTTGACTTATTAATGGCTTCTTCTGTCTTATCTACCACTTTATCTTCTACCTTTTTTAACATTCGATCCAAAAGCTGACTATAGGATACATAGTGAATAAAAATAAAAAATAGAAAAGACATACTTACTTTCTTCATGTGCTTATCAGTTAAAGGTTACTAAATGATTGTCGTGTGTTTATGAAGTGCCATGTAAAAAGTAACCCTTTGACTCAGATAGTTTACAGATGTATTTTTTCTGTATAAAAACTATAAATAATTCAAAAATTTACCTCTACTTTCGCCAAAAAGTCTTTTGCTTTATGAGGACAGGTACACTCCTGCTATTTTTATCCTTATTTTTTCCTATTACTTCCCTAAAGGCTCAATTGACAGAGCACTTTTCTGATGGCAACTTTACGCAAAATCCTGCCTGGCAAGGTGATATTACCTCCTTTTGGGTCAATGCATCTCAAAAGCTACAGAGTAGTGGATCATCATCTTCATCAGTTATCTCATTAGCAACAACCAATACAGCTGCAGATAACACTACCTGGGAATTCTCTGTCCAGTTAACCTTTGCACCTAGCAATAGCAATTATGTCCGGATTTATCTGATGAGTTCACAAGCTAATCTGAAGAACGATCTGGATGGATATTATATTCGAATAGGTGAAACGGGAAGTGCGGATGGTGTTGATCTATACAAACAAAGCGGAAGTACATCCACAAAAATTATTGATGGAATAGCAGGTCGGGCAGCAACCAATCCTAACCTTACTATACGGGTATATAGGGATGCCATTGGGAACTGGCAATTATTTTCAAAACAATCCACCGAAACTGCTTTTGTCAGCGAAGGCACTATAACAGACAAAACCTTTACCAACACTAGTTATTTTGGGATTGTATGTAATTATACATCTACGAATGCATTAGGCTTTATTCTGGATGATTTGACGATAGATGGAACAACTCCTCCGCCAATCCAACCTATACGTCCTATCAGCTATAAAGACATTATCATTACAGAACTACTCGCAGATGAATCTCCTAGGGTAGAATTACCACAGGCTGAGTTTGTAGAACTATATAATACAACAGACAAAAGCCTTTCCCTGAAAGGTTGCACATTAAGTGATCCTTCCAGCAAAGTTATCTTACCTGATTTTACGATAGCTCCACAAGAATATATTATTTTATGTAAGAATACCTATGCAACAGAATTTGAAGCCTTTGGGAAAGTAGTATCACTTAGTAGCCTTCCCTCATTAAACAACTCAGGAGATGAATTAACGCTACGAAATCCAGTCGGTGTGATCATTGATCGGGTGAAGTATGATATAAGCTGGTATCAAAGTTCTGTAAAATCGGAAGGAGGATGGTCTATTGAACTTATTGACCTTACCAATCCTTGTGGTGAAGACAACAACTGGACTGCGTCGGTATCCGATGAAGGAGGTACACCAGGACAAGTTAATTCTGTCGCAGCCTCCAAGCCAGACCTTACCCCTCCGACTCTGGCTCTAACAGAAGTTATAGCAACCAATCAACTCCAGCTTACATTTAGTGAAAAACTAGATAGCATTTCAGCTAATACACTCAGTAATTACTCTCTCAATCCAACGATACAGATAGAAACGATCCTATGTGAATATCCATTTCGTTCTGTACGACTGACTCTCTCATCAGACATTCAACCCAAACAGCAATATACACTCAGTATAAAGAATCTCAGGGATTGTAATCAGAATATACAAACCAATATGCTGCAAACCCTACTAGCACTGCCTGAAACAGCAGATTCTGTAGATGTAGTGATTAATGAGGTTCTCTTTAACCCCAGAGTTGGAGGAGTAGACTTTGTAGAAATTTACAACCGATCAGACAAGTATATCAATTTGCAGAATTGGCAACTAGCCAATATTGAAGAAGATATTCCTGCCAATAAGAAAACGTGTACCTCTGTCAATCGACTATTACCACCTAAGAAATTTGTTGTCTTTACAACAGATGCCACAATCCTGAAAAATAACTATCCTAAAGCGCAGACTGAAAACTTTGTTGTGATGTCCTCCATGCCTACATTCTACGATGAAGCAGGTAATGTGGTACTCATCAACGAAAAAGGAAATATCATTGACCAGTTTGACTATTCAGAAGATTATCATTTCTCTATGATACAAGACAAGGAAGGAGTCTCACTGGAACGACTTAATGTTAATGTGGCAACGAACCTGCCAGCTAACTGGCATTCAGCTGCGGCCACAGAAGGATATGCGACTCCGGGATATCAGAACTCCCAATCTGTTGCAACAACCTCCACAACAGCGACTATTCAGGTTACCCCTAAAGTAATTACACCCAATGAAGATGGTTACCATGATTTTACGTCCCTGCTCTATCATTTCAGTACACAAGGTAACATAGCTACTATAACCATTTTTGATATGCTTGGAAGACAGGTCAAACAGATTGCCTCCAATCAATCACTGTCTACAGAAGGATTCTTTACCTGGGATGGAACCAGTCAAACAGGAGATAAAGTAAGGTCAGGCAGATATGTTATTGCTTTCTCTCTGTTTAATCCAACAGGAAGAACCCAATTGTTTAAAGAAGATGTAGTCGTAAGCTGGTAAATACAAAGATTCGAATCCAATACTATATGTCCAAATTCACCGAATTAGTACAGATCTACCAAACAGATCGTCAGTTTTATAATAACTATGAACAAGCCAGTTTCCAGTTCGCACAGTTGCTAACAGAAGCTGTAAAACAATATTACCAGATACCTGAAGAAAACTTCTTCTTTATAGGAGGAGAAGATCAGCAGAAAACGGTTGCCAGTTTAGCCGAAACCTTATTGATGGATGAAAAAGGTTTCTGGCATGTACGTTATGGTATTAATCTTCCTTATACAGATGCGCTTTCTCAAGGACAGGGTTTTCTTTTAATTGTGGAAATACTCTTCAAAAAACTCAATGGAAAATTTATAATACGCCTACCGGAAGAAGAAGATTTCTTTATTCATTCTGAAGAATCAGAAACAGACTTTTCTTCCTTTCTACATTATCTGCATAATTACCTATGTCGGTTTCTCGAAAATCGGTTTGAACGGTTTCTCAATGGTGAACAAACTGAACGGTCTGCAATAGGCTTTCGTATTCATGAAAAAGACTAGGTTTTTCACTTTTGTTGGATTACTCTTTTTCTGCCAGCCTCTGGTTTGGTATCTTTGCGGTTCGCCAGAACAAGACATCATGTATAAAAAACTGATTACCTTTGCTTTAGGGGTAAGCTACACAGCTACCATCCAAGCCCAGGATACATTAAAGATCAAACAGGATACTGTACAGATCTCATCAGATACACTTTCGCATAAGGCAGACACACTTACAATCATTGGTGTAGGAGATATTATGATGGGTACAGATTATCCGGATTCTTCATTTTTACCTCCCAATGATGGAGCTACTATCTTTCCGGATTCAATCAAAACGATATTGCGTAATGCCGATGTAACCTTTGGTAATCTGGAAGGAACCTTACTGGATAAAAACAAAGGTGGCAAAGTAAAGACTTGTTCCAATCCTGCTATCTGCTATGCATTCCGGACGCCTACGCGTTATGGAAAATATCTTGTAGATGCAGGTTTTGATATGATGAGTCTAGCCAATAACCATAGTGGAGATTTCGGGCCAGTAGGAAGACAAAGTTCTATGCAGACGCTTGAGTCCAATGGAATTCTTTATGCAGGTTTACAGGTAGCTCCCACTACTGTATTTGTAAGGGATAGTACCCGATATGGTCTAATCGCCTTTGCACCCAATGAAGGGACTCTGGATATACGCAAGATTAAAGAGGCACAGGAAATGGTTCGTAAACTGGCAGATTCCGTTGATATTGTAATTGTTTCCTTTCATGGAGGTGCTGAAGGTCGCGGAGCACAGCATGTAACCAAGAAAACAGAGCTTTTTGTAGGAGAAAACAGAGGCAATCCATATGATTTTGCACACAAAATGATTGATGCAGGTGCGGATATTATTCTAGGTCATGGACCACATGTTACACGTTCAGTAGACTTATATAAGGATCGGTTTATTATCTATAGCTTGGGTAACTTCTGTACCTATGGCCGCTTCAGTTTGACTGGTGAAGGAGGAGTGGCTCCTATTGTAAAAGTTTCTATTAACCGGAAAGGAGAATTTATAAAAGCCGAGGTTACTCCAATCAAGCAAACAGGAGAAGGAGGTTGCCAGTTGGATCAGGATAACAAAGCCATTAAAACACTGCAGCGTCTTCTGGCAAGCGACTTCCCGGAAGTACCTCTTTCTATAAGTGCAGCAGGAATTATTGAACGAAAAACAACTCCAGAAACTGTACAAGAGTAAAGATCTCTATATCTTTTCCTCAAACTCACAGTGTATGGTCAATGGCTCCAGAAATCGGTGTGTATATTCGAGCAAGGTATAGATAAACAGTATGATACCGATCATTTCCAATGATTCTTCAATGGTCATACATAACTGCATACCTATACCTTCTGCATGCACTTGGTAGTAGTAACTGCCAACAGTTTCCATTCCAATGGTGCCACTTAAATATACACATGCAGAGACAATAAAAAAAAGCCGAGTACGTAAAGGGAGTCTGATTAGAAATTTCAAATAGGTAAAACCAATACATATCACTATAAATCCCATTGGTATAACCCATCCCAAAAAAAATATTCCAGTGCTACTACCCGCAATATACCGAACAACGTCAATCAATATCTCGTGTAGACTAATCAACTCATCCATAGATAAAAACAAAAATATCAGAGACAAGCCTAGCCAATGGTTCCGAAAAGTCAATTGAAACTTACGTTTAATTGAAGAGATCATATATAGGATTACTGCAGTTGTCATAAGCAACAGCATAGAGAAGAAAGAAGGTATATTTCGTTCTCCATCCAAATCAAACTTCTGATATACCTTACTATTTATATCTATCTCATATTTGCGAAACTGCATACCAAAACTGACCATAGCCAGCACTAAGGCTACAAAAACTAAAAACCAGACAAAACGCTGATAATTAAACCGCAATACAACTTGCTCTTTCTCTGATCGCATTATTTCTGAAGAATACATAGCTCAACATGAAATAGGAGTATTAGAACTTTACCTGAAAATCAACCCTGGGTATATACTTATTCATATAATCCAGTAATGCAAAAATAAAAATGGCACCTCCCAGCATTTTTACGCCATCTGCAATGACCAATAGTACTTGAAGCGATAATGAATCTGGCAAACTATTTTTGTAATCAATACGTATCGTTTCTTCAACAAATGTGCTTGTGATATAAATAAACTCTGTAGCAATAAAGAATATTCGTGTCCTGAGAGAAAGATGAGTTAAAAACTTTGTGTAGATAACAAAGAGAATTACCAAAACTACAAAGATGGGCACGATCCATCGTTGGAAGAAGAGCATAGCAACAGGTTGAAAGCTTTTTTGTAAGGATTCGTCAAATTTGGCATACATATCTGTCGCCTCATAAAATGCTAATAGAAAGAATCCGACAGACAATCCAAACCAATGCCATACAAAGGATTTGTTTCTTTTAATATGAGCAATGACTGATAATAAGATAGCCGCAGCCAACAAAATTGCAACAATAAAGAATGTATTGATAGTCCCATTATTATGTACACTTTCTGTCTCTTTGCTGATTAAACTTTGAAGATTTTTATTGTATAGATAAATCAGCATGCCGGAGCGAATGAATACTAAGGCCAATATCAGAATCAGTAAGATCATCAAGACACGATAAGCATTAATAGAATAATTTATCCATTTCGGAGGATCAGAATGTACATCTAGCATATTGGCAACCTAATTAACTGTTTACCAGATTATTAATTTATCATTATCTTATTATTATTAATTTAGTATATAACCTAACAAAAGGTAAACTCTTTGCAGAAAAAATATAAATCTATTAATAATACGAAAACATACAGACCTTGGATTTCACATTTGGAACATACAACAAAATAAAAAAGCACGCTACCCCATTGATAGCGTGCTTTTTTAAATATCGTATGCTAGTTATTGCAGATTAGATTTTAGCAGTATAAGTGATTAACTCAACCAGTTTATTAGAGTATCCCCACTCATTATCATACCAGGAAACAACCTTAACAAAAGTTGGGCTTAACTGAATACCTGCTTTTGCATCGAAAATAGATGTACGAGAGTCTCCAATAAAGTCAGAAGAAACTACTTCATCTTCAGTATATCCCAGGATACCTTTCAGTTCCTGCTCAGAAGCACGTTTCATTTCAGCTTTGATTTCTTCGTAGGTAGCAGGCGTTTTCAGACGAGCTGTTAAGTCGACTACAGAAACATCAGCTACAGGAACACGGAAAGACATACCAGTCAGTTTTCCTTTCAGTTGAGGAATAACCAGACCTACTGCTTTGGCAGCACCTGTAGAAGAAGGAATGATGTTTTGATAAGCACCACGTCCACCTCTCCAGTCTTTCATAGAAGGTCCGTCTACAGTTTTCTGAGTAGCTGTTACAGCGTGTACTGTAGTCATCAAACCTTCTTCAATACCCCACTTATCATTCAACACTTTAGCGATAGGAGCAAGACAGTTGGTAGTACAAGATGCATTAGAAATGATCGTCATTTCTGGCTTATATGATTCGTTATTTACTCCCATTACAAAAGTAGGAGTGTCATCTTTTGCAGGAGCAGAGATAACAACACGTTTTGCACCAGCTTTTAAATGCAAACCAGCTTTCTCCTGATCCAGGAATAAACCAGTAGATTCAACTACATATTCAGCACCTACTTCATTCCATTTCAAGTTAGCAGGATCTTTTTCTGCAGTAACACGGATTGCGTTTCCGTTTACAACCAGTTTCCCATCTTCCACCTTCACATCCCCTTTAAATAATCCATGAGTAGAATCATAACGAAGCATATATGCCATATATTCTACATCAATCAAGTCATTGATACCTACTATTTCGATTTCAGGGTGGTTAGTAACGGCTGCACGAAATACCAGTCTACCGATACGACCAAACCCATTGATACCTACTTTTATTTTTGCCATGAGTAATATGAGGTTAAAAGGTTTCCAATTGAGACAGCAAATCTGAATAATCTTTTGAATACAAACAAGGAGGTTTTTTATTTTTTGCCTTCTAATGCATCTAAAGCAGATTTTTGATGCCTCTATTTAGATAACTTAAGTGTCTGTAAAATAATTCCGTATATCTACCTACAAAAGTAATGAGTAACAAAAAAGTTATGACAAAATAATAAAATCCACATATCCTGCTAACTCAATAAGGCTGTAAATAACTGCAAATCAACATAATACAACTAAATATTATTATTCACCAATAGTGTATAGTGACAGAAACATCTACACTTTAAACTATCTTATTTTATCAAAAAATCATTTTGCATAATCTCTCAATATACTTCATTTTACTACAGAAAATTTTTAGTTTCTATTGAGATGTTTAGTAGAGATATGCTCTCTCTCAGGTATTTCACATTTACTATCTCCATTAAATTTATACTTTCATACCTCTATATCTTCACACAGAAACAAAAAAACCATTACATAAACATTTACCTAAACTATTGAAACTGTATAAAATCAAAAATATTTTTTAGTCTATATGGAAGAAGAAATCATACATCAGATTGCGCTCAGTCTTACACCAGGTATAGGCATTGCTCTCTCCAGACAATTAGTAAGTTATTGTGGATCTGCTCAGGAAGTATTCAAAGCATCCAAGGGAAAACTAACCCGAATTCCAGGAATAGGAGAAAAGACAGCAGAGATTATACATGCCAGAGAAGGGTTTAGTGTAGCAGACTTTGTCTATGAACAAGCACTTAAGCAGAATGTCCGAATACTTTTCTATACCCATAAGGATTATCCGACTCGCCTTAAACAATTACCTGATGCTCCTATGTTATTGTATTACAAAGGCACAGCAGATCTGAATGCGAAGAAGGTTGTTGCCATTGTGGGAACACGTAATGCAACTACCTATGGAAAGAAAGTAACAGAAGAACTGATAACAAGTTTGTCTGTATATCCGGATGTATTAGTAGTGAGTGGTCTGGCTTACGGTATAGACATTACAGCACACAAAGCCTCTGTAAAACATAGTGTTCCAACTGTAGGCGTCTTGGGAAGCGGAGTTGATACAATCTACCCGGCTGCACATAAAAATACAGCTCAGCAAATGTTTGATAACGGTGGATTGCTTACAGAATATACCTTTGGAACCAAACCTGATGCCCCTCATTTTCCGGATAGAAACCGCATTGTAGCTGGAATGTCAGATGTAACCATTGTTGTTGAAGCAGCCATTAAAGGCGGTGCTTTAATAACAGCACAGATTGCCAATGATTATAATCGCGATGTGATGGCAATTCCTGGTAGCCTCGACCAACCTTATTCTGCAGGTTGCAATCGACTGATACGTAATCATCAGGCACATATTTATACATCATTATCTGATCTTGAGTATCTGATGGGTTGGGCAGAAGAAACAGGCGAGAAAAACAATCCATCAGTACCTATTCCATGGATGCAACAAGAGGGTTTATCTGAATCTGAAAAAAGTATTTTGACTCTGCTCACAACACAACCTGATATACTAATTGATGACCTCAGTTGGAAATCTCAGATTCCAGTTAATCAGATGGCATCCATACTTCTTACGCTTGAACTACAAGGATTAATTAAATCTTTACCTGGCAAACGGTTTTCTTTAGCCTGATTAGTAATAGAATACGTTTACCCAAAAGAAGTTTTTGCACCAATAACGTAATACTTAATAAAGAATTAATTCAAACCATATTCAATTCTGTTTTAATTTGCTGCAAAAACCAACAAACCCAATGAAAAAAATACTAATCCTACTGCTTGTCACACTTTCTTTACAGGCACAACATAAATCTGCAAAGAAATCTCCAGCGATAAGCAAAGCTACCACCAGCTCACAGCCTAAGCTGGTAATTGGTATTGTAGTAGATCAGATGAGTTATGATTTTCTGATCCGTTATAACAGTAAATTTAGTGAAGGTGGATTTAAAAGGTTGGTACGTGAAGGATTTTCCTGTAAAAATG
Source organism: Xanthocytophaga agilis (assembly GCF_030068605.1). Taxonomy (NCBI): domain Bacteria; kingdom Pseudomonadati; phylum Bacteroidota; class Cytophagia; order Cytophagales; family Rhodocytophagaceae; genus Xanthocytophaga; species Xanthocytophaga agilis. The sequence continues at coordinate 90,382 of NZ_JASJOU010000019.1, forward strand.
CTCACTACAATTATGTACCTACCTATACTGCTCCAGGTCATACATGTGTATATACAGGTTCTGTTCCAGCTATTCATGGTATAGCTGGTAATGAATGGTTTGATCAGCGCACAGGCAAAGTGGTATATTGCACAGAAGATAGTACAGCACATACTATAGGCAGTGAATCTCAGGCAGGTCTGATGTCCCCACGTAATTTGCTGGTAACTACAATTACAGACCAGTTACGTTTGTCAAACAATATGCAGTCCAAGGTTGTCGGCATAGCGTTGAAAGATCGGGGAGCAATTCTGCCTGCCGGGCATCTTGCCAATGCAGCCTATTGGTTTGATTCGTTCAGCGGTAACTGGATTACAAGTGATTATTACATGAAGCAGCTACCAGAATGGGTACAACAGTTTAATGGGCAGAAGCTGGCAGCTAAATATCTTTCTCAGGTATGGACGCCTCTCCTAAATGCAGCTCAATATAGTGAAAGTACACCCGATGATCAGGCTCATGAGGGTCGTTTCCGGAACGAAACAAGCTCTTCTTTTCCCCATGACCTGCCTAAGTTAAGAACAGCCGATTTTGAATTAATTCGTTCTACACCATCAGGAAATACAATCACGAAAGACTTTGCACTGGCTGCTATAAAAGGAGAAAATCTGGGTAAAGGCAAAGTAACCGATTTTCTGACAGTTAGCTTCTCTTCTACAGACTATGTTGGACATCAATATGGACCATATGCCATCGAGACAGAAGACACCTATCTTCGTCTGGATCGCGATATTGCCGAATTACTAACTTACCTGGATACCTACATCGGAAAAAACAACGTACTGGTATTTTTGAGTGCAGATCATGCGGTTGCTCCTGCAGCAGAACACATGACAAAAATGAATATTCCAGCAGGAGTATTTGATGGCAGAAGCATGCTTACCAACCTGAAAAAACAACTGAATACACAATTTGGCGAAGGTGACTGGATACGTAGTTACGAAAACAATCAACTGTATCTAAACTATACTTTGCTACAACAAAAAGGAAAAACAGTTGAAGACATTTATGAAAGCATCACACCTTCCCTTCTGCAATTAAATGGGGTGGCAAATGTGATCAATCTTCACGAAATCAATGAAAGTATTCTGCCTGAGCATTTTATCAAAATGATCAAGAATGGTATACATCGTAAACGTTCTGGAGATATCTACATTGCGCTGGAGCCTAACTGGTTTGAAGGTCGCAAACAAGGTACTACACATGGTTCATTTTATGCCTATGATACGCATGTACCTGTGATCTTTTATGGAGGCCCAGTAAAACATGGCAGCAGCATAGATGAAGTTTTTGTAACGGATATATCTGCCACAATAGCCCAACTGCTCAATATTATGGAACCTAGTGGTTGTATTGGCAAACCGATCCCTGTAGGAAAATAATCTTTCAAAAAGTTATCTGATTACCAGGCATCTGATAGTACAGGTAATTTATTTTTTATGGAATTTAACAGCTTGCGGCATCTGAAGAAAAACCGCAAGCTGTTATGAAAACACTTTTTCTACTCCCTTTTTTTGTTTTTCTCTCCTTTATATCAATAGGCCAGAGCTTAGTCCATAGCCGGACAACAAGCTTCTATACGTATGTTTTTCAGATTACTAATACAGAAGCTCGTACCATTTATAAGAAAGATTTATCATCTGTCACAGACAAATTCTTTCACACTGTTATAGATTCCTTTCAAACAGACAAAGCATACACTCGTACACTTCCACAAGGCCATTATCTGTTGGCGTATGCTTCAGAAGATCGGTTGGTTTATGAATTAAAATCAGTGGGACAGTTACAGGTAAAGCTTCTGAATAATAAAAATGATTTAGCCATCCATCTGCATGACTCGTTAGGCAATCGTATTTCTACCGCCAATGTGTTTCTTAAAAAACATAAGATTTCGTTTGATACCAAAACACAGTCATATCGTATTCGAAATACTAATCGGAAAGGGTTTCTGGCTATTGACTATAAAGGATTTACTTCCTATACATCGGTCACCACTCAATATGGTAGTAACCACTTAGCAAATACTATGCGTAGGGTCTTTTTGGGACGGCCCGGATTAGGGTATGTAACCATGCCCTTTTACCAGGTTTATGCATCTGTCAGAAGTGGTTATCCCCAAGGCTGGATTAAGGACGTAACACATCTGTTTGATGGAGCCTGGTGGGAAACAAATTTTTCCGGCTTTCAGAGAGATGTTAGAGTTGCCCGACGTCACCAGGGACTAGTTATCTTCAATAAACCTCGTTACAGAGCTGGAGAAACGGTTCGATTGAAAGCATTTATTCGTAGAAGAAGGTCAGGACATCCTATCCATAAAGAACTGGAGGCATGGCTTTACAAAGGACATACACAGGAAAAGCAAATTAAATTAGGTATTATACGACCTTATCAACCTGGCTTATATGAGTTTTCATTTATTCTTGTAGATAGCCTGCGTATAAAGTTAGGCACTACCTGTCAGGTTATTTTCAAGGATAAAAAAGAGGGAGAATATGTGACAGGAAATTTCACCTATGAAGATTATGAACTGAAGTCCAACACATTTACAATCCGTAGTGATAAAAAAGAATATACTACTGGTGAGAAAATACAGCTTTTTGCCAGAGGAACAGATGAAAATGAGTTGAATGTAATGGACGCCCGTGTGCAACTCAGACTCTATCCCCAAAACACAGGAAAATTTCCTCAATCTCAGGTGATTGTTCCTGATACAATCTGGAAGCAGGATCAGAAACTGGATGCAACAAGCGAAACCCGAATCATAGTACCCGACTCTATTTTTCCCAATGCCACGATACAATACCAACTGGAGGCGACATTTCTTAATAGCAACAACGAACGTCACAACCACACACTAACATTTAGCCGAACCTATAGTTCTTCCACTTTAAAATTGTCTATACAAAATGATTCACTGGTTGCGGATTATCTGGTAGCAGGAAAGTCCCAATCCCATCAGGCGATGCTTACTTTATATGCAGAGGATGATGAAGAAGGTAAAATCGTACACAAAGATGTTTCTTTACCTTACAAAGAACTTGTCAATCCCTATACTAAAACCTATTCACTGGAAGATTCCTCTCAAAGTGTATCCTTAGAACTGCAATCTCAATCTTCCGGTTTCCAGATCTTTACAAACAGAACAATTGACTCTGTATCAGTTCAGATAGTTAACCCCAAACACCTTCCATTCTGGTATACACTCCATCATAAAAACAAACGACTCACTTCCGGACAAGACCATACAGACTTACAGATTAAACGTAAAGCGTCACTTCGTCAAAACTACTCTGCGTCCGTACAATACATCTGGAACAATAAGGTATATGAGAATGAGTATGAAATACCATTGGCAAATAAACAATTACAGATTGAAACTACTCAACCTGCTACCATATCTCCTGGGCAGGCTATTCCTATACGTGTGAGTGTACGGGATATCAAAGGCAAGCCTGTTGCTAATGCTGATATGACAGCCTATGGGATTACGCGCAAATTTACAGAACTAAGAACTCCCAATATACCTGATTTCAGCAAACGTTATCATAGCCGTAAAATCAAAAATAGCTTTCAATTAAGAAATAAGTTTGAGGGTAACCAGGCAGAAACCAATCGCAAATTGCAATGGAATCGCTGGCATAAAGAGATGGGGTTGGATAGCCTCGCCTATTTTCAGTTTCTCTATCCCAAAAACGGTATCTATAAACAATATCTGTCAATGCCAAACCTCATGACTCAAATAGCTCCATTTGTAGTAATAGATGGCAAAATCCAGCAAATTCACTTGCTGTTTATTGATGAACAACCTGTCTATTTTCAGGTGGCAGATGTAGGTCAGCGGTATAGCTTTCATGTTGACTCAGGATATCATCACATAAAGATCCGTACTCAAACCTTACAAATAAACTTGGATAGCATATATCTGAAACCACACCATAAATTAATTCTTAGTATTGACCCAAAAAGCTTCTACAAACCTAAAAAAGGAGAAAAGGCAGAACCTTTTATCCGAAATACATCCACTACACTTCAAAAACAAACTCAGATAGACACTCTTAAACCCTACCTGTCTTCAACAGAGCTTGCAGTGCTCAATCAATATCTGATGCCAGTTAAACAAAACTACTATTTTGGGAACGATTATGTATACATTCATCAGGATAAACAAATATTCACTCTTCATGGACCTTTTCAAAGTAGGTCTTCCTATTTCATTGGCCCTGTAAAACCAAATCTGACTCATTTTGTATCGAAGAACTCATTTTCTACAGACTTTATCTTTGAGCCCTCGTTTGAATACGACTTTCAACCTCAGCTACTCAAACTACGTACATGGACTGGTTTTAAAGACTTATTCTTAGCCAATAACAACATTAGTAAGCCTAACTTCGCAGAAAGAGCATGGACTGTGGAGGAAATAGATTCACTTACCAAAGCCTATCAGGCAGTTCCCTCCTATCCTACTGAATACTATAATAATCCAAATCATACTACTTCCGGACATGGGAAACTGGAAATACGATATCTACAAACAACTAAAAAGCAAAAAATCATCCGGTATTTTGTCTTATATCAGGAGAACAATCCATTGTTCTTCCGCATATACCCGTCTTATTCCCAGCTAATGCATGATATGGAAGCAGGTACTTATTGTATGGTAATTCTTCTGGATAAGAATGAATATCTAATGGCATCGCCCATCTATATTCAGAAAAACGCGACAACCTATTATCAACCTGATTGGAATGCTGTTCTACCAGCAGATAATTACAGCAATAATCTTTTTGAACAGATAAAAAAATCTGTACAGGTTAAAATAGATCTTGCTTACCAATTACAGGACAATAAGCCTGTCATAAAATCCTATTATCCATCTCAGGTTTCCTCTGAAGGCTTTACACATTATGTACAAGGCAAAATACTGGATGAAACTGGTTCACCCCTGCCAGGAGTATCTGTATCTGTAAAAAACACAAATCGTGGTACAGTTAGTGACACCAATGGGTTTTATAAACTGTATGTCCCAGCAGATGGGATTCTAACCTTTTCTTTCATAGGATATATGACAGAAGAAACCCCAATTCACAATCGCACTGTGATAGATGTCCAATTAGTGGCAGATGTAAAAGCATTGCAGGAAGTAGTAGTCATAGGTTATGGGACGCAACAAAAAAAATCCATCACAGGTGCTATCTCAACAATAAATCAATCTTTGCAAGGTAGGATTGCAGGTGTGATTATTAAGGAAGATAAACGCATTCGAATAAGAGGCATGTCAAGTATACCAACCACACAACGTCCGCTTATTGTTATTGATGGAATTCCCTACGATAACTTAACAGACATAGATCCTGCCCTGATTGCATCAGCAGAAATCCTTCAGGCTGATATGGCTACAGAATTGTATGGGGCAAGGGCAGCCAATGGAGTAATACTTATAACTTCTAAGCCCAATAGTGTTTTACCCAAACCCAAGGAATCAGCTTTTCCCGAAATAACAGCCGTCCCGGCTGAAAATGCGATCCGGAGCCGATTCTCTGATTATGCGTTTTGGCAACCCAGACTTACCACAGATAAAAAAGGAGAAGTTATTTTTACAGCTGCGTTTCCAGATGATATCACCAACTGGCGTACGTTCTTTGTTGTCATGGGAAATAAAAAGCAAACTGGATTTTCAGAAAGCTCTGTCAAAGCATTTAAAAGTTTGGCAGCCACATTATCAGTTCCACGCTTTTTGGTCCAGGGTGATAGTACACAGGTGATTGGCAAGTCTCTCAATTATACTTCAGATACCATTGCTTTACAAACGAGTTTTGAGATAAATAATAAGATCCAATCCAGAAAGCAAATACAAGCTATCAATGCTACTGTTGATTCGTTGATACTTTCAGCTACGACCTCAGATTCACTAAAGATCAAGTACTACCTGCAAAAACCAGATGGTTATACAGATGGAGAAATGCGCTCTATTCCTATATTTCCAGTAGGTGTAACAGAAACCAAAGGTCAATTCTGGAATCTGGAAAGAGACACCACCGTTCAAATGCGTTTTGATACGACTTTGGGTAAAGTAAAAATATACGCTCGTGCACAGGTACTGGATATCTTAGTAGAAGAGATTGAACATCTGCATCGATACGAATATCTGTGTAACGAACAAATTTCCTCTAAGATTAAAGCCTATCTCGCCAGCAAACGTATCTGTAATCAGCTACATAAATCCTTTGCATTTGATCAGGACATACAAAAACTTATCCGGAAACTGGAACAGGCACAATTAAAGGAAGGAGCATGGAGTTGGTGGAAAGAAGGACCTGTTGCTGTTTGGGTAACTACCCATGCAACAGAAGCCCTACTTGATGCACAGACAGCCGGATATACTGTATCTTTTAACAGACAAAATCTTATCAACTATTTCACCTACCAGTTGGAAAAAGAAAAGGTATCTTTTGATGATCAGATACGCATGTTACAGATTCTCAAACGTCTTCAGGCAAACAGCAACTTTACAAAGTATATTACAGGGCTTGATATCTTCTTTATTACTAAAAAAGAGAGTATAGTAAAAAATAAACTAGGGTATCAGAAAGTAATTGAAGAACCTAAACCTTCTTTGTATCAGTATTTGCAACGAATGGCCTTACGTCAGCAATTTGGACTTGCTTACTCAACAGATACACTGTTTCGTATCCGACAACAAACCCTATTTGGCAGTAGCTACTGGGGAGAAGTTCAATACCATCCATATTTGAATGAGATACAAACTACGCTTCTTGTATACCGGATTCTGAAAGTACAAGGAGGGCATGAAGCAGAACTTAGTCGCATACGGAATTATTTTTTCGAGAAAAGAGCAACTGGCTACTGGCGTAATACCTATGAGTCTTCTCAGATCATTGAAACGATCCTGGCGGATGTGTTAGGAAGTGATACCACAATACAAAAATCACAGCTAATTGTAAAGAATAGTTCGGAAAGCAAAGCTATAACCACCTTTCCATTTGAAACAGAAGTGGCAGCAAAAGAGGTTCTGACAATTCAGAAAAGTGGTACCTTACCTGTATACCTGACCAGCTACCAACAGTTTCACAATTCCAGCCCTTCTAAAGTTGAAAAAGACTTTATAGTCAAAACCAGTTTTAAAGGAAGTGAACATACCCAACAAGTCCTTAAACAAGGAGACAAAATAACACTACATGTCACTGTCAATGTAACCAAAGATGCCGATTATGTGATGGTAGAGGTACCCATTCCGGCAGGATGTTCCTATAGTGATGAATCCCAGAAAAGCTGGGCACAAAACTGGTATGAAACGTATCGAGAGCCATTCCGGCATAAAACTTCCATTTATTGTACCAAACTGAATAAAGGGACATACATTTTTGATATACAACTGGTTGCCCGCTATGCAGGTGCATATACACTAAATCCGGCTAAAGCAGAACTCATGTATTTTCCAACATTCTTCGGACGAAATGAATTAACAAAAATTCGGATAAAATAGGAATATGAAGGATATTATAGCATTTTAAGGGCCTATTTTGTATCTAATAAATCCTTTTATGCTGAATATTCCAGAAACTATCCATCAGTTCAATAAGGATAGAGATGCCCGTTTGCTACCCCGAAAGTATGCTCAGATGGCAGCCAACCCTCTCAGTTTTTTCAGAGGTTGCTGCCATCTGTTTTATCACACTATTCAACAGGAATCATTCTTATACCAATCTCCAATTGTCTGGTCCTGCGGGGATCTACATCTGGAGAACTTTGGAAGCTACAAAGGACATAATTCCCTTACCTATTTTGACATCAATGACTTTGATGAGTCATTACTGGGTCCAGCTTTATGGGAATTAGTACGTATCACAACAAGTATATTCCTGGCTACAGATTTGTTGCATTTCAAACGAACAGAGCAACAACACTTTGTCAAATTATTTCTGAAACAATATACAACTACCTTACAAACAGGTAATCCCAGATTACTGGAAAGGGATTTTGCTCAAGGTCCTGTCAGAGACTTTATGAAGAAATTAAGTGGAAGAAAACAAAAAGATATCTTTAAAGGAAGAGTAAAAAAACAGAAAGGCAAGCTGGTACTGGATACCAACTCAAAAAAGGCGTTACCGATTAATCCAATTAAGAAAGAATCTTTAATGCATGATTTGCAAAACTGGCTTGATATACATCATTATCATGGTAAGGTTCTGGATATAGCTCATCGTATTGCAGGTACAGGCAGTCTGGGAATGGAACGTTATATTGTATTGTCAGAAAGTAGTGCAAAAGACAAGAAAAAGAAATACCGTTTGTGGGATTTGAAAAAAGCTGTTCCATCAGCTACTGCCAGCTTCACAACATCACCTCAACCAAAGTGGAATAATGAAGCACATCGTATTGTATCCATCCAGCAACGGATGCAAGCCTTTAGCCCAGCATTCCTCACAGCTATGGAGCTTGATCAAACAGCCTTTGTTTTGAAACAACTACAACCCAGTGAAGACAAAATAGATTTTGCATCATTAGGCCATAAACCCAAGAAAGTCATCAAAATATTGGAAAATATAGCCCAGTTGCTGGCATGGGCACAGATACGGAGTGGAGGAAGGCAAGGATCTTCGATAACAGACGATCTGATTACATTCTCACAGGAAAAAGGATGGCAAAAAAATCTGATGACATACACAGAGGACCTGTCCGAGCAGATGAATCAACATCACCAAAGTTTTACCAAAGCTCACCAGGATGGCTTCTTTATCAACAGAATAAGGTAATTGTTAAGACATAAAAAAAGCCACAAGGTATACTTGTAGCAGCCACTCACAGCATCATTGGAATCAAGGGATTCCAATGATTTTTGACACAAAAATCAATTTACTCAAATTTCAGGTGTTTCACTGACTCACCAGAATTGGCTAATTCAACCAACGCATCAATACCAATTTCCAGATGTTTCTTGGCAAAACTAGACGTTACTTTTTTGTCACTCTCAGAGGTTTTTACACCTTCAGGTGTCATAGGGTTATCCGACACCAGTAATAGTGCACCATGTGGAATGGAATTGGCAAATCCTACAATAAAGATGGTTGCTGTTTCCATATCAATAGCCATGGCTCTGACATCTCTCAGGTATTCTTTAAACTTTTCATCATGCTCCCATACGCGGCGATTGGTAGTATATACCGTTCCAGTCCAATAATCAAGTTCATGCTTTTTGATCATAGACGAAACCGCCCGTTGTAAACGAAACGATGGTAATGCAGGAATTTCCGGAGGCATGTAATCATTTCCGGTACCTTCTCCTCTGATAGCAGCAATAGGCAGGACCAGATCTCCCAATTTGGTTTTCTTTAATCCACCACATTTTCCTAAGAAAAGAGCAGCTTTAGGTTCTATGGCCGATAAAAGGTCCATCACGGTAGCCGCCATCGCACTTCCCATCCCAAAATTGATGATGGTAATGTTCTCGGCTGTAGCTGTTTGCATAGGCTTCCCATGTCCTTTGATCTCTACGCCAAACTTTTCAGCAAACATCTCAACATAATTGTGAAAATTGGTTAGTAGAATATACTCACCAAACTCGCTCAAAGGCACCCCCGTATAGCGGGGTAACCAATCTTTTACTATTTCATCTTTTGTATTCATGCCCGCAAAAATAAGCAATTTCTACGATCTTTCAGATGAAGGCTATGTTAAACTATATATCTAAATTATTTAACAATCTATTATAGGTCGTAACCATCTATTTACATTTGTATATGTTTCAGTCCAAATATAATCTTACAGATAGAAAGTAGTTGTTAATCTGAAATCGTGAAAGACTTCCGAATGATATTATAAAAAAGAAAGGCGATGAGTTATCTTCATCGCCTTGTGTATTATATATTTTGCTTATTGAGTTCCTTAACAGCAAAATCAACAGCACGGGCAGTCAATGCCATATACGTTAATGAGGGGTTTACACAGGAAGAAGAAGCCATCGCAGCTCCATCTGTTACGAAAACGTTTTCACAACCCCATACCTGATTGTTCTTATTCAGAACTGAGTTTTTAGAACTTGTGCCCATACGAGCCGTACCCATCTCGTGTTTGCTTTGTCCAGGTACACCTCCTCTATCATACCCTTTCACATCTTTCAGTCCAGCAGCTTCGAGCATTTCAGCCGCATCATTCATCATATCGATACGCATTTTCTTTTCATTGTCCCGATACTCACAATCAATCACCAACATAGGCAAGCCATAAGGATCTTTTTTACTTTTATCCAGATACACATAATTTCTATGATCTGGCAAGTGTTCGCCAAAGGAAGACAATCCCATTGTCCATGGACCTGGTTTTGTGAGTTGCTCTTTAAAATCAGCACCAAAACTCATTTCGGCCACTCCTCTTGCCCAACCTTGTCGGCTGGCACCACCCTGATAGCCAAATCCGCGTAGATAATCCCGTTTGTCGCTACCCACATTCCGAAATCGAGGTATATAAATACCATTTGCCCGTTGCCCATAATAGTATTTATCTTCAAACCCCTCCATTACGCCGGAAGCACCCACACGTGAATGGTGATCCATTAGATTATGTCCTAATTCGCCGCTTTCATTTCCCAAACCATTCGGAAAACGATCAGAAGTAGAATTTAAAAGAATATAGGCACTATTAATAGCAGATGCATTCACAAAGATGATCTTAGCAAAATATTCACTGGATTCCTTTGTTTGAGCATCTACAATACGTACTCCTTTTGCCTTGCCTAGTTTATCATCATAGATAATAGAATGTACAATGGAAAAAGGTCGCAAGGTTAGCTTACCTGTTTTCATCGCAGCAGGTAAAGTAGCAGCATTGGTACTAAAGTATCCGCCATATACACATCCTCTGCTACACTGATTCCGATACTGACATTGCGAACGTCCCAGATCCAGTTGTATCTTGCCAGGTTGAGTCAGGTGGGCAGCCCGTCCCATAATCATCTTTCGTCCAGCAAAGCTTTTTTCAATACGTTGTTTTACTTCTTTCTCTACACAGTTCATCTCCATAGGAGGCAGAAATATGCTATCTGGAAGCACATCCAACCCTTCAATAGCACCGCTAATGCCTACAAACTTTTCTACATACTCATACCAGGGGACCAAATCTTTATAACGGATTGGCCAATCTGTCCCTATACCTTCCTTTATATTTGCTTCAAAATCCAGATCACTCCATCTGTAACATTGTCGCCCCCAAGTTAGTGATTTACCACCTACCTGGTAACCCCGATACCAGTCAAACCGTTTCTCCTCTATATATGGATTAGCCAAATCATCAGCCCAGAAATTGCCATTCTGCTCATTATAAGGATAGCTTCCTTCCCGGGTTTGCACAGGCCGTCCCTCTTTCTGGCCAAGAGTCAAACGTCCTCTATGCGGAAATTCCCAAATTTGTGTATTGGCAGTGGTATAATCTTCAATATGTTTGACATCCTTACCCCGTTCCAGTAACAGTACCCGAAGTCCTTTCTCAGTCAGTTCTTTCGCTGCCCAGCCCCCACTGATACCTGAACCTATTACAATGGCATCATAGGTATGCTGGTCTTCTGCTTTCAGATTAAGATTCATAGCTCAATTATGAATAGATTATAGTCCTGTGGTAGATTGAAAAAGCTCACGAAATAAAAAAACCCTGATACCGGAGTTCCAGGGTTTTTTCAAATATAGCGTATGCTTATAGATTTTGTTTTTTAAGTTCCTTAACAGCAAAATCAGCAGCACGGGCAGTCAATGCCATATACGTTAATGATGGATTCACACAAGAAGCAGATGTCATCGCAGCTCCATCTGTTACGAAAACGTTTTCACAACCCCATACCTGATTGTTCTTGTTCAGTACTGAGTTTTTAGGACTCGTTCCCATACGAGCCGTACCCATCTCGTGAATACCAATACCCAGGTGTTTAGACTCATCATTGTATGGCGTCACATCTTTCAGTCCAGCAGCCTCGAGCATCTCAGCAGCATCATTCATCATATCGATACGCATTTTGCGTTCGTTTTCACCATATGCAGCATCAAAGTTTACCAATGGAAGTCCCCATTTGTCTTTCTGATCAGGAGATAATGTCATCCGGTTGTCTGGATTAGGTAACACTTCACCAAATCCTCCGATGTTCATTCCCCATTCTCCTGGTTCTGTCAGACTTTCTTTGAACTCAGCTCCAAATCCTACCATACCTGTTCCGCGGCCCCAGCCTCCACGACTAGCACCACCCTGATAGCCAAATCCACGCAGATAATCCCGTTTGTCGCTACCCCAGTTGCGGTAACGAGGTATATAAACACCATTGGCACGACGTCCATAATAGTATTTATCTAACATACCTTCAAAGCGCCCGCCTGCACCTACAGCCAGATGGTGATCCATAACGTTACGTCCCAACTGGTCACTTTCATTTCCTAATCCATTCGGGAAACGCTTGGATTTAGAGTTCAGCAGGATGGCAGTAGAAGCAATAGCAGAGGCATTCAGGAATATGATTTTCGCATAATATTCCTTCACATCTTTGGGATCATGCTGATTGATTACCCGAACTCCTTTTGCCTTACCAGAAGCCTCATCATAAATAACTTCAGAAACGATAGAATCTGGCACAAGAGTGAGATTACCTGTTTTCATCGCAGCAGGCAATGTTGCTGCTTGTGTACTGAAGTATGCCCCAAACGGACAACCTCTCATACATAGGTTACGGTACTGGCATTGTGCTCTCCCTAACTCTGTATGAAACTGTTGTGGCTGAGTCAGGTGAGCTACACGACCAATAATAATTTTACGTCCGGCAAAATTTTTCTCTACCAAACCCTTTACCTCTTTCTCTACACAGTTCATTTGCATAGGAGGTAAAAATTTACCATCAGGCAATACATCCAAACCTTCTATAGAACCACTGATACCTGCAAATTTTTCTACGTAATCATACCAGGGAGCCAGATCTTTATAACGGATTGGCCAGTCAGTACCTATACCCTCTTTCGCATTAGCCAGAAAATCTTCTTCATTCCAACGGTAGCTCTGACGCCCCCACATCAGTGAACGACCGCCTACATGATATCCACGAATCCAGTCAAACGGACGTTTTTCTAGATAAGGATTTTCTTTATCGTTTTCAAAATGATGACGCCATTCTTCATTGGCTGTATAGCCTGTACGCACATTAGCCCAATACTCTTCTTTAGCCAGATTGGTTAATCTTCCCCGATGCGGAAAATCCCATGGATTTTTCATGGCTGTTTCATATCCAGATACGTGCTTAATATCCCGGCCTCGTTCCAACATAACAACTTTCAAGCCTTTTTCAGTTAATTCTTTGGCAGCCCAACCTCCACTAATACCTGAGCCTACAACAATGGCATCATAGGTAAACTGGCCATCTGCTTTTATATTTAAGTTCATATTCTCTTTAAAACAATGTTAAGATGATTAGGAAATGATTAGATCGGAGCAACAATGATTCCTTATTTAACTAATACAGATAAACTTAGATCACCCAGGCTTTCTGCCCTGGTTTCAGGTCAACGCAGCCATCGTATCTGCCAGGAATAGCCACATACGCTAATGCTTGTGTTGCACCTACCTCTGATGTGAAATAACCTAACAACGTCAGGTCTTTCATGGTAAAGTAGAAAATAGGAGATTTTGGCTTTGGAGACTCACTTTTCTCTTCACTAATCTCTTTGTCCAATCCTTGTTTTGGACGTTCTTTTTCTTTTTTAGCTTCCTCATCCCGTTTGGTTCTTTCGTCAAGCGCATCCTTTTCTACCTGTTTGAATACTTCATTACGTTCATTGGCAGCCAGACTTACAAAGGATTTGCTATACGCTTTCTGACTTTTGTCATCTACATCCTTTAATCCTTCAAAAAAAGCCTGACGATCATCATCCGTGTAGCAATCGGTTAGCATCAGCTTAATAAAGTCTGCAACTCCTGCTTCTTTTGCACCAGGTGTACCTGTTTTAGGAATGATCGTTTCTGCAATTTCACCGATCAACGTCAACGTATCAGGAGTAAAAGACAATGCGGCAGTTTCTTTTGTAGCAGCAGAATTGCAGCCTTCCATTACTGCCAGTAAAGTGGGTGCCGAAAGTGTTGTACCCATAAGGGCAGCCACTCTGGCAATGGCATCTCTTCTATTCAAGGTTTTGTATTGTTAAATGATTAAATTATGAAAGGAATGAAAATTTTACTGACCAAAATACAAAAAATATCTTTTCGTATTCAAGTAAATTATTCTATATAGATTGTTTCTAAATAAGAATAGCTTGTTTTTTAAAAAGTATGTTTGATTATCAATATGTTTGGGAGAATTCCAATAAAACCAAATGAAATTTTATCTGGAGGCTTTTACAAATTTGTAAATACTTCTGTTATACAGAACGAAACTGATTAGGCAAATAGTATACCTGGTGCTTAACTTTCTGTATATCTAATTCTGATTCCCATTTATAGACTGAACCTTTTCTATAGTTCCCATCGTTCTCACACTAAAACAACTAATAAAAAATTGTATGAGCTTTCAGGAGATAATTAATGCTGAGACACCTGTACTAGTTGATTTTTATGCAACCTGGTGTGGTCCATGTAAAGTACAAGCACCTATTTTAGAAGATTTGTCAAAACGAGTAGGAGATCAGGCCCGTATTCTTAAAATAGATGTAGATAAAAATCCGGCTGTAGCTGATAAGTATGGAATTCAGGGAGTACCTACACTGATGATATTTAAAAACGGAAAAGTAGTATGGCGTCAGTCAGGTGTTATGCAGTCTAATCAATTGCAAAAAGTACTCCAGCAATATATATGATTTTACTAAGTTGTAAAACATCTTATGCTGTTTTACAACTTAGATCTTTATTTACTCAACAAGCTCTTTCCATCATAAATAGCAACAACCTTAAAATCATCAACATTAACAGAGAAAAGTTCTTTGTAAAAAGGAGTAGGATCTGATATATAACGAAATTCAGTAATAAAATAGTCGCATGACAAATCTTTAGGCAAAGTTTGAGCTCTCTTTTCAGGATCAATAGTTTCGATACTTATTCTACTTTTATCTTTCGGATCCAGAAATATTGTATTAGTAATTCCAGGAGGTAAATTACATATAATATGTATAGAAGAGGAAGAATCATGAGCTACAATATATTCTAAGGCTTGTTTATAGGATAAACCCCAGTAATCTCGTTCAAAATTCTTCTCAATATTCCGCCCTGCCAAAGTATTAAAATATACATTTTGATAGGGGTGGTTCTTTATCATCCAATAAATAGTATAGCATACGTTAAAAGAAACCAACGACAGGACAAATAAAGAAATCCATTTAATTCTTTCATTTTTTACTAACTGTGCATAAAGCCATTGAATTCCTTTTAAAGCTATTAACAAATATGCACCATAAATAAAATATAGCTGGCGCCATCCATCATAGACAACAGAATCAAGTATTATTATGGCTAAAAGCGGACCTGTAAACAAAGCCAATAATATAAGTATTGTACGGTTCTTACTAGCAAATATGTGTTTGGGATCTTTTATAAATCGTATAACACTTTCGCCAATACCTAGAAAAAAGAAAAGACTATAAAGTATTGGTGTTGTAATAAGAATATAAACAGGAATGTAGTGTTTTGGCAAATCTCCTGCAGGTACATACATACCCATATATAAGACAGAATTTTTCCATCTGAACTGTTTCATATTCTTAAATACTGTAGCAATGTTTGAAAAAGGATCTTCCCATAAAAAAGGCCAGAATAATATAGAGAAGAACAGAATAAGACTCAAACAAATAAATGTATTCAACAGGATTTTCCGGGGAGTATATTTCTTTTCTACCAAAGCCTGAATAGATACAAAAACAATAATTAAGGGAACCATCAATGCTACTACTCGGGTACAAATAGCCATTGACGTAAACAAACTAAGCCAAAAGCAATAATTTAATGTAAAACTTTCTGAGAATAAAAGAAGATAATATGTTGTAATTATAAAAAAAGCTAAGCACACAATGTCTTTGCTATTATAAAAAGATTCAGCGAAAATGCGAGGGCTTACAATCAGAAACAAAGTAACCAAAAGAGCCAGTAACCTTTGATTAGTTATAAGTATTGCTGTTTTGTAAAAGTAAATTGTAGAAATAAAAAATATTAGGAAAGTAAAAAAATGTCTTAATCTAAAGCTATCCTTTACATTACATTTTAGAAGCTTTTCAATGATTAACATAGGTAAGTCAAAAATCACACCATAGTCTTGGTCTTTATAATCATATAAATCAGGAATAGCTTTCTGATCTCCCAAAGGAACATTTATACCTAACTTTTTGATTGTATATTTAGCAGATACAAGTCCATTCATTCGATTTGTTTTTTCATCAAAGGAAATACCATAATCTGTAAATGAGAAAATTCCTACAAAAAGATATATTAGAAAAAAACCAGTAATCAAGCTATTGAGTGTAACAAGCTTATTTATTAATTTCATTAGTAATTAAGAATCTAAAACACTAGAATATATATAGGGTATCTACACGCTTTATCTGACAATTCATTTGATAATGTACTTGTTGAAGCCAGTATCATCCAGTTGCAAATTGTCTCAAAATAAAATTTTGAGACAATTTGCACCAACTGTATTGGTATCTTGTGTTGAAACCTTGTTACAAATATTGAAAAATAATGTATTTCAAAAAAGTCATTGTTTTTTTAAAAGAGATTTATCTCTAATTATATTATCTTCATAACTATAAAATAGTCATTTTGTATTCCCATCAAATGGCTTTAACTTGCAGAAAAGGTTAAAGCCATTTTTCATTTATGGGATTATTCGATTTTTTTAAAAGTCACAAAGATCAATCTAGCAAAAAAGAGGATGTAAATAAGCCACTAATGGCAGACCTAGAACAAAATCCTCTACAGGCAGGAGATATTGTGGATGCACTCCGGTATGACCTAGGTAGGTGCAAACTTGTAGAAGGACAATCAGGATATGAATACGAATCATTGGAAACAGGTACACGTGTCAGCTGGCTGCGTATGATAGATGCAGCCACACAACTGCAAAAAGTAAAAAAAGTTACTTCCTAAAAAACCGGCTTGAAGAACTCATCAAAGAGCAATCTGCGGTCTTTGATTTTTTATTTCAAACCTCTAACAATTTGATGAATAACTGCCAGCTAATCTTTGATCATAAGATTATATACTATTTCTGGCATTTTACGTATTGCCTCACATCAGCAAACTACATATAAGCATTTTCCATTTATGTTAGTGACTACATCACATTCACAGAAAACCAGCCATCAGGTTAATGTATCATCCGAGATAGGAACACTTCGCCGCGTTATTGTACACAGCCCTGACAGTGGTCTGGGTAAGGTTGTACCATCAAAGGCTCAGGATTGGTTGTTTGAAGATATTGTTCATCTGGATACCATGCGTCGTGAAGAATATGACCTATATATTAAGATATTGCTTTATTTTCTCGATCCACAGAAAGTAAAAGGAAAGATTAGTACGATTGATGCTCCGGAAAATAGCAGAAACTTTTATAAGCCTGAACACCCTGATTATTTTAACTCCAATAAGGTTATAGATCCTCAATCTCTCCTTTCTCATATACTGGAAGATGAAAAAGTAAGAATCCGTTTGCTTGCAGCTATATGTGCAGTTGAAAGATGTTCTTACACTACACAAGAATATCTAACAACGCTGCCATCCAAAGAATTATCCAAAACACTTATATCTGGGACATTACCTGATAAATCTATGATTTTTGCTCCTATTCCTAATTTCATTTTTACAAGGGATATTGGCATTACCATTAATGATCATATTCTACTGAATAAACCTGCTAAGATAGCCAGGACACGGGAAGCATTATTAACCCAATATATTTTCCATAATCACCCCATTTTTGTTCATCTGAAAGATAAAATAATAGAGATACCTGAGAGCGAACACCATTTCCTGCTTCCTGACGGTGAAAAAGATTACAAACGGGCAACACTCGAGGGAGGAGATGTAATGATGGTTAGCCCTAATCATCTACTTATCGGTCTTAGTGAACGGACCTCACCTTATGCAGTGAACCAGGTTATCAAGATCTTGTTTGAAAAAGAAGTTGTTGAGAAAATTACGGTTATCAAAATACCTAAGAAAAGAGATTTTATGCATATTGATACCATCTTTACACAGGTAAAACAAAACGTTTGGGTACTTCTGGGGACATTGTCCAGAGAAGGAGAAGAACTGGAGAAGCGGGATTTTATGGAAAGCCTGCAAGAAGTAAAGCCGTCAGAGAAACTTAAAATTATGCAGTTTGTTAAAGGATACGGAGACAAACCTGTACACTATGAGTATCTGGAGGATCTGCTGGACGACATTAGCCAGAATGATCTTGGGTGTAAGGAACAAACTGTTTTTGTATATTCGGGCAACAATGAGTTTCCGTTTGGTGCCAGAGAACAATGGACGGATTCCTGCAATCTGTTAACTATCAAAGAGGGAGTTTCTATCGCCTACGACCGGAATGATAAAACCATAGAAGCCTTTAAACAAGCTGGCTTTGAAGCAATAGGAGCAGCAGAATTACTCGATCAGTTTGAAAAGGGAACTATTACGCCCGAAGAAGTTGAAAATACTATCATTTTACTTCCTTCAGCCGAGCTTTCACGAGCCAGAGGAGGATCTCACTGTATGAGTATGCCATTGTTGAGAGATCCTATTCAATAATGTAGTCGTTAGTTTTTAGGGTATAAGTATAACTTCCATTTTAAAGTATAGATAAAGCACTATGGCAAACGATTCAATCCATAATTTCCAGCAAACTACCTCTCATATTCTGATGATTCGTCCAGTGAGATTTGCCTTCAATGAGCAAACGGCTGAAAGCAATGCATTTCAGGACGCTACAGCTACAGAAGATCCGGAAACTGTTCAGTCTAAAGCTCTACGGGAATTTGATATGATGGTAGACAATCTGCGGGGGTTTGGTATAGATGTTACCATTATAGAAGATACTCCTGACCCTCACACTCCTGATGCTATATTTCCTAATAACTGGATTTCATTTCACCAAACTGGCAATGGAACCGTTTATTTGTATCCTATGCAAGCCCATAATCGTCGCTTAGAACGGCGTATGGATATTATTGAGATGTTGAAACGGCGTTATCATATCTCTCAGATTGTAGACCTTTCTCACTTTGAGTCAGAAGATAAATTCTTGGAAGGAACCGGAAGTCTTGTACTGGATCGGGACTACCGTATTGCCTATGCCTGTCTGTCGCCACGTACTCATGAAGAATTACTCAAGGAGTTTGCACAAAAAATGGACTACCGGGTAGTATCCTTTCATGCAACAGATGAGCATAACAAACCAATCTATCACACCAATGTCATTATGTGTATTGGAGAGCAGTTTGCTGTTATTTGTCTGGAATGTATTCAGGATGAGAAAGAGCGTTATCACGTCAGAAAAACCTTGGAAGAAACCAACAAAGAAATCATCGAACTGAGTATTGAACAGGTAAATCGGTTTGCAGGAAACATGTTGCAATTACGTACCCGAAAAGGGGAAAGATTGCTGGTTATGTCATCTCAAGCCTATCAGGCCCTATTACCGGATCAGCTTCGACGCCTTGAAAAATATACTCAGATTACGTATACTAACCTAAATACCATTGAACGTAATGGAGGCGGTAGTGCACGTTGTATGATAGCCGAAGTTCACTTGGCTCCGTTATAGATCAGGCCACCAAGGGTCGACCCAGATTGGGAATACTGATCATAAACTCTGATCCTACACCTTCCTGTGAAGTGGCAGAGATTCTTCCTCCAATACGTCCTGCCGTTTCACGGGCTATGTATAGTCCTAAGCCAGAGCCTGGTTTGGTAACATTAGAACGATAAAACATAGTAAATATCTTTTCCAGATCTTCACTGGCTATTCCAATTCCATTGTCTTTTATACGGATGATCACATGCAGTGGCAATACATGACAACTGATCTGTATCTGAGGATCTCTATCTGGTTTATGATAATAAAAAGCATTGGAAATAATCTTGGCCAAAACAATACGTAAACGATATCTGTCTGTATAGAAGGCATCTTTCATCTTGGATTCTACCTCTATTAAAACGCGAGCAGCCGTATTGTCTTCTCTCTGACAACAACCTTCTACAATACTTTTAATTTCTTCCTTTAAATTTATTTCTTCCTGTTTCACAGCCAGCCGGGTATTACGGGAATAATCCAGAATATCCAGAATATAGCTATCCATACGAAGTAAACTACGTTTCATAAGATGAGTATATTCCTGCATTTCTGCCATATTCTCTTCCTGCTTGCCCAGATTTGTTAATCCAAGAATGGATGCAACCGGAGAACGCAAATCATGGCTTACACTGTAAATAAACTTATCTAGTTCCTGATTACCCTTTTTCAGGTTCTCATTCTGTGCCCGTAACTGCTGTTCAGAAATAACAATAGCACTTTCTGCTTTACGGCTCGCATTCACAATCTGAAATACAAAAAACTGGCAGAAAAACACAGATAAAACCATATTTACCTGACCAATGATTTTCAATTGTGAAGGTGGCATATCCCCAACTATATAATACGAATTATCATAAAAAGTCAAAAGCAGCCAGAAAAGGGTAATATGCGAAACATGGATCAGCAATAGTTTCTTGTTGCGAAAATCTATTAAAAAAGGCAGCCCAATCACAAAGGGCAAATAGAATAGATATGCATTGCTTTTACTTGAGAGTGTAATTGCCGAAAAAAATATAACCAGGCTAATACCGAATGCAAAAACATTACCTGCCAGCACACCTCTACCTCTTCTGTTCAAAAGATAGGCAATGATACATACAGGCAATCCTGGTACCAGATACCAAAGGGTGCCCCATGATCCAAAGATCATATCCGGAAGTCCACTAAGGATAAATACAATAAATGCGGCCTTGGTTGTTCTCTCCAATAATGCACTCCTACCCTCCTTTAGATCCAGGTATGCCATTGTTTTATTGCCTGTTGATTAATGTAAGAAGAAGGAGCCTGATAGTTAATAGCTCCTTCTATAAAATTATTGTCTGGATTGACGTCTCTGCTGGACTTTATCCATCTGCTCTTCTTGTAAGTCTAAATACCTTTTGTACTGCTCAGGTGACAGCACTTTCTGCATATTTGCATCTCCTGCATCTTTAATAGCTTTGAGTTGCTGCATGCGCTGTGCTTTATCCATTGTCTGGTCAGCACGTACACTATCTACCTTTACGGCTCTACTCAACAAAATATTTTTTACCTGTGTTTGCTGATCGGCAGTCAATGTAATTTCTTTTGTCAAACGTTTTGTCTGCATTTCAGCACGTTGCTCAGGAGTACGAGGCATACGTTCCTGTGCCATAGATAATCCTATAAACATTACTCCCATAAGGGCGCTTAAAATAACCTTTTTCATTGTTTTTAAAATTGTTAGTTCTAATAGCTTAGAAAACTATTACACAAAAAGGTTTAAACAGACAATGCGAATTTTATAGTGTAAATGTAAAGGCGCCTTGCTCCTGCACATTGTGACATACTATTTTTTGCCTCCTTAACTCATTGCTCAATCGCTTTGATAAATAATACCGGTTTGAGGCGTCCAGAATAATTGTAGTAAATGACTGTATCGGAAATTGTTTAATGTTTTTCAGACTATTGTTCTGTATAATCAGATAGTCAAACTTTTGCTTCTGAAACAGCTGCATATTAACAGGTTGATGCAGAATGCAGATATGTTTTCCATGCCAGATAAATAAAGAAAACTGTTTGTTTTGGTGAATTGCCAATATGTTAGAATCTACGTTTGAGAAGACCATAGAACGTACATCCAGAATTTGTCTTCTTGTCCAGTGGTTTTGCAAATGGTAAGAAATTTGGCTCTTATTCTGAGACAATGCAGAATCTGCAATAAATACATGCTGCTTATGATCAACAATGTCTAACGCAGAGTGACCAGGTATGGCATATACAGCTAAAAAATGTTGCTGTGTGTAGTTGATCTTGTGATAGCCTTGGTTCACTGTTAGACAAAGCAACAATACCAATACCCCACTCCATACTCTAAGTCTTGGTATATACAAAAACCATAATACCAGAAACAGCAAGACATATAATACACCTAGTTCCCATAGTTCCAGATAGTTTCCATGCATCAGAGCTCCAGGCGTATGTTCTGTCCAAAAGGCAATCTGATTCATCAGCCAGGTTAGCCATTTGAGTATAAAACCAATGGAATCTGAAAGATAAGGTATCCAGGAAACTGCTAATAATGCCAAACCTCCATATAATACACCAACCGACACAGGTATCATCAACAGATTGGCTACCAGGAAATAGGTTGGAAACTGATGAAAGTAAAAAAGCGAAAGAGGCAATACAGCTATTTGAGCAGCAATACTACCACAAACAAGTTTCCATAACTTATCTATCCAGGTAGTCTCAAACTCAACCCAAGTATAGATACGAGGATATAGGTATATAATGCCTGCTACGGCCAAATAGGATAACTGAAAACCAACATCCTGCAACAAATAAGGATCATAACATAAAAGTACAAATGCGGAAAACCCCAACGTATTAAATAATGTCCCTTCTCTACGCAATACCTCACCTAAAACAACCAAAGAAAACATCACAACAGAACGCAATACAGAAGTTGACAAGCCAGTAATAAAGGCATAGAACCAAAGTAGTACTAAAGCTGTGATCGCAAAAATCCAGTTCCCATACCGTACTTTTTTAATTCGCCCAAATACAAAAAAAATCAACTGAAAGATAATGATGACATGAGCTCCGGAAACAGCTAGGATATGCATAGCCCCTGCTGCTGCATAAGCTCCCTTCAGTTCATCATCCAGCCCACTCCGAAGTCCAAGCACTAGACCGGAGATAATAGCATATTCGTTCTCAGCAGTAATATACGTGCGAAAAACCTTATCTGCCCAAGCTCGTCCCTGTAAAGAGGCAGAGATGACAGCATTTCCTGCGGTATGTTCATATACAATAAATTTTCCTTTTCTGACAAATTGCTGGTAGTAAATCTGTTGGAGAGAAAGATATTTCCTATAATCAAACTCATCCGGATTGGGAGGAGGTTGTACAGGTAATGGGGCACCATAGATAATCAGCTTATCTCCATATAAAGGTGCGGGTGCGTCTTTAGAAGTGTATATCAGTACTTTTCCAGTTGCAGGTTTGAGTTTTTCGTGAGATAACACTTGTTCTATCTCTATAACAGTCCTGTAATTTTTAGCTTTGGATTGAACTTCTGAGACTACTTTTCCAGTATAATATGTAACTTCGCTCAGGTGTAAAATGTGATTCGGGTGATTGGTATCGGTTTGCTCATAGGTGCATAACCATCCAAATGCACTTGTAACAACGAAAGCCAACAGACCAAACCAAAGCGACATTCGCACTTTTTGCCTTTGCTGTATCAGCCATAAAACCAGATACCCAATAAAGGAAACACTAAAAACAGATACAACAACCAATAAGGGAATGTTAGGAAAGGCTCTGTATAGCAGTATACCTGCCAGTAGAAAGATCGTAAAACGGATAAAGACATACGGAGTCCACCTGAACATAAAATCTGGTATTGAGTATCTGGCTTTGGAGAAGCACTACTACATTCACGAAAAAATAGCTTTATCTGGTTGCAATGTAAAGCTACTATTCTGTTGAAAATCTGTTTTGTATATTTTTTTATAAAAACCTACACTTGTGTATGTCTAACAAAATTTGTCTGATTACAGGCGCCAACTCCGGAATAGGAAAAGTAACAGCCAGAGAATTGGCTAAAGCAGGGATGGACATCATTCTGGTTTGCAGAAATGAAGCAAAAGGGAAGGAAACGCTGGCAGAGCTACGTCTACTGGCAAAAGGCAAACTAGATCTGTTCGTTTGTGATCTGGCGAATCAGGAATCCATTGTGCAACTTGCACAGCAGATATATGCATCCTATGATCATCTCGACTTGCTGATTAATAATGCAGGCCTTATTCTGGATAAACCCGGCCTGACTCCTGAAGGATTTGAAAGTACGTTTGGCATTAATCACCTAGGTACCTTTCTGCTTACCAATTTATTGCTAGACTTATTGAAGAAAGGAAATGAGGCACGTATTGTTACGGTATCATCTGATGCACACAAATGGAGCAAATGGAATCTGAATGAAGTAGCTCATGCTGCCCATTTTAAAAGTCTGACAGCTTATGCCAACTCCAAACTTGCCAATATCCTTTTTACACGGGAGCTAGCCAAGCGGGTCAAAGAATTTGGTATTACAGCTAATAGTCTTCATCCAGGTGCAGTACAAACCAACTTTGGTGCAGGTACACAAAATGGCTGGTTCGTTTCGTTATTTAATCTGGCCCGTCCATTTTTCCTTACACCAGAGCAGGGAGCTCAAACAAGCATTTACCTGGCAACTTCACCGGAAGTCAAAGGTGTCAGTGGCTTGTACTTTGTCAAAAAGAGACCTAAAACACCGTCAAAAGAAGCCCAAAGTGATCTAAATGCGCAACAGCTCTGGCAGAAAAGTGAAGAGTGGACACAACTCCCCAAAAGACTAAAAGAACTGCAAAAAGTATCCTGAGCAGATATATAGATAGCTGTTATTCTAACGTTTATATACTACATACCACCTGATACTATTGAAAAATACAATCGTTGTAAAACATGCTTGAGTTAAATCTGCCTCCTTATAAACATGAGGTAATTCGCAAGAAAGATAAACTGTACATCTTTGATATTCTACGAAAGAAATATATATACCTGACTCCTGAAGAATGGGTAAGGCAACATTTTGTACACCTTCTGCTGAATAAATACAGTTACCCAAAGGCTCTCATTAAAGCTGAGAGTGCAGTTATTTATAATCAGTTGCCCAAACGTGCTGATTTGTTGGTTTTTGACAGAAATGGAAAACCTTTTTTACTGATAGAATGTAAAGACACATTAGTGCCATTGGATGATCTGGTACTACAGCAGGCAGCCAGATATAATCATATTGTGCAGGCTCCCTATGTGATTCTGGTCAATGGTCTGGAGTGGTTTTGTTATCAGGCAAATACCGAAAGTGGGCCATTTCTCTTGCTGGAAGATATTCCTTTATTTCCGGATTGAGTAGTTTTCTTGTTATAGATCTATCCAATCACTATATAAAATAGCCAGTCAGGCAAATCCCGTTTGCATTACCATTCGTGAATTAGTCTACTCTCAATCCTGAACAAGAGTATCTGCATTCCAGAAGTCTTACCAAAAAGATAGTATTTTGCTGTGATTTGCCTTTCACAGAAGCTACCTTTGCAACCGCAAATTTCGAAAGCTGATTATCCTCCCGTTGGAATTCAGATATTTGCCAACTTAAAACCATTGCTCATCTATTTATTTCTTTTATGCGTCCACTTTTCCTGGTTATCCGTTTACTTAAAATATTGTCGTGGCTGGGTGCTCTAGCGTTTCTTTTGTATTCATACTACTATCTTCCGGATCAAATTGCTATTCATTATAACCATGAAGGGGTTCCCGATAATTTTCTCTCCCGTGAGTCTTTCTTTTATATAGCTGCAGGGTTTATTATTCTGGTTAACGTAATTCTGTCCCTGATTGGTCGGTTGGTATTAGGTCTACCAAATCAGGCAATCCTGGTTCCCAATGCTAATCACTGGCTAGCCAATAAAACAAGTAGAGAACAGTTAATGTACATTCTTCGTAACTGGATCAATGCACTGGCAGTGATTCTGAATGTATATACAATGGCAATGCTTTTTATTACCCTGCGTTTACATACCAATCAGCGTGTATTTCTAAGCGATTTCACCTGGATTCTTTTTGCAGGAATTGCGTTGATTGTGGTATGGGTTATTTATCTGCCGATCCGCCTGCGATTCAAACAAACAGTTGAGATCTGATCTTGTCGAATGAGTTATAATAAAAGAAAATCCCATCAGACAATAAATCTGATGGGATTTCGTATCTAACAGGGAACAAATCCATACAACAATCAAAATATAGACGTAACAAACCATTATTCATTCATGCAAAAAAAGGTAGTATCCTCTCTTTTTTTTATCCTTTTTGGTATAGCAATATCATATGCTCAAAGTGCAGACCTGGGTAGATTATTGCAGGAACGTGATCAACTCTATCATGCTTATGACTCTCTGGGAAAAGAAAAAAATGCATTCTTTGGTGGACGATCCAAAAAAGATCTCCAGAATATGATTCTGGCCCTACACAGGATTATTTCCAAAGACAATGAGATCATTCGGGAAGTACGACGTACATCTTACCAAAAAGAAAGCAATCTATTTGGGCAAAACAGGGCCTCCTCTGATCGTATTTATGACCTGGATCAACAGGTGACCAGCCTAACCAATCAGCTAAAGCGTAAAAATACCGAACTACAAGATCAGCAAGCTGCTATGGGAGAACTTCTGGGAGCTATGCGCAAGTTGCAAATTGGGGTAGTTGTACTCACCGCACTTGTTATTGGAATTGGCTTTTATATGTTTCGTCAGCGCCGAAAATAGAACAAGGTAGTTATCACTGTTTTATATTTCATTTATGTCCTATCTGTAAAAATATTTTTCTGCTACATTCGTTTTTAAAAGAAAGGTATTTTCATGGAAAGAAAACGTATTCCTAAAACTTTAGTATTGGTTCTGTGTTTAATGGTCACTAATGTATCAGCCTATGCGCAGAAGTATTATCAGATGACATGGCGAGAGTTTTATGCTCTCCCGGAAGCTCAAAAACCGATTGATCCTAAAAATCCAGATTATGAACTAATTGATGCAGCATTCTTTCATGCCACCAATGAAGCTCGCGAAAAGGAAAAACGTAAAACTTTTCTGTACTCTGAGGTGCTGTATACAGCCGCCGATGAACATTCGGCTTCTATGATTAGTAAAAACTACTATGCACACGAAGATCGTACAGACAAAAAGCGTTACCTGCCTGGTCAGCGCATAACACTAGCTGGTGGAAAATTTATGGCAACAGCCGAAAATATTGCGCAATATGAGGTAATTGCTACACCAGGACAGTATTGCCCCCGCAAACAAAGCAATGGAGAATACCGATATTTTGACTGCAATACAGACAAGGTATATCCTGCCCATACAGCTGTCTCTTTTGCACAGAAGGTGGTAAAAGGCTGGATGAACTCTCCAGGTCACCGACGTAACATTCTCAATAATGATTATCAATATATGGCTTGTGCTATTCAGATTATAAAAAATCCCTATAAGTCAGAGAATACACCTTTTGCCAGAATAACTCAGAACTTTGGTGGAGGGATCATGCCATCCAGCCAGGCTTCTACTAAATAAAACACTCTCACCGTCAGAAAGATACAAGTACCTTTCTGACGGTCATGAGATATAAAGACCCCTACATTCTTTGACTTGGCTAACCCAAATGTTGTGAAACACAATCTGTATTCCGTATGAGAATTGAGAATTGCACCATTGATGACTTTAATCAAATAACCCGTGATATTATTGATTTTTGGGGAAGTGATAGAACGTTGTCGATGCATCATCCATACTTAGTGTATGAATTTGGGAATACTGCGTTTGTGATTAGAGATAGTGGGGTTGTAATCGCCTATCTTTTCGGTTTTTTCTCACAAACAGAAAGTGTTGGATATGTGCATTTGATTGGTGTTCGGGAACACTATCAAAAGCAAGGGTTAGGTGAGTTGTTGTATGATAATTTTATACAACTATCTAGATCCAAAGGAATACAAAAGCTAAAGGCTGTAACAACACCAACAAATACCAAATCAATTAACTTCCATCAGAAGAAAATCGGAATGACATTGCTTGGCTTACCCAACCCGGAAGGAATCAATGTAATTCGGGGTTATTCCGGACCTGACAAAGAAACAGTTGTATTTGAAAAAATACTATAAATAGGTTGATTACCTTAAATCCAGGTTTAGTAGAAATATGCCCTAACATCTACCAGGTAAGGTCCTTTTTATCCAGAAACGCAGCAATACCTTTCTGACAATCTTCAGACGCACGTGCATGAGCATTGGCTTCTGCTGCATAGGTCATCGCATCAGCCAGTGTTTTTTGCCGGATGTCCGCCAGTAGTTTTTTAGTCCATGCCATGGATTGAGCAGAGTTTTGCTGACACAGTTGTTCGGCCAATCCCATAATCTCGCTATCTAGCACATCAGGCTCTGTGACAAAGTTAATGAGTCCATACTCCTGAGCCTGTGAAGCGGGAATCAGATTGCCGGAAAGTAATAGTTCACGGGCTTTGCCATCTCCAATCTTGTTAGCCAGAAAATAGCTTACAATGGCGGGAATAAAGCCAATTTTCACCTCTGTATACCCAAACCTGGCTTCTGGTACACTAAAAGAAAAGTCACATACAGTTGCAAGTCCACATCCGCCTGCAATAGCATGTCCCTGAATCCGGGCAATTACCACTTTTGGCATTGTATAAATCAACTCAAACAGTTGAGCTAGTTGTCGGGAATCTTCCAGATTTTCTTCATAGGTGTTGGTTTGCAATTGCTGCAAATATTCCAGATCTGCCCCAGCACAAAACACTGGGCCATTTGCTTGGAGGATAATCACTTTTACATTCTGGTCCTCAACTGCCTTGGTAAGTAATTCGGTTAATTCCTTTACAACTATATGATTGAGTGCATTGCGTTTTTCAGGTCTATTGAGTGTTACCAATGCAATACGGTTCATAACAGCATATTCAGTCCAGCTCATTCTAGTTCAAATTAGTCATATTCTAAATTGAAAGGAAGAATTGAAAAAATCAAAAAAAAGTGCGTTTTTTACGGGATAAAAGTCTGAGACTATTTTTTCTATGAAATCAGGCATTGCACTTCTTCTCTCTTTTGTATTTTTCGCCGGTAGCCTGTTTCCGTTTACCGACGTCGAGGAAGCGTTTAAGATACCGAATTTGATTTCCCACTACTTTGAACATACAGAATCCACAACCAAGGACTTAAGCGTCTGGGAATTTCTGCAGCTGCACTATGGGTTAAATTCATCACATGCCAAAAGCCACCACACAGAGACTGACCACAGTCTGCCAATGTTTCATTCGCATTGTATAGGGCTGACATTTGTGATGCCACGTTTTCTTACTTTTCCCAGAATTCACCCCATAGCATTAACCCAATTTACGTATTCTTTCTATCAGAATACCTACGCGTATCTGTTTTCTATCTCATTTCTCCGCCCTCCCCGGTACTAGAAACACATATCTTTTTTGTATCCGTCTTATTTTCAGACACACTATTTGCTTCATCTTAGTCAAATCAGTTCTGTGCAGGCAATTACGTATCTACACAAATCTGATCAACTATATGGCCTTCGTATGCTTCTGAACTTTGCAGGATACAGTCCTACCTTTAGTACACTATTCTAAATCATTCTTCTAATGTTAGACAAAATCATTCATTTTTCCATACATAACAAACTCATCATTGGACTGCTGACATTAGTACTGATCATCTGGGGTGGATGGTCACTTACACAGCTTCCGATTGATGCCGTACCGGATATTACCAGCAATCAGGTACAGATTATAACCCGAACACCTTCCTTAGCAGCACAGGAAGTAGAGCGGCTCATTACGTTTCCGATAGAGCAAACAATGGCCACCATTCCGGAAATTCTTGAAATCCGCTCTTTTTCACGTTTTGGGCTATCCGTTGTAACCATTGTCTTTCAGGAACAGACCGACATTTACTGGGCACGACAACAGGTATTTGAACGATTACAACAAGCCAAAAATGACATACCTGGAGGTGTAGGTGCACCTGAACTCGGACCTGTAACTACAGGGCTTGGGGAAATCTACCAATATACCATACATCCCAAAAAAGGCTATGAGAAGATGTATACGCCTATGGAACTACGTACTATTCAGGACTGGATTATACGCAGACAGCTATTGGGTACGGAGGGAGTAGCCGAAGTAAGTAGTTTTGGCGGTTATTTAAAACAATATGAAATAGCTCTTGACCCTAACCTACTAAACAGTTATCATCTAAGCATTAACGATGTTTTTACTGCCTTAGAAAAAAACAATCAGAACACCGGAGGAGCGTATATTGATAAAAAGCCTAATGCTTATTTTATCCGAAGCGAAGGTCTCATAGGCGATACCACCGACATCAAGAAGATAGTAATAAAGCAGAATGGGAATGGCATTCCGGTACTGATTGGAAATATCGGCAGGGTCACTTACGGACATGCTACCCGGTACGGTGCTATGACCTATAATGATCAAGGGGAAGTAGTAGGAGCTATTGTGATGATGTTAAAAGGAGAAAACTCATCTAAAGTCATCAATAATGTAAAAACGAGGATTGCACAAATCCAGAAAACGCTTCCAAAAGGACTGGTTATAGATGCCTATCTGGATCGTACCCGACTAGTCAACAATGCCATCAGTACAGTAGAGCAGAACCTGCTGGAAGGTGCACTGATTGTGATTTTTGTGCTGGTTATTATGCTGGGTAACCTACGAGCAGGACTGGTTGTCGCTTCTGTTATTCCACTGGCAATGCTCTTCGCTGTTTCTATGATGCATCTGTTTGGGGTGTCAGGCAACCTGATGAGTCTGGGAGCTATTGACTTTGGATTAATTGTCGATGGGGCTGTGATTATTGTCGAAGCCACTTTACATCATATAGTTCAGCAAAAATACAGCCATAGGCTTTCTCAGGAGGAGATGGATCGGGAAGTATATCAGGCTGCCATTAAAATCCGCAGTTCAGCGGCCTTTGGAGAAATTATTATCCTGATTGTATACCTGCCTATTCTAACACTGACAGGTATTGAAGGTAAAATGTTCAGACCTATGGCTCAGGTAGTATCATTTGCTATTCTGGGAGCTTTTATTCTTAGCCTCACCTATGTGCCTATGGTATCGGCTTTATGGCTCAGTAAAAATAGCGGACACACCAAGCCCACCCTTGCTGACAGGTTAATGAAATATCTTCATCGCGTATATACTCCAGTACTTCATTTCGCCCTTAGCCGAAAAAAGCTCATATTAGGTATTTCAGTTATAGCGTTAGTCGTTTCTCTATTTTTATTTACTACACTGGGAGGGGAATTTATTCCTACACTTGAGGAAGGTGACTTTGCTGTAGAAACAAGGCTGGTAACAGGTAGCTCAGTGTCACAAACTATTGAAACAGCTCAAAAGGCTGCTGCTATCTTGTTAAAAAAATTTCCGGAAATCAAAGAAGTGGTCGGCAAAGTAGGATCTTCTGAAGTTCCCACAGATCCAATGCCTATTGAATCCTGTGATCTGATGATTATCCTCAAAGATAAATCCGAATGGGTCAGCGCATCCAATCGCGAAGAATTGGCTCAGAAAATGCAGGAAGCACTCAGTGCACTTCCAGGTGTTTCTTTTGGATTCCAGCAACCTATTCAGATGCGGTTTAATGAATTGGCAACTGGTGCCCGACAGGATGTGGTTTTAAAGATTTATGGAGAGGACCTCAATACACTGGCAGAACAAGCAAAAGTACTAGGTAAGCTGATTCGAAAAGTACAGGGAGCTGAGGATCTTTATATTGAACAGATTACAGGACTACCACAGATTGTAGTGAACTATAACCGGGATAAGATTGCAGAGTATGGTCTTGCCATTGAAGACATAAATAAAGTCATACGGGCAGGATTTGCAGGGGAATCAGCCGGATTAGTCTTTGAAGGAGAACGTAGATTTGACCTTATGGTACGTCTGGAACAAGGCAAACGGCAATCTATAGAAGATGTAACAAACCTGTATATTTCCACTCCTGATGGCAATCAGATTCCGTTATCACAGGTAGCTACGGTAGAATTAAAAAACGGACCGAATCAGATCCAACGAGACAATGCCCAAAGACGAATTACTGTCGGTTTTAATGTTCGTAACCGAGATGTACAGAGTATAGTACAAGAAATACAAGATCGGATTGAAAGGGAAATTAAACTTCCTACAGGCTATTATGTGACCTATGGTGGTACATTTGAAAACCTTCTGGAAGCACGCCAACGGTTGTCAGTAGCGGTTCCGGTAGCATTGGCTCTTATCTTTATTCTGCTCTATTTCACCTTCAGCTCCATTATGCAAAGCATTCTGATATTCACAGCTATTCCCCTTTCAGCTATAGGCGGCATTGTAGCTCTCTGGTTACGCAATATGCCTTTCAGTATATCAGCAGGCATTGGATTTATTGCATTGTTTGGTGTGGCAGTTTTAAATGGTATTGTCTTATTGGGAGAATTTAACCGGTTAAAACAAAATGGCCTTACCAACCTGCAGGATATTATTCTTCAGGGAACAGAAACCCGGCTTCGCCCCGTACTCATGACTGCCCTAGTAGCCTCATTGGGCTTTTTACCGATGGCTCTTTCGCAAGGAGCCGGAGGAGAAGTACAGAAGCCTCTTGCCACAGTTGTTATTGGTGGACTGGTGTCTTCTACCTTGCTTACATTGCTGGTATTACCTGTATTGTATATGCTTTTCGAAAAGTCAGGAAATATAACAGAGCATAATCTGCCAAACAACACCTATGACTCTTCTTCTGAAGATAAACATGATTATGAAAGTCCATCTTCAATTCGAAAAATACTGGCAGTGAACTGGCCCAAATCAGGCTTACGTCCATCTGTTCGTTTTTGGCCTTTTGTTTTTGTAATGTTTTTGATCAGTATTCTGGTTTATCAGACAGGTAATGCACAAACGTCTCCTATGTCTCTCAGTCTGGAAAAGGCTATCATGTTAGCTCTGCAAAATAACCTGGAGGTACAGTCAGGACTTTATGAAATAGATGCGCAGAAAATGTTGCAACGTACAGCATCCGATATTGGCAAAACCAACATCAACTGGATGGGAGGCCAATACAACAGCGTTAACTTTGACAATAGCTTTACGATCAGCCAAAACATCCCCTTCCCTTTCCTATTGAGTCGGAGAGCCAACTACCAGGAAGCCCAAACCCAAACGGTGGAAAGAAGACTGGCTGTGACACAAAATGCGTTGGTACATCAGGTAAAATCAACATACGAGTTGTTGGTACTAGCCAAAGCCCGGCATCGGTTGTATCAGGAACAAGATAGTATATTCAGCCAGTTTGTACGTTCGGCTCAGGTCCGTTACCGTACTGGAGAAAGCACCTTCCTTGAACAATCCACTGCCGAGAGTCAGTTACAGGAAATCCGGTTGCAACTGTCACAAAACGAATCAGATATTTTGATTGCCCAGTCCCAATTACAGACACTTCTCAATCAGACACAACCTATCACAGCAACCGACGAGGTTCTACAAAAACAAACTTTGTCTATACAACTGGCAGATACCAATGCATTGCTCCAAAATCCAATTATTCTGTATTATCACCAGCAAGTGATTACAGCCAGACAGTTTACCCGTGTAGAAAGAGCATTGGCATTACCAGATTTCACCATTGGGTATTTTAATCAGTCGCTTATTGGGACTCAGGTCATTAATGGACAGGATCGTTTTTTTAATGGCAGTAAACGTTTCCAGGGCATAGAGGCAGGAATTTCTTTGCCCTTGTGGTTTCGTCCGTTTCGGGCAAGAACACAAGCGGCATCTCTTAGTGAAAAAATTGCTCAAACTCAGGTACAATACTATCAGAAAGTCATCGGACAGCAATGGCAACAGGCAATCCAGGAATATACCAAGTATCTGAAAAGTCTGGAATACTATGAAAAAACAGCTTTGCTTACTGCAAAACTCATTCTGGAAAATGCTCAAAAAGCATATCGGGCTGGCGAAATAGGCTATCTCGAATATAGCCAGGGTCTGAACCGATCATTAATGATTCGTATGCAATACCTGGAAACGTTACACCGCTTCAATCAAGCTGTTATACAAATTGAATTCCTTGCTGGACAAAAATAATCACCTTCTAACTGACACTATAGTTTATGTATATATATTCTTTCACATTGTTCTTAAATAGATATCATTGTTATCTATCCAGAGTAACCAAAGTAGTTAGCCTTTTTCTTTTGCTTTGTATTTTCGGATGTAGTAATAAAACCGAACCAGTTTCCGAAGAAACACCAAGTGCGGATAGTACAGATGAGAATGTGGTTTTCCTGACAAATCTTCAATACCAAACCGCTGGTATTCAACTAGGCTCTATAACCATGCGTAACATCAGTGGTACACTCAAAGTTAATGGTATGCTGGATGTTCCTCCACAAAATCTGGTTAGCATCTCACCACCCATGGGAGGATTTCTGAAAAGTACCCCTCTATTGCAGGGAATGCAGGTAAAAAAGGGACAGGCCATTGCTGTGATTGAGAACCTGGATTTTATACAATTACAACAGGAATACCTGGATACGAAGAGCCAACTGGAGTTTCAGGAAGCAGAATACCAACGTCAGCAGGAATTAAGCAAAGAAAATGTCAATGCACTAAAAACGCTACAACAGACCAAAGCACAATACCAGAGTACACTGGCTCGCTTTAAAGGATTACAGGCCAAACTGCGGTTTATTCATTTGAATCCGGAAAATGTAGGCAAAGGGTCTATTCAAAGTACTATCTCGTTACACTCTCCTATCAATGGCTTTGTCACACAGGTTCATGGTAATTTGGGGGCTTATATCAATGCTACAGATGTTCTGTTTAAAATTGTTGACCCTGAACATCTTCATGCCGAATTGACTATTTTCGAGAAAGACATTCCCAGTATCAAGATTGGGCAGAAAGTACGGTTTGTACTGGCCAATGAGACAAAAGAACGAACAGCTACTGTTTATCTGATCCGAAAAGAGATTGCTGAAGATCGAAGCATTGGTGTACACTGCCATCTGGACCAGGAAGACGACAATTTATTTCCGGGCACTTATCTTTCCGGCTGGCTGGAAACCAGCGCATTGGCAGTTCCTACCTTACCTGAAGAGTCAGTGATTTTGTCAGGAGAGAAAAAGTATATCTTTATATTGAAGAAAAGGACCCAAGAAGGCGTATACTTTGAACGCAAGGAAATCCAGACTGGCAATACCGAACTATCCTATAGTGAAATCAAATCGATGACCTCTGCCGACTCTCCCAATGCTATTGTAGTAAAAGGAGCATATGATTTATGGGCTGCCATGACTAATACAGAGGAAGAAGAATAAAAGAGAGTACAGTCATAACTTTACAGTGCGCATAGTTATAGGTAAATAAGTATTTTACCCGAACTATGCGCATTATTTTTTTGCGGTGAATTGTGACCAAACACAAAACTTGCGGTTTGTTCTATGCAAAAAACTTTTCTGCGGTTTATTCAACACATCAGCAAATTTGAAGTAAACTCCAGGCAAAATTGTTTTTGCCCAAACAAACCAGAGAAGCTCTTCAATAGGTTGCATACGTTGAACTCAACGCATCAAACTGTTTTAAACTACACTATGCTCAACTAACAGATAAGCAAAACTGTACAATGGAAAATATACCGGATGAAAATGCTTTTACTCTGGTAAGATATTTTCTAATGCGGCCTTCCAGCCAAGCTTTGCAACAACGTCTGAAAATGAGGCATCCAAAGGTGCAGTGATGGCTAGTGACTGCCCTGTAACCGGATGGATAAATTCCATTTTTACAGCATGTAATAAGAGCCGATGGCAATCAAACTGCTGGCGAAAGAAAACATTGTGTTTCCCATCGCCATGAGTGGTATCTCCTACTACATGATGGAAGATATGTTTCATATGCCGCCGGATTTGTCGGTTTCGTCCGGTTAATGGTCTCACCTGAATCAGCGAATAACGTGTGGTCGGGTGTTTAGCAACCTGAAAGGGCAGTTCCACTGTTGCCAACCGTTTGTATTCTGTAATGGCACTTTGTGCAGGAGCATCTTTCACAGCCTGCTGGTCAGTCATCTTATCCCACATTTTGGTTAAGGGATAATCTATGACTTCCTCTTCTGCTGTATATCCTCTTACCACCACCAGATAGGTCTTGATTGTCTGTTTGTCTTCAATAGCTTTACTCATCTCACGGGCAGTATCCCTGTTCAGAGCAAATAACAGCACCCCTGAGGTAGGTTTATCCAATCTGTGCAATAAATAAATACGTTTTTTTAACTGCTTGCGAAGCACCTGTTGTGCATTAACCAATTCATACTTATCCATCTCACTTTTATGAACCAGCATGCCCGCAGGTTTATTTACAGCCACTAACCACTCGTCCTGATAAAGAATTTCCAATGAATCTGCCACAAAAGAAATAAGCTTGTCTGTATAGGGACTACTATACTGATAGTAGTTTTTAGATATACTAGATAAAGCTGTTGGGAATAAAATTAAGAAATGAGTTAAACTGTTTCTGATACTTTTCAGTATCTACACTATACAAGAAGGCCCCTTTTTTTGAATATCCTTTCTGCTTCTCTTTCAGCTTTACAAGTAAACTGGTAGAAAGTATCTTTCGGCTAAAGTTTCGTTTGTCAAATGAGGTAGCAAAGATCGCTTCGTATAGCTTTTGAAGTTGCGGAATGGTAAATTTTTCAGGCAACAATTCAAATCCGATAGGATGCTGGGATGCCTTATACCGTAGTTTCTCAATAGCCAGTTCAATCATAGCTTTGTGGTCAAAGAGTAAATCCAAGCCATCGAGTTGATTGAGAGAGAACCAGTGTGCATCATAAGTATGTGATATTTTTTGTTCGTAGTCAGCCACATTGATCAGAGCAAAATACGCTATTGAAACAGTTCGCTCTACCGGGTCACGTTGCGGATCTCCAAAAGTATATAACTGCTCCAGATAGATATTAGTCAAATTCGTCAACTCATACAAAATTCGGGATGCTGCCTGTCCCAATCCTTCCCCAGGTTGTAACCACCCTCCCATCAGCGACCATGTTTCCCGATTGGCTTCTACTCCCCGCCGGACCAACAATAATTTGAGTTCGTCCCCATCAAACCCGAAAATAATAGAATCAAGAGCTACCAGGCATCGGGTTTGATAACGGTATTCTTCCAGCATTTTGTTTTTGAGTTCTTCCTGCATTGTATAGGTAAGAAAGCCTAGGTTGGATAAAGTTAGTGTAAAACAGCTTCTCAACTACAAAAGAATAGATTTCACCTAGAAAAACAAAACTATCCTGCAGGACTAATCTACGGTTATTTAAAAGTAATACTTGAATGGTATCATTTTTTATATTAATTTAATGTTAATCAAATCGATCATTAGTTAACATTAAATTAATGAACACTTCCAACATAACACCCGACTCACACGATGCGAAACAATTAACTGTGATTGATGGCACGTGTTATATATGGCATAAGAACGCCTGGAAGAAATATGACAAGTATCGTATAAAGCATCGTCGCAAAAAATTTGTTCGATTAGTCAAACGACTGGTGAGTGGTCCCATTGCAGGTATGGCAATGGGTATTCTGACGTATCGTCTTTTACAGGTACAGCTATTTGTGGCGATTTCTATAGCTTTGACCATTGCAGCGGTGGGGTTATATCTACGGTTCCGCTATGTGAAGTATGTGTATCTTGGCTTTATAGTGACATTATATTTATTTCTTTTTCTACGGGTTCTTCTTCGTTGAAGATCCACTTACAAAGTATCGACCTTTCCTACAACGCTTCATATACACAAAAGTCCTTTCCGTTTCCAGAAAGGACTTTTGTATTTTACAGACTAACGTCCTGATTATTTTTTAATAATGGTAAATCATTTCTACACGACGGTTTTTCGCACGACCAGCGTCTGTATCGTTGGTATCTTTTGGACGAGCTTCACCGAAACCATCTGTTGTAATCCGGGCAGCATCAATACCTTTTTCAGCCAGATAACGTTTTACTGACTCTGCACGACGACGTGATAGATCCAGGTTTGCTTCATCTTCACCTACATTGTCGGTATGCCCTTCCAGGTGCAACAGGGAATTAGGATTCTGCTGCATGATGCCAGCCAGTTCATTCAAGGTAGCAAAAGAAGAAGGTTTGATTACATCTTTGTTTGTCTCAAACAACAGATTGTCAAATGCGCGTTTTAAGGCTTCTTTTTCCTCTTTCTTGATTTCAGGACAACCATGATTAGCAATAATGCCTGGTACATCCGGACACACATCATCTGCGTCATAGATACCGTCACCATCCTTATCTTTCTTCACAATCGGACAACCCAGGTTATGAGGATCTCCAGGCACGTCCGGACATTTATCTACGTTGTCAGTTACTTTATCATTATCACGGTCACCCCATGGACAGCCATGATTTTCTTTAGGTCCGGGAATCGTATCGCAATTATCTTCATAGTCGTATACTCCATCAAAGTCAATATCTGGAGGACAGCCAAAAGGAGTTACTTTCTCTCCTATCGGTGTATGAGGACATTTATCCCGGTAGTTAGGCACACCGTCCTTGTCATCATCATAGGAATAGTACGGGGAAACATAAGGTTTCACCTCCTTTTTTCCTTTTTTAGTTTCAGTCTTTTTACCAGACATTGCATCTGCCGACTCATTGGTTGCCGACGAAGCAGTCCCCTGAGCAAATGCTCCATAGCCAGCTAAAAAAATCAGGCTGGTTGTGAGTAAAGTTGTAAAACGCATAGATCTTATCTTATTAGTTGTGTTAAACTGTTCTTCTGTCATCACTGTATGCGTCCTACTGAAAAAAAGTAATCGACCAAACCTGCCTATTCCTTCGACGAAATGAAATATTGAGAAGATAAAAATTTGAAATAGTAAATTTAGACTATAGAAATAGGCAAACAGAGAGATGTTTTTACAAGGTATATAGTATTGGCAAATGTTTTTCCACCTTGGAATTACACCCTCTAAAATTCTCTCTAAAACATTGACACAAAGAGAAATAACTATTTCCACTCACCTCATTTAGCCTATCTTCCACTTAAATATCCAGAATTAAAATTGCTGCAAAGCCTCAGATTTATTACATAAAAAAGGTAATCTCTAGTTTGTTACCTATACATAAGATTTATTTCTTCCAACCCGAAGCCACCTGAGAAGGTATACTTTGGGTCACACATTTTCCACTGTGAGTACCTGCCAGTGAGTAGAGAAAACACTGTTTTTTGGCAGATGCCGGCTTTTTTGTAAAGAAGTTATCTGAAATAATTTCTACATTTGCAGCACTTTTCTCATTTATACAATCATTTATTCATATATAGATTCATGGGACGCGCATTTGAATTCCGTAAAGCCCGCAAAATGAAACGCTGGGGCATGATGGCTAAAACTTTTACCAGAATTGGAAAAGATATTGTTATGGCTGTAAAATCCGGAGGTGCTGACCCTACCACCAATTCACGGTTACGGGCTATTATGCAGAATGCCAAAGCCGTAAACATGCCTAAAGACAATGTAGAAAGAGCAATTAAACGGGCTTCCTCAAAAGATGAGGCTGACTACAAAGAGATGGTATATGAAGGATATGCGCCACATGGTGTAGCCATTCTGGTAGAATGTACTACAGACAACCCTACACGCACTGTAGCAAACGTACGTAGTTACTTTAACAAAACTGGTGGTAGCCTGGGTACATCGGGTATGCTGGACTTTATTTTTGAACGTAAAAGTATCTTCAAAATCGCGGCTGACCCTAAAATCGACATTGAAGAACTGGAACTGGAACTGATTGACTTCGGTGCAGATGAAATATTTCTGGATGAAGAAGCCGGTTTGATTAACGTCTATGGTGAATTTACTGCCTTTGGTGCGTTACAAAAGCATCTTGAAGAAAAAGGTTATGAACTAAAAGGAGCAGATTTTGAACGCATTCCGAATGATACCAAGCAACTCACAGAAGAGCAGGTAGCAGATGTTGAAAAACTGATCGAAAAGCTGGAAGAAGATGATGATGTACAGAATGTATATCACAATATGGGATAGTACTTACTCACACAGTCAGATATAGAAAAACCGGAACGTTGGATATAAACGTTCCGGTTTTATTTTAATACATATTAATCTTAAGTTATCCTTATATCTTCCGGTCTGCACCTGTTCGGTCTAGCATCCAGCCAGGGTATTCAGGAGACAGCCTACTTACTTCGTCCAGTTTTTGGAGTTCGTCCGCACTAAACTGCACATTACCAGATGCAATATTGTCATTCAGTTGATCCAATGTCTTTGCACCTATAATCACAGAAGTGACTACTGGCTGATGTAGCAACCATGCCAAGCTAAGTTGTGCTACAGATACTCCTTTCTCTTTCGCCATAGGATGCAGTACATCTAATATGTCATAAGCTTTGTCTTTATTAACAGGTGGAAAGTCGAATGTTGCCCGACGTGAGCCTTCTGCACCTTCTATAGTACGACCATATTTGCCACTTAGCAGTCCACCTGCTAATGGACTCCATACCATTAAGCCTACCTTCTGATCCAGAAGCAATGGCACAATTTCCCGTTCCAGATCTCGTCCGGCAATGGTGTAATACGCTTGAAGAGACACAAACTTTGCAAGTCCTTTGTACTCAGAGATAGAAAGAGCCTTCATTAGTTGCCAGGCAGCAACATTGCTGCATCCGATATAGCGCACTTTGCCACTTTGCACAAGTGAATCCAGTGCCCGCAAGGTTTCTTCTAAAGGTGTCATCGGATCATAGGAATGAATCTGATACAGATCTATATAGTCCACATTAAGCCGTTTCAAACTTGCTTCTACCTGTTCCATGATATGTTTACGGGTAAGGCCAATCTGATTGGGCAAGCTTCCCATCTTCCCTCTCACCTTTGTCGCAATCACTAACTCATCTCTGTTCAGGCCCAGTTCCCGAATGGCCTTTCCTGTCATCTCTTCGGATACTCCTTCGGAGTAGACATTGGCCGTGTCAATAAAGTTGATACCTGCCTCTACCGATTGTTTGACTAAATCATTTACCATCTTCTGATCCAGTTGTCCAATCACATTCCAGAATCCTTTTCCACCAAAAGTCATTGTACCTAAACAAAGATCCGAAACCAGAAGTCCGGTATTACCTAGCATTTTGTACTTCATATGTATCTATTGGTTTGTGTGATAAAAATTACTGCTTCTGATCAATTTATTTCACGAAAACAGCCTGC
Organism: Xanthocytophaga agilis; assembly: GCF_030068605.1. Lineage (NCBI taxonomy): Bacteria > Pseudomonadati > Bacteroidota > Cytophagia > Cytophagales > Rhodocytophagaceae > Xanthocytophaga > Xanthocytophaga agilis. The sequence continues at coordinate 131,566 of NZ_JASJOU010000019.1, forward strand.
ACAAAGGTATAAGCAGGTCAATAGATCAGGCTAACGATTTTCAAAGGAAAAAGTATACTTTTCAAACAATTACTTTCGCAGGGAAAGTGGAGTTGCACCAGTCTTCTTTTTGAAAAAGTTATTAAAATAGGTAGGATATTGAAACCCCAGGCTATAAGCAATCTCGGAAATACTCCAATCAGTATGCAGAAGCAAAGCTTTCGCTTCATTAACGATCCGATTGGTAATATGTACTGTAGTAGGCTTACCCGTTATTTCACGCACAGCATAGTTGAGATGGTTCACATGTACAGATAAGTTGACAGCATAATCACTGGCATTGCGCAACTTTAACACTTGTCCCGGAGAGTCTATCGGAAACTGCCGTTCCAGAAGTTCCAGAAAAAGACTGGCTATTCGGGATGCGGCATTCTGATGTATGAAGGCAGAAATTTCAGGCTGCATTTTCAGCGCTTCATGAATCAGCAGATTCACATGATTGCGTAAAAGATCGTATTTGTAAACATACTCCGTCTCAATCTCTTCCAGCATTCGTTGAAAAAGACTTTCCACATACAAAACCTGTTTATCATTCAGAAAAAACACAGGCGTTCCTCCTATTTTAAACATAGGTACGTCGTGCACATTATCCATCCGATCACCGGATTTCAGAAACTCCTCTGTAAAGATACAGAAGTAGCCTTCCCTGACTTCAGAGAGATGTTCAAATGCATAGGGAACAAGCGGATTGGAAAAGATCAGAGCAGGCTGAGTAATCTCAATGCTTCTGTTGGCATAATGTAATATACAGTGATTGGTAAGCAAGGTTACTTTATAAAAATCCCGACGACTATAGGGTATCGTTTTCCCCTTTGACCTCTCTATCGAATACACATTAAAATGCCTGACCGGAGACTGGTTTTGGGTACCATCTTGTAGTGTTTTAGTTTCTTTTGTAATCATGTCACAAAAATAAGAATATCAAAGAATTTTATCGTATAGTCTTATAAGCAGACCGATTCACTTTATATCCTTTGTTCTACGTAATTCGAATAGCACCTGACACTTGGGTAGTTCCTCCCTGATTCGTTCTTTTTCTTCTACGGAAAACGAATTATTGACCAAAACCAGGAAGAGTAGCTTAGAAAGACTTTTCAATTGAGCAGACAAAGATTGCAGTTTGTTATCAGAAATGAGCAAAGTAGATAATCGGCTTAGATTCAGAATTTCATCTGGTAAAGACTCAAGATCATTATGATCAAGAAATAAAGATTCAAGACCATGAAGCTTTCCTATTTCCAAAGGCAGCTTCACTAATTGATTATGGCTTACTTTTAATTCCATTAACTGAGAAAGTTCTCCAATTTCGGCAGGCAATGACGTTAGCTGGTTATACGAAAGTTCCAAATGCGTCAAGCCTTTGAACTGGCTGATATCAGTAGGAAGCACTCTAAGCTTATTATTAGCCAGATTCAATTTTTCTAAATGTCTGAAATATTTGATTTGAGAAGGCACCCCCGTTAAATCCCGTTTAGACAGATCTAGTTCCTTCTTAAAATAAACTCCGTACAGCTTCTTATTAAATGGGTAATGAGCACTTTTTGAGAAAAAGCCAAACGCTATTTCAACACCTTGTTTAAACTCTTCTATGTCAATATGTGATGCTTGGGCAATCTCTAAACCAAGTTGAATACTCTCCATCTGCCCGGAAAGTAATAGCCGCATTACATTTTCTTTTTCAATCTGATCTTCCGCCATAGTGTTTTCTTGATAAGATGATTAAAACCAGATTCGACAATTAGGTAGCCAGGCCCGAATCTTTTGTTGCTCGGCCTCTGAAATGGGATTACCAGTCAGATTAAGAGAATCTAGTTGGGTTAGATTTTTTATTTCTTCAGGTAGTCTCTCTAATTGGTTATTATTCAGATGAAGAGTCGTTAACCTAGTTAATGTCCCAATTTCAGCAGGAAGTGTTCGCAGTTGACAATTACCCAATTCAATATAATCTAAGACTGGCAACTTGCTAATGCTAATAGGAAATATAGATAGAGGATTTTCCTCTAAATATAACCCATTCATTTTTTTAAGTTTTTCTATTTCTACAGGAAGAGATTGCAAAAGGTTAGTAGTAAGATCCAACCTTTCCAAATCAACTAAGCACCCAATTTCATCTGGTAGGGATATCAGTCTATTATTAGACAATTCCAGTTCTTTGAGATTGATAAGTGCACTAATTTCCTGAGGCAGGCTTGTCAGCTGATTTTCATCTACTCTAAGCTCTTTCAATCTGATTAACTTTCCTATTTCGACTGGTAACGCCACTAACTGAATCGAACGTATATCCAACAATATTAGATCTGTAAGATTGCCAATTTTGGCGGGAATAATCTTTAACGGGTTATTACCTAAATCAAGATTTGTGAGGGTAGTAAGGCTCCATATCTCATCTGGAATGATAGTGAATTGATTAAAAGACAAACGAAGTTCCTTGAGATTTTTGAGATTCCTTATTTCAGTGGGTAATGTATTGAGTTGATTGGCTGATAAATCCAGCCATGTCAATTGGGTTAGGTTTCCTATCTGGGTTGGTATAGCAGTGAAGTGATTACGGGTTAAATCCAGTGATTTCAGATTGACAAAATAGACAATTTGCCAGGGCAATATAGATTCATCACGTAATGTTAGACCTCTTGCATTACTGATTTCCCATAATTGTTTCTCAAAAGAAATACCCACCTTACTTGAAAGTAGACGATAGGCAATACTAATATCCTGTTTAAACTCTTCCAGATCAAGTTTCAAAGTTTCCGCAATGGTTAATCCTAACGCAATAGTATCCTCCTGCTCGGAAAGCAACCATCTCATTACCTTCTCTTTTTCGATTTCCTTTTCTGACATAAACTTATGATCTAAACTTATCTAAATGCAAGATTAGATTATTACCAGGGTGTATAAAATTAGGTATCTGCCAAAAGTTAAATAATCTTAGAAACAACATTAACCTGTCTATTCACTATTTCTGTCGCTCTATGTGGCATTAGAAAGATCGTCTACAAAAACAATCTTTTACTATACACTTATTAACCAATAGGCTCAAAGCTATCACTAAAGAGGTAATACATAGTAGACAATTTATTTTCAGTTAAAAAAGTATCATATAACAAAATAAAGGTCAAATTATTTATTTTCGCCTCTAAAATCTGTAACCATTTTATGAAAAAATCATTATACATTCTACAACTTTTTATTTTGCTAATCTGCTCAGTACCTTTATTGGGACAAAATTATACATTTAAAAAGAGTATCGGGCAAGTCATACTATTTGACCCTTATGATGTTGCCATCGATACACAAGGATATCTTTATGTAATTAGCAGTCAGTTCATTGCAAAGTTGGATACCAATAATCAGTTACAATCTATTATTTATGGTGAGAAATATAGTTTCCTTAATTCTTTACTATTAGATAAGGCTGGTAACATTTGGGTGTCAGACAGAGGTCTTAATGAAATTCGCAAGTATGATCCTACAGGTAAGCTGGTTTTACGATTTGGTTCATGGGGAGGAGGTGATGGACAATTTATATACCCTCATGGTTTTGCATTTGATTCTCAAGGTAATATTTGGGTAGTAGACCAAGTAAATGACCGTATTCAGAAATTTGATTCTAATGGAAAGTTTCTGTTAAAGTTTGGATCACAAGGATCAGCCAATGGACAGTTTAATTCACCAGAAAAAATCACAGTAGATGCTCAGGATAATCTTTGGATCACAGATGCCAGTAATAACCGTATTCAAAAATTTGACTCCAATGGAAAGTTTCTATTAAAGTCTGGCTCCTATGGATCAGCCAATGGACAACTTATATATCCAGTTTCTATAAAAGTAGATGATGATAATAATATTTGGGTAACAGATACATTCAATGATCGTGTCCAAAAGTTTGATTCCAATGGGAAGTTTCTGGACAAATTTGGATCACAAGGATCAGAAGATGGACAACTTACATCTTTGCAGGGCATGGCTATAGATAAAAATCGACATATATGGATAACAACTGCGACTCATCGTATTCAGAAATTCGACTTCTATGGTAATTATTTAGGAAAATATGCAACACAGGGATCATCTAATGGCCAGTATTATGGACCTTATGGAATAACAACAGATCTTCAGGGCAATACATATGTGGCAGATCCTGTAAATAGTCGCGTTCAGAAATTCGACTCTGAAGGGAACTTTATATCTAAGTTCGGAAGTAATGGTTCCAATGATGGACAATTTTCCACAGCAAGAGATATCATAACAGACCAATTTGGGAATGTATGGATTGTGGATCAGGATAATCACAGAATTCAGAAGTTTGATTCTAATGGCAGATTTTCAGCAAAATTTGGAACATATGGTTTGGAAGATGGACAATTTAAATATCCATCATACATAGATATAGATTCTCAAGGTAACCTCTGGATTTCAGACACAGATAATAACCGTATTCAGAAATTTGATTCTAATGGAAAGTTTCTGTTAAAGTTTGGATCACAAGGATCAGCCAATGGACAACTTAGTGCACCCAAAGGTATCAAGGTAGATCGTCAGGGTAATGTATGGGTGATTGATGCCAATGCTCGTGTCCAGAAATTTGACCCTAGTGGAAAATTCTTGCTTCGGGTGGGCTCTTATGGCAATCAGCCTGGGCAATTTGGTTCTCCTACAGATATTGCGGTTGATACGAAAGGAAATATCTGGATATCAGACGACAGCAATGACAATATTCAACAATTTACTCCTGACGGAAAGTATATAGCCAGCATTAATATGTATGACACGGGTCCTGGTTATATTACATTTGACAGATATGATAATTTATATTGTACAAGTTATTATTTTGGTGCATTAGTCTTTGGTTCAGATCAGTTACAGACGTTTATCAAAGGCCGCGTCTATTCAGATGAAAACCAAAACTGTAGCTTTGATTCCTCCGATAAACCGCTTTCACAGATTGTAATGGTAGCGCAACCTGGTAATTATTACGGAATTACCGATTCCACAGGTAACTATCAGATTCAGGTAGATACAGGAATATTTACAGTAAGTCAGGTTCTACACAGTAAATCTACTTATGGTCAGTTATTAGAGCCTATATGTCCTGCTACTAATACATCAGAAAAACTGACACTTAAAAATGCAGGGGAGGTGGTTTCTAACATTAACTTTGCCAATAAAGTAATATTGACGCCCTTGTTGACAACCAACATTGCTTCGGATCGTCGTCGTAGGTGTATGAAAAACAATACTGCAGTCAGTTTTTCTAACAAAGGACATGTAGATGCCACCAATGTAAAAGTATATATAAAGCTACCTCAGTATGTTTTTATCGAGTCTGTAGATAAACCATACATTATCGACAAGGATTCCAATTACGTATTTACCATCGGTCTACTCAAGGCTGGAGAATCTGGCACTATTCATATCATTGATACGGTTGCCTGTGAACGAAATATAGTCGGGTTAACCCAATGTACCAAAGTATGGATCACTCCTGCCAATAGTTATACTTTGCCTGATAACTCACTCTGGGACAAGTCGGATATTGTTCTTAAAGGTAAGTGTATCGAAAATGGACGAGTGCAAATGGTGATTAAAAATGCAGGTCTGGAAGCAATGGCTGATAGTAGCGAATTCAGGATATTGTTGAATGCTCAGTTAGCTTTTCGGAAGAACTATAAGTTAATAGCAGGCGATAGTTTGGTATTGAAAATTCCTGCTAATGGCAAAACCATCCGTCTGGAAGCAGATCAGCGGCCAGATCATCCCCACAAATCACAAACTAACCTGACTATTGAAGGGTGTATGGCTTCTAGTATGGATATGGTGAGCAAAGGATTTGTAGATGTACTGCCACAAGATGATGCAGAACCCGAAGTAGCTATTGAATGCTTACCAATTATTGATTCTTATGACCCGAATGATAAACTGGTAAGTCCTGCAGGAACATCCAATAACCATTATACACCAACAACATCCGAATTAAAATATGTAGTCCGCTTCCAGAATACAGGTACTGATTATGCTTACAAAGTTGTGGTAGTTGACACACTGTCTGAAAATCTGGATATATCAACTCTCCAAATGGGAAGTGTTTCACATGCTTACACACTGAAAGTTAGTGGCAAAGGTCATCCTGTATTGACCTGGACGTTCAATGACATCAATCTGCCGGATAGTACCCGTGATCAGACAGGTAGTAATGGATTTATTCAGTTCTCGATCAAGCCAAAAACTGGCTTGTCAGAAAAAGCCCGTATCGAAAACTTTGCAGATATCTTCTTTGATTACAATGATCCGGTACGTACCAATACAACTGCTAATGTGCTCTATGATATACCTCCTGTGATAACTGAAGAGAACAAATTGAATGAAAAAGGCTTGCTCTTTTTGATCCCAACTATCAGCAGCTTTACCCCCGAACAAGCACAGGTGGGTGAACAACTAACCATTACAGGTACCAACTACCAGCCTGTTATCACAGATAATACTGTAAAGATCAATGGCATAACAGCCACAGTTGTTTCCGCTAATGAAACACAACTGGTAGTAACTGTACCACAAGGCGTAACGGCAGGTAAGGTAAGTGTAACAACACCAGGCGGAACTGCCACCAGTGAGACTGTGTTTGTAATGAAGCCTACCGCTAGTGAACAACCTCAGTGGAGTCGTCCAATTGTAATCTCTCCAAACCCAACAGAAGGAAGGTTTACAATTGACTTCTCTAAAACTGGTGTTCAGATTCAGGCCATTGAAATATATAATCACCTGGGGCAACAAATTAGTCCACAAACGGTATCGAAGGCTACTGCCAGAAAAGAAGTAGACCTTTCAGATACAGGAACAGGGATTTACCTGATTGTCTTCAAAACAGACAAAGGCAATGCGACCCGAAAGCTGATTGTAAAATAATCCAAAAAAGAATAAAAAAGTGGTTCAGATAGTTTTTGTCTGAACCACTTTTTTATTTATAAAATCAACTTAAAGATGCTTCTTTTTCGAATGCTGTTTATCCTGTTTATCTATCTGGTCATTTTTGGCTTGCTGGCAAAGGCCTTTTATAATCCTGTAGGTTCAGACTTTTTTGGCCTATTGGTGATAGGCACCTTTGTATGTATGTTTTTCTATGGATTATATTCTATGGTGATCTATACGTTGTTCAAAAAAATAAAAGAACGTTCTGTTTTGATTGAACTTTCTTTCTGTGTGGTAGAATTAATACCGTTCTTTTTGATTATATGTGTAACATTTCTAAAATCATGAAGCATTTTCGTTCATACATACTAATATCAAGCTTTCTCTTGCAGACAATTTCCGGTTGTACTAGTAAAGAGGGCCACTATATCAACTTGATCAGGTATCAATTGCATGTGGGACAAATGGTAGAAATCTATTATTTCACCAATTCATGTTGTTATTATTGCATTGTTAATGAAAAGTCATTATCACATGTCCAGTTCATAAAAAGTAAAGCAGTGGGAGAAACAGAAGCATCAAGAATGTGTGACGGATGTGATCACCCAGCTGCTTTTGTCTTTAAAGCGATCAAACCCGGTATAGATACAATCCGGTTAGATCGCCCTATGGCTCTTGAATCCTGTGATAGCACCTATAGTAAGGATCAGGAATTGTATGTTGTTGAAGTCAAATGAGAAACTTTTCCCATTGTTGTGTATTTCACTAACACTCCTCTAATCCTTTTTAATTCATAATTCCAGAAAAATTTCTTCTGTTTTTCAGTAACACAAAAGTCTGATTAATCAACATCAGCCTCCTTTCCTACATACTGGGTGAACTTGTTTACCCAGCCGATACATTCTGCTTTTATTCAGAAGCCTATATTAGAGATGCCGATCACCTCAGGTAACAGATTGATGTATAACATCCTTTCTATCTGTGTGAATAACTATTCCTTCTAGTATTGCTTATGAAATCATGTCTTGTATTCCTTTTTGCCGTTATTGCCTGTTTTAGTTCATGTAACCAGACAACAAGCAGTCAGAAACCTGTCTCAAAAATTCCGTTTGAAGAAGTACTTACCTTTATCCAACAACTTTCAGAATACACCGGAATGTGGGTTAAAAACAGTTCTGCTATTCCACAAAAAGACAAACTAAAGACGTTACTCAGCCAGTATCCAAAGATAAAGGACAACGTTCTGAGAGAATTGATTACATACGAAGGAAAAAACGAAAAAAAGACACTAGAACAAATCCTGGAGGCTAATAAGTCGAATAAAGAGAAATTACTGGAAGAACTTTTGGTATGGAAACATAAACAGGAATCGCTAAAGTCTATAGATATCCTCACAGATCTTGAACAAGTGGTTACAAATACTCAGACAATTACCCAAAGTCTTAAAGAAGCTAAGAACTATGAAGAGAATGGTGGTATAGGTGTTTTTGAGGCTCAGACCACCTACGAGGAAGACGTTCTGAAAGGGGTGGAGAAAATCCGGTTGGTGATAACAGCTATTCGTACAGAAGGTGCTCAACTTAAAGAGAAATAAATTAAAAATTAAACTATATAAGGAAATTTCAGGTCTCTTCCCTTAAAAGTCTCAATATTATGTTTCTAAGAGAAGAGACAAGTAACTTTCATCCTTTTATAGCTTCCAGCCAGGCTTGGGCCATCAGTCGGGCACCTGCAATGCTGGGGTGTACACCATCGTAGGTCCAGTAGACGCCGGGAGCAGCTTTTTGGGCTTTATCAAATACCGTCTGGTAAGGAATATATACGGCACCATAGCTATCTGCTATCTCACGAGAAGCCTTGCGGTAGTCGTTAAAGGCAGGATACCACTTCTCATCTACTGCCTTAATGCCCGTTACAGCAAAAGGCTCTCCGATGACGAGTTTAATAGTCGGATACTTTTGTTTGGTGCGATCCAGCAGTGCTTTCAGATCGGTCTGGTAGGTTTGGACCGTGCCTGTGTAGTTATGGGTTAGCGTATGCCAGAAGTCGTTTACGCCAATCAATATACTGAGTACATTCGGTTTCAGATCCAGACAATCGGCATCCCAACGTTCGGCAAGCTGATACACCTTGTTTCCACTAATGCCTTTGTTATAGATTTTCAGGGTTTTGTCTGCATGTTGCAAAAGTAAATCAGAAGCGGCCATAAAGGCATATCCAGATCCTAAAGCACCTGTATTGTTTGCCTCTGATGCTTCACGCTTTCTGCCGGCATCGGTAATAGAATCACCTTGAAAAAGAATGATATCATCCTTTTGTAAGGTGATTTTGCCAACTTTTTCAGCAGCAAAGGCAGCAGATACAATTTGAGGAATGGATAGGGAAAGTGCTGTTCCGGCAGTGGCTTTTTTCAGAAAATTTCTGCGGTTAAATAGATTGGTAAGGGGCATAGCAACAGGTATAATTGTTAAGTTAGTGTTTAGTCTTTTTTACAATCAATTGGGTGCTTTAGGTGCAGGAGCCAGTTCTGTCCAGGTCCAGGCTTTGTCTCTTCCTGCAGTATGCTGTCTCATATTTTTTACCTCTTCCGGCTTTACCAGAATCCGGGATAGTTCTTCTGTTGAAACGCCCCCTCTGTTGGGGCGACCTAAATCATACCGCACATAACTCAATACAGAAGCTATCCATTCATCCTCGTTAGCCCCCATGGGTGGCATTATATCCGGATAGGTTTTATCCTCAATAGGTCCGGTTAATCCGTGCAACAAGATTTTAATCATGGCATCCTTGTTGGTCATCAATCGTTGAGAGAAGCCTGCCAATGGAGGCGCAACCTGACTAGGTAGTCCCTGTCCTTCGGGTCCGTGGCAAGTTGAACAAAGAGATTGAAAAATCATAGCTCCATTCAGAATCATCTTTCGATTTGCTTCATTGAGGCTACCCAGTTTAATACCATATTTTTTTACATCGTCATTTCTTTCGATGGCCAGTTGTGTATTTTTCAGCATTTCATTGCCGGTATTTGCTTCCAGAACCTCATTTACCAGCTCTTTAGCTTTTGGTGACTGACTTTTATGAAGTGATAACAGCAACTGCACCCGTACGTCATAGCTGGCATCGTCTTTCATGGCTTTCAGCTGAGTCAACATATCTACATCATTCGCTATCAACCAGGGTTCGCTTACCCAGACAGCAGCCCGTCTTACCTGCTCATCTTCATCCTTCATGGCTGTCAGAACAATACTCTTATCTAGCGCCTCTAATCCTTCCAGTGTCCACAAAGCATGCAGGCGTCCCAGGGCGGATGGTTTATGGCCAAAGGCAGCCTCTCCCTTTATGATCTGTTTTAATACAGGGATCACAGCTTTATCCTGTCTCACCACCAGTTCTTTCTGGGCATTGTCTCTCCACCAGCCATTGGGATGATCCAGATAGGCCACCAGCTTGCTTCCGGGCTCACTAAGCATTTTTGGTTTGGGACCTCTTGAAAGGCGATCATATACCAGCCTGTAGATACGTCCTCTCTGAATGTTTTTATCCAGTCCCAGACGCTGAATCTGCGGACGCAGGTAGCTGCCTTTAGCGGTCCAGGTTCCTTCCTGAATAATACCTCTGTACATGTCTACAATATACAAACATCCATCTGGCCCGGTGTAGGTATTGACAGGACGAAAGTTCATATCTGTAGAGGCAATAAACTCCTGTTTGTCATAGGCATTTTCCAGTGTCACCTTACCCGCCTTGTTGAGGACCTTTGCACGCCGGATAATGCGGGCTACGGGTTCATTGATAAGGTAATCACCCACCAATGTTTTAGGCAACCGATCTCCTCTGAAAATAGACTGCCCATTTCCGGCGGTAAAATGATTCAGGGTAGTATCGGGGCGAATACGTTTAAGTCCGCCCTGGATATCAGGTGTTTTAATAATAGGCCATACAGCCCCAAAGGTAGAATCGATATAGGCATCCCTGAACTCCAGTTGACCATATGCAGGATTGATCTGGAATCCGGAACCAGCATTCTCCCCTCCTGCTCTGCTAAAAAACAGCCGTCCAAAGTTATCGTGTGTCAGTCCCCATTGCCCGTTCGAGCCACTTGCCAATGTATCTGCTTCTAGCATCCCATTTTTATAACGAAAACGTACAGGATCTACCGTTACATAAATCCAGTTGTCCATGTTCCAGTCCAGGCCGCTGCGCTGGTGCTCCAGATTGCCTGGAGCTCTCTTATTAATATGATAGACACATCGTTTCTGATCTGCCACACCATCTCCGTTGGTGTCTTTGTAGGCATATATATCGTAGGTATCTGTTTCGTTTACTAACAACTCCGAACCTACACACAAGATCATACGGGGCAACATCAGCTTGTCTATAAACACAGAGCTTTTGTCCATCCGGCCATCGTTATTTGTATCCTCCAGCAGCATAATTCTGCTGTGTGGTTCGTGCTCTCCAGTGGTGTCTACTGTCTGCATATAGGTCTCCATCTGAGCCACATACATACGTTCATTGCCATCCCAGGCAATAGCTACCGGTTCGGTTATCATGGGTTCGCTGGCAACCAGTTCCATATGATATCCTTTGGGCAGTCGAAACGATGCCAGTGTCTGTTCCGGGGTAAGTGGCAATGGCGATGGATCTGAGTTTACAGTGTAGGGTGTCTCAAATCCCTCTTCCTCCTTAACCTGCATGGCGGGAGTCACATGTCGGTTACAGGTAGTGAGCAGAAAGGGAAGTGTAATAAGAAGTGTAATAGGCCATTGTTTTGCTTTCATGGTAGATCGTCGGTTCCTGAAGTAATTCTTAGAGAATGTCTACCTTATTTGTAAAGGCTTCAAAGGCATATTTTAGGCTGCGCCTTCACCTATTTTTCGGTCTATAGCTTTTGCTATGTTACGATTGGTTTATAGGTAAATAACTTGGCTCGCTACAAAATCTGTTCGTTGAGCTAATTTAAAATAAGGTTACCATCCTCTTACCAATTAAACTGTTTAAAGCGCCTGGCATCAAAAAGGCATTCTTGAAACGTATTCTACATCAGAAAATAGTTTTACAACAGAAAAATATTTGCAACGAATCTAGTAATAAACTATTATTATTTTACACTTTTTGTATAATTATAATTTTATGGAAAGACAAATTTGTGGAGGACTATTAGTCTGGTCGTTACCCGCCGAATAATGGGAAAGTCCGATTCTCTTTTTGCCCTTCTGAAAAGAGCCGTGACAAGACTAGTGACCTTTCCGACTTGAGATAATTGTTTTTCTCATAAGCCAAGCATAGCTCTATTTGTCAGGAAATCCTTCCAGGAGGATAGGAAAAGTGTGGTACTTACAGGAGAGGACAGAGAGGCGTTTTTCCCTTTATTTACACACCTCTTTCCCAAAAAAGCTATGGGACACGATAAGTCAGCCAGCAAAATAATGTTACTACATCAAAAATATTCCATTATTTAATACAATTATTTACATCAATACGTTTATATTACACAAGAAACTTTTTTTCACGATTTCTTATCATGAAACATTTTGCACATAGATCACTGCCTATTTTTCTGTTTTTGTTTCAGCTGGTTCCCTGCCAGGCACAGAAAGAAGCTACCCATTGGTACTTTGGCCGAAAACAGGGGTTTGACTTTAGCAATGGGACTCCCATAATAGACCGAAATAGTGATATGCTTACAGTCAGAGGATGCGTCACTATGTCTGACAAAAATACAGAGGAACTGCTATTTTACAGCAATGGGCGCAATGTCTGGAACCGCTTTCATCAGCGTATGCCCAATAGCCATTTTTTTTCAGAGGAGTGCAGTGGGCCTGTTCCTCAATCCGTACTGATTGTACCTGTCCCCGAAAGCGAATCGCTTTATTACCTGTTTAGCTTATATCCGGTAACTAACAACATACCAGACACTTCTGCTAACTGTATATTTGGTGATTTAAGTGAAGGCCTTATTGGCAATGGCACCTATTCTTTTCAATTGCGCTATTCAATTATTGACATGCAACTGGATGATGGCAAAGGAGACATTGTGGATGATCAAAACAACCTGTTTCTAACCGATAACCTGAGTGCTAAACTCACCGCTGTTCCGCATACAAATGGCACGGACTACTGGCTCATTTTACATGAGGCAGTTGGTGATTCGTTTTATACCTGTTTAATAGACCCGTCTGGTATACAACCTCCTAGTCAACAGCGTATTGGCTCCGAGTATCAGGTTCGTCCAAGCAGCATTGGCAGCTATCATGAAGTTTTAGGTGAAGTAAAAGCCTCTCCAGATGGCAAAAAGCTGGCTTGTGCCGTATACAATATTCTGGGTCACCCCTTTGATGTATTTGATTTTGATGCAGCTACAGGTACTATTTCCAATTATCAGAACTATGGAAATATCTCACAGCAGATGGGGGTAAGCTTTTCACCAGATAACACTAAGTTATATGTCACGTCTTTCAATAAGATAGATAAAACCAACCTGATGGAGCTAATCCGTCAGTATGATCTATCTTTACCAAGCCTTTCTCAGGCGCTCTCTTCTGGTAAAAGTATTATTCGGTTTAATCCCTGTACCAATATATCCGAAAAAGCCTGGCCAGTCAATGTAGTTTTCAATACCTTGCACATTGCCCCTGATGGAAAAATATATGGGGCTGGCGAAGGAAGTAACAATGAGAATGGCGGAAATAATGATATGCTGGTCATTGCACATCCTAATCGGGCTGGATTTGACTGTGGGGTATCTTTCCAACGATTTGCTTTTGGTATACCCGACTCAGTGGTGAACTTTCGCAGCTTTCCCAACTTTATCCAATCGTATTTCAACAACATCCCCTCTTCTTCTGGTGAAGAATGCACTCTCCAGCAGCTGATTGTGTATCCTAATCCCACACAGGATATGGTAATTCTGCGTTCTGACTGTGGTATTGTGCCCAGATATGTAGACATACTGGACCGTCTGGGACGACTGGTAGACTCACAAACGCTTTACTCTACGGCTGTAAATCTGACTTCGCTGGCCAAAGGCATGTATGTGCTTCGGATTACGGATGCTCACAAAGGTCAGGTGTACCGAAAAGTGATTAAGCTGTGAGGGATAGCCAGGCTGATTCAATCATACCCGGTTTGTGTGTCATCTTTATTGTTTGAAAAGTCTCATTGAAAGAATGCTGTACTTGTGGCAGAAGAACAAGGCTACTGACCAGATTAGTAGTTTAGTGTAGTTCACCCATCAGTCGTTTTAGTTGATTGGGATAAAGTGAAATTTCTATCTCATTTGACTCAATCTTTTTACCATTAAGATCAAAAGTAATTTTGTATTTTACTTTCTCACTTCCTTTTTCCTGATGTATAGAGTTCACATTCAATACATACAACCCTCTAGGGCCAAGTTTTGACTTATAATAACTATTTCCACAACGGGATTTTTCATTGTCTCGGATTTTATACCATGTATTGTTGATTTTTATATAATCTGAAAAGTTATCTACAGTGGCATCCATCCTTGGAATATATATTGTAAAATCCAGAAAGTTAACCAGATACATACGGATATATGAAGCATATTTTCCATCATGTATGTTCCAGTCTTCAGGTATGTAGAGAGCAAACTTATTTGCCTGCTTTATATGTCTTGACACAATAGATACAGTATCACCTGACTTTTGTTCATTAAACCATACAGTAAGTCCAGCACCAAGAGAACCAGCCTCAGTTAATAATTTATGATTCCATTCTTCTAAGGTCAGTTTTTTTGCATTATAGTCCGCCCATAATGCATTCTCTTTTTCCCGCCAAGCAGATTGAGCAAATCCAGTAGAACAAAGTACCAGCAAGGCAGCTAGCCACAATACAAAAACTTTCATAGTATTTTGCTTTAGGAATTATATACTTAGCAACAGAATTACAATAAAATAGTGGCGTACACAAACGCTCTCAAGTATTTATAAACATCAGGCGAACCAATACCTGACAATCAATTAGTCGAAAAATAAACGCATTACCATATCCGAATTTACTTTTTGCTTTCTTATTGTAGCAGGCGTCCAACCTTTGATTCGAATTGCCTCCTCAATCTTGCTTTTAAAATAGGTTTCATATTTGTGGTTAGTCTTCATATCAAATACAAACCGATAACCTGTAATAGAGGCATTACCCGATTTTTCAACATATAAATATACATCAACAAAGGCAGGCGAATCGTTGTTTGCCCTTTTACTATAGCCTACCGGATAAATTAGACGTTGATCCAGATCATTTTGAAACCTTTCACTAAATTCATCTTCGTAAGAAGTCGTATCACTGGGATAATTGGGTCTGGTGTCACAGGATGCATAATACATGGTGTCATGGATATGGTTTTGAACATACAAACTATCCGAGACAGTCAATAAAGAGTCTATAAAGGTTTTGCCGAACTTTTGGTCAATTTGCTCCCTCATAAACCCACAATAACATCCGTCTGTCTGTCCTTCCATAACTACATCTGATACAAGTTCTGCTTGGTGATTTATCCCAAACAGGGTCAGCAAGGAATCCATCTCCTGATCGCTTCGCGAAGACTTCTTTACTAACATTCCTACAAAATGGCAGAAAGTAAGTTTACCCTTTCGAATATCTGCCTTTGCATTCCTGACTTCCTTCAGACAAGTACTGTCAGTTGAAGGAATGTTTTCAAATTGGCTTTGGGGTTTACTTGTTGAGTTACAGGAATAAAAGGCGACCAGACCAACAATCAGAAGGGGATAATAACGCATCTAGTGTATCAGGTTTTACTCTTAGATGCAAAAGCAGCAAGTTTCCATATGCATTGCCACTAAAAATTATTGCTAACAGAAAAGGACATTGTGGTGTAATTGCCCTGTCCGTTGTTACCCCAAAGATGAGTATGGATCTGAACCAATATAGGGACAAGTAGCAGATCGTCCCGACTCGGGTAGACTCTGTCTAAGTTCTTCCAATTCTATAGGGGCACACCTATGTTCCTACAGGATCGGATCAAACATCGATACTGACTTAGCAGCAACTAAAGCAGAATCGTTGATTACAATTATTACAAATCTTTCCTAAAGTGCTATACAAACCGAAAAGTATGTCCAATTATGGGTCGTTTACGTTATAATAGCATAAAAGTAAGTTTCACATTAGACACGCTTTAGTTTACACGCTTGTGTCATAAATAGAGAGTCAATGCCTACTTACATATGCAGTAGCCACCTTCATTTCAGTACGTGAAGAGGACTGTGCTATAGCTATCATTTTCTGATAGTATTGTTTTGCTTTTATTGCGTTACCATTCTTTGCTGTCGCTTCTGCAGCACTGTACAGACCATTGAATCTATTTGGCTGACGCTGAAGAGCAGATTCATACGCTTCGAGGGCATGAACCACATCACCTATCTGCATATACATGTCACCGAGTAGTTCGCGTGCTGGTATAATTGGACCAGGGCTAACAGGATGTTTTTCTGTAGCATCTTCCATCTCTGCTGCGGTAGTCATCAAGGCCAGTGCTTCCTTTTTCTGGCCCTCTGCCAGCTTTACCCAACCCTCACCCGCTTTTACCTGAATCTGTACCAGATTTGATTTGTATACCTCTTTTGCCTCCACTAGCTTTTCATAAGACTGTTTTAACTGTTGCAGGCTTTGCCGTGCGTTAACGAGGTCTTTTTCATGTACGGCACCTAGTAGCCGGGCAAAATCGGTATTGGAACGTTCCCAATAATAAGTGTCCCATGAAAACGTAGATGGAGTAAGTACAAGTGCCGCAGCCGCTTTCCAGTCCCGTCGTTCAACAACATAACGGGCAGGCACAGCTCCAAATGAAAATGCGTCTTTGGAACTCATAGGAAAAACTTCCTGAATGGTTTTAAAATATTCAAATTCCTTTCTGGCATTCACCTCGTCCCCCTTTTGCAGGTAAGCATACATGAGATAATCCAATCCGTGAAGTTCTTCATCCCAATGCCCTTTCATTCCTACATTTCCCGCATAACACTTTGCTGCATCCACCGACTTGCTATTGGATTCTATGGACTCATCCCATAAGCCTAACCTGGTAAATATGTGTGAAGGCATGTGTTGAGCATGCGCACTTGCAGGAGCAAGTGAGGCATACTCCCGTGCAGAGGTTAATGCCTGTTCTGCCAGCTGTGGGTAGTCATAGACATGAATGATGTAATGTGCCACACCAGGATGCATGGGATCTTTTGTCAGTACAGCATTGAGAATATCACCAGCCTGTTTCTGTTTGACAAAGGTTTTATCTTTCGGATCAGCAGCGGCTCGAATTGCCAAAGCATGAAAAATGGCAGCCTCCGTATCGTCTGGAAAATCAGCTGCAAGCTTTCCAGATGCTACTTCAAATTTTGCTACACGGGTTTTGTAATCCGTTTCTTTCCAGCCATCATAGATAGTGGCAATGGTCTCCAGGTATTTCGCCTCTCGTGAGGTAGCATCAGTGACAAGTGTACGTGCCAGCTTTATTACGTCTGCTCCTTTTTGTAGATCGGCCTCAGTAGGTGGTTCCCAGAGAGGATGAAAACTGCACATAGCAGCACCCCAGTAAGCCATAATACAATGAGGGTCTTTCTCTATAATACGCGCATATACTTTTTCAGACTCGGTGTATTCAAATGAGTGTAGCAGTGCCGTTGCCATGTTAAAATCCTCAGCTGTTTCAGGTGAGCAACCTGTTGCAAAACGAACTTTACCAAACTCATTTTTGCCGGAAAAGCAAAGGGCTATATCACCGCGTTTCAGATCCAGCGCCTCAAGCTCATTTTTGATTTTGTCGTTGGTCTGTTTTTGAGAACACGCACTAAGAAGTGCGATTACTATGGCTGAATAAATAATCTTCATCTTAGTAAAAATTACCAATGGAATACTACCAGACTTTACAGATGAATAGAAAGCAAGATATTCATGAAACAGTCGCTTATATGTTAGTAGCAAAAGAGTTGAAAGGATAACATATTCAGCTACAGAAAGATGATTCAATTTTCTACAAATCGGGCGATTAAATGACAGTAAAAACCAAAATAAAAATAACCTAGCAATTTAGCATTCGGTACATCGAATGTATATATTCCGACTACAGATAAATTCATATACCATTTAATATTTCGACAAAAGTGAAAGCATTACTAGTGAAGTCTTTACTTCTCTCTACCTCGATTCTTCTTATTACCACCACCTGTTATCACAAAGACATATACGATTTCTCTGAGTTATATAATGACAACTACGATAGCACAAAATATGAAAATCTAAATAAGTTTGACAGTGTAATGGGAACCAATTATAGCCTTCTAGAAGCAAAATATTGCATTAAGTGGATAGAGTTTGATGTAGAATGTATTTATGGGAACGAAGATTTAACAAAGTTAATAAAAGAGATGCTGGATCTGGGAGGATTTCAGTATCAACTGGTTAAAGAAAAACATGATGACTCTGAAAAGCAATACGTTTCTATATTTCAGATAGCAGGCAAAAACTATGAATTCAGAACCTCATCTGAGGGTGACTATATTGATCTAGAGATCATAATCCCTATACTGGAAAAAGTTACCAGAGATAACAATCCTGACTATGAATACAATATAAGCAATCTGGATGGAGGACAAGTTGCAAATTTAATTTTTGCAAAATCATCTGACTTACGCCAGGCTGTTGACGAAGGGTTTCCCTGTTCACTAGAAAGTGGTTACTGGCAATGGGACAAAGAATGGCAATGGGGCGTGTATTCAGATATTCAACTGAAACAGATCCCAGATTTTGAAGAGTTAAAGACTAACTATCATCAAACACTACAGGAGCTTTATAAACAAGGGTTTAATGTCCCTGACCTAACCATTAAAAGGATATATATAGATGACATCTTTAAGGGAAATCAAATTGATATTATGATTGATGGTGGTCCTCTATCAACCTCATCCAATGACATAGTGGGAAACAAAGTTCGTTGTTTTTGGGATAGCTGGGGTGTTCTGCTTGCCTATACACTTGTTAAATATTACAATGGTAAGCCAACTTTGTATGACAAAGAAGAGAAAGAGACCACTGTAGTAACTCAGCAGGAATATCAGATGATGGCAGAAAAAGCATTTGGCAAACGCTTGAAATAGAAAACAAAAGTTTTTTTTGATCCAAAATGATACTCAATAGAGCCTATGCCTTTTCAAAAGTATAGGCTCTGTTTTATTTTGATTACTTTTCAACTCGCTCTTTCTTCCCTCTTCTTCTGTCTACTCAAGTCCTTTTCGTTCCTGTGTTTTTTGATTCTACCAGGGACACGTAGCAGGTGCTGGAAAATATTCTTCGCTGAAAAACTTTCCGGTAGGTCCATCCTGACCGATCAACGCGTATTTAGCAATTCGTTGTCCTGCCTCTTGTGGCGTGCTTGTTCCTTGATAATTGGTAAAATCGGTTTGGGTATATCCGGGACACACTGCATTAACTTTAAATGGTGTATCACGAAGTTCGTAGGCCAGATTAATCGTGTACATATTCAGTGCAGACTTAGACGATTGATACATAGCATACCGGGTAGGATAATTGAGATTGTCAATATCGGCAGCGAGAGTCAGTGAAGCCATGCTGGTGCTCACATTCACAATGCGAGGCTCTGATGACTTTCTCAGCAGATCGATAAACGCCTGTGTTACCCTGATCACCCCAAATAGATTGGTCTCATATACAGCTTTGAACTGATCAGCGGGCGACTCAAGAGCCGACTGTGGAAGTACACCCGAAATACCCGCATTGTTAACCAATACATCCAGCACCTGTGTTTTTTCACCTATCCATCTACGGGCAGCACTGACAGATTCCGGATCGGTAACATCCAGTTGCACAGCTTCAATGTTGTTGATTCCGCTGGCTTTAAGCTTTTCTACTGCCGACAAGCCATTTTCCAGACTACGGCTCCCTACATACACAAAGAACCCGTTTTGAGCAAGTTGTCTCACAACTTCAAAGCCAATACCTTTGTTGGCTCCTGTTACTAATGCTGACTTCATCTTATAATTTGTTTTTAAAACCTGATGCAGCAAAAGTAGGCAGTACGCAACCAACCGGAATGGACAAATCTTCTTATTGACTGGACAAATCGCGCAGGTCAGCTAAAAAGGCACTCACGCTCTTGCCTGTGCTCTTTTTAAACAACCGCGAAAAGTAATCAGGGTCATTAAAGCCCAGTTCGTAAGCCAGTTCCTTTACTGAAAGAGACTCATACTGTAACTTTCGTTGCGCCTCCAGCATAAGTCGGTTGGTGATCCACTCCTTTGGTGAAACACCCGAAAACTCCTTCACAACGCCATACAAGCTGCTGGTAGTCATTGCCAGCTTTTCAGCGATGGTATGCACATCGTGTTGCTCGGTCAGGTGGGTTTCTACGGCAAGTTTAAAGGCAACATATTTTGATAGTTTAGGATTGGCAACCGTTTCAGGTGCACTCTGCTCAAAATAGGCGCTGTTAAACTCAGTTAACAAAACGTTCAGATGTGCCAGAATGATTTCAGAATTTCTGGGCTTACCAGAAGAATGAAGCAACTGAAATAGATTGGCAAAAACACCCTTTACCCGTTGCTGGGCATCCGGGTCAAAGGTAATCCGGTTTAGCTGTAACGGATTGACCAGAAATGGATACGAACGTGGAAGCAACGCCAGTGTACTTTCATCAAATCCGAGGTGAGAATAATGGTTGCTTGTATTGTGTGGTGAATTGATAAAAATCTGGTTGGGCAATCCAAAAACCATCTGACCATCAGACACTGCAATATCCTCGAGGTCTACTGTGTAGGTTGCAGAACCCTGATCCATAAACACAAAGTAATAAAACGCAAGCTTGTGTGGTTGAAGCAGCTTTTGCAATACATCTTCCGGCAGGTAAATTCTACAGTCTTCATTCACTGTAATCGACAATTTATCGTGGTGCTTGATCCTGTCGAGTAAACCTTTTGTCTCGTGCATATAGTATCATGTATTCCAGACAAAGATACAAAAATGAAGCAATTCTAAAGATACCCTCCTAGCAATAACAGCCAGACATTTCAAAGCATAATGTTGAGTGGAATGATTCCTTTTGAACAACTTTTCAGATAATCAGGAAAGCAATAATACTATCCAGACAGATGCTATAAAGTTCGGTATTTTAGATCTTGCTCAAAACTTTTAGGAAATGTTTCAGAGGGTACAAAACAAAAGGGTGCAAACGACCTACTGTCCTAACTCTTGCAAAACTTTATCTGTTAGTTTACTCGCATATTTGTTCATACTTAGGGTTAGTGTAGTAAATAAGGATTTATAAGACATGTCCTCAAAAATATAGCTTTTCCCATTTTTTAACTGAAAAACAAAAAAGGGAGGGGATGGCATAGGCAATGGGATAAATCCAGCAAACAAACGATTTGTTATACGGATTTCCTTAAACTCTTCACCTTCAATCAGTATCTTTCGCCGATATAAGCTTTCGACAATAATTTGATTTTTACTTATTGAAATATTATTGATTCTGGAACAGAACCAATTCATATACAGAAAGATCAGAAAAGTTCCTATAAACAGAAGTGTACTATATTCACTATTCACTAACAGAAAAAATATAAAGGAAGGCAAAGCAAGCAAAAAAGTGATAAAGAATATAACTACTTGTCTTATTTTTACGGCTTTAGACAATACCAACATACAATAATTAGTTATCTCTTGTGTGTAAATCATTATGACTCAAGGCACGGACCTGGCTTCTCAGTGTCCGTTGTTCGATACGATCCAGTTCG
This sequence comes from Xanthocytophaga agilis, assembly GCF_030068605.1. NCBI lineage: Bacteria > Pseudomonadati > Bacteroidota > Cytophagia > Cytophagales > Rhodocytophagaceae > Xanthocytophaga > Xanthocytophaga agilis. The sequence continues at coordinate 153,285 of NZ_JASJOU010000019.1, forward strand.
TTTTGTAATATATCTTTCATCAGGTATTCAGCCCAGATACCTGCATACCAGTTAAAAGGAGTATTGATATAAAACCGACTCGACAACAACAGACGGGTTCTTCCATCTGATAATGTTTCCAGTTCATAAACATCTTCCAAAATATCCAGGTGCTTCCCTCCTATCAGAATATGTTCATCCATCACGGTAGGAGGTATTTTGTGTGGGTCTGTTTTAATAGCTAAAACCAACTTTCGGGCAGGTTCATACTGAGAAATGGTTTCTTCAAAGTATAAGCCTTTCTCATAATACACCATTCGTTTTCCTTTAACAGCAGCTGTATCCAGTGTTGTCTTACTATGCCTAGGAAAGCCCATCAGGTTAGACATTGAGCCACCATAAGGCTCTGAAGGGAGAGTCTCATGTGAAGCAATAATCTGTTTCCAGACCTCCTTAGAAGTGGCATCCAGGCTAACTTCTCTCCGAATAGTCATTTCTTTGGGAACAAGAGACCTTTCTCCTTCGATAAAGCCCAGCAAAACCGGAACCATAAAAAGCAGAGATACCTGAAGGGATGTAGGTTTCTCCCAGTCACTCTTTTCTGCATTCTTTTGAGCTTGCTTCTTCTTAATTTCAAATGCAATCAGTCCACCAAATCCTGCCATAACAGCAAAAAAAGGAAAAATCATGATCCAGCAGATAGCACCCTCTATATTTAACGAGATGGTAACAACAAGCAAAATCAGACTAGTAACCCAGGGCATAAAAAAGGCAAAAGTTTTACTAGTGAGTTGTTTGACAGGCATTAGGTAAATGGTTACGAAACCAACAATAGCAGGAATTAGCGCCAGAAAAACAATGCCCATAATTTGCATAATCTCACTTAAGAAACCAAACAAAATGCGAATGGTTAATCCATATACAGAGGCCAATAAAACTGCCAGTCCGGGTTTCATAGTATTGAAAAAGTAAAAGTAGTTAAAGAAGTACTGGATTTCCGATAGTAACCAGAAGAATATCCTTTTTACAATTATAACGTATGGGCAAGGTGTCTCCAAGTCCCTTGCTAATCAGATACAAACTATTTTTCCGGCTAGCTTTCAGAAAGTTCCTTCTGTAAAACCATTTCCCCGGATACAACCCTTTTTCTGTTTCCCATAATACAACCTGACAACCATGCAGATGTCCTGCAAATACAAGATGATACTTATCTTGTATCTGGTCAGGATCTATCGGATGATGTACACACAAGATACGTATAGGGGTGTTTATGCTTACATTACCACTCACCTCATTTGTCACTTGCACTTTAAGACCATTCACCTCAATCTCGTATGACTTTCCTTCCAACCATATGATTCCCTGATCCTCTACCATTTTCTGTATGGCATTAATTCCAAAGAAATAATCATGATTTCCTGCAATAGCAAATACATGGGATCTTTGAGAAAGGAATGCAAGCAGCTTTTGAAAGTGTTTTATTCCACCTTTCGAATCAATATAATCACCTCCCAGTAAAACAACAGAAGGGTTCAATCTGTCGATACTAACTTCCAGATTGTCAATCAATGTACTACTATATCGGTTTACGTGCAAATCGGAAAGATACAGCACACTGAACCCTAGTTGATCCGGAAATGGATAAGATTCATAACGAACTTCATATTCATTTGTATAGCCGATCTCTAACATCGTTTTTGTACCAAAGCACTATTGACAAACAGCCAATATACCAGTTTTGAAAAGGTTTTCTAAGATTAAACAATCCTACCATCATAAAAAAAGCAATCTGCATAACGGTGATTATACATCGGACTATCCCAATACGATACGTAATACAGATGCTGGTTAGAACAGGCTTGGAAACACGATCTATCAGCAATGGAAATAAAAATAATAAGTGTACTTCAACAAAGTAGAAAATAAGAACAGCGAGAGGAAGTAATCCAATATGAATACGGGAAAGCAGAATACAGGATAAAAGGAAGCTACCCAGACATATACCATATTTGAGTAGCCCATACAACCCATACCGGATAGACTGGTCAAAAGGAAAAGTATTCGTAGGGGATAAGTCATTCATCCTGGCATGCATCCATTGGGCACCGTACTGAAATACATGAACCGAAACTCCCTGATGTACCTCAACAGGCTCATGATCAAACCATGCTTTACTTTTGTTGATCAATTCAGTGCCGTTCATTAGCAAAAAATAAAATGAAACCAGGACAGCCAGGCAATGCCATTGCCCAACACCAACATCCGGTGATAGATAGTTTCCAGCTTTCCACACCGTTTCCGATGAAACACAAATTCATCATAACAGATTGCCACTATGGTATAAATCAATACAACTAAAATAGGAATCAAAAATTGAGTAGGCTTTGCATGCATCATAGCCAGCCACATCAGTACAAACATTGGCAAGCCGCCTAGCCCGAGTGCAGCAGCCTCAGCATCTCTTTCTTTTTTTGATAATTTCAATTGTAAAGGATTGCGGTGGTATTTCCAGTCCAGAACACCTCCCGCAGTTGCAATGACACCAAAAATGCCAATGACCCAAAACTGCCACGGTAAAAACGGAAACGCTCCCTGAATATGCAGTATGCTATCGTTTCTGAACACAATCAGCAGTAATGCAAATAATACTGCAGGCATAAACAAAAGCACCAATGACAAATACGGTCTGATTTGCTTCCTATAATTCATCATTCACTTGTATAACACTTGCTAATTTCTGCCTCTAATATCTGATATTCCAGAGAATTTATGAGACAAAGCTTGGAATAAAATAGGCAATAAGTCTGGAGGGATTAATTTTACAACTAAAACTTTTGAAAAAACATCTATCTTAAAACACTCATATTGCAATAGAAAACAAATATTATTCTACTCACAAACCACATATGAAAATAAAACAAAAGAGCCCGACCTTGCGGACGGGCTATAACTTATAGATACATTTACTTAAAAGACTTATCCTTCTGGCGTAAAGGCAATACCCAGAGCAGCATATGTCTTGTTTTGTTTACGAAAAGCTTCAGGTAGCCATACCTTTACTTTATTTCCGCTACGCTCCCATTTTACTTTGGCACCACTTGCAAGTAATGTCATAGCAGAACCTTTTTTGGGAGCATTGCCAGTCCATTCAATGAAGGCAGGTACTTCTTTGCCTTCTGGTAGTTGAGCCAGAGCATATAATATATTTCCAGTTTTTGCTTTGGTAAAATACACGTCACCATCTTTGAACGTATCGGTAGTACGGGTATTGTAAATAGCCTGTCCGTTTTTATCGAGCCACTTTCCGATTTCTGCCAGTCGCTGCACAGCCTCTTCGGTAAGCGTACCATCGGGCTGAGGACCAACGCCCAACAGAAGACTCCCTCCTTTGGCAACAATCTCAATCAGAGAATGTACTACCTTCGTTGCAGACTTCAGTTGATCGTTTGGTACATATCCCCAGGCATTACCCAGTGTCATACAGCTCTCCCATGGGTTGTTCAGCTTGTGATCCGGAATGCGCTGCTCAGGTGTCTGATAGTTCTCATAAGGGCCATGTACGGTACGGTCTACAATTAGTAAACCAGGTTGCGCCTGACGCGCCATACTGGCAATACGAGGCATATCAATATCCTGACTCCATGCTGGAATAGATGCACCCCAGGCACGTACTTCGTCATTTACAGTCTCTAGTGGACGTACCCAACCGCCATCTAACCATAGAATATCCATCTTTCCATAGTCATGCATCAGTTCACTGATCTGGTTGTAGGTATACTGCTTAAACTGATTCCAGCGCCATGGATGCTTACGGATATCATAGTTGTTGTTCCGGTCGGCAGTGGCATATTTAGGCCACCAATAGTATTCGGTATGCCAGTCAGGCTTAGAGAAATACGCCCCAATCATGAAATTCTGCTTTCGGAAAGCTTCAAACACATACTTTGCCACATTGGCTTTCGGATTACCAGCAAAAGGACCATTCGTAATTTTAAAGTCACTTTGTTTAGTATCAAACATACTGAATCCGTCGTGGTGTTTGGTGGTGAATACCACATACTTCATCCCTGCTGATTTAGCTGCCGTAGCCCATTGATCCGGATTAAATTTTACAGGATTAAACTTGGCGCTCTGTCCCCAGTACCATTTCTTATAGTCATCATAGGAGATAGTGCTATCACGTTCGATCCAGTCCTCCGAACACAGTTCCCAAGATTCAATAATACCTGGAACTGCATACAATCCCCAGTGGATAATCATACCAAATTTCTGATCCTGCCATTGATCCAACTTTTGCTTTACCTGAGGATCGTTAGGCCACTCGTACACAGAAGATTGCTGGTGGATATTACCTTGTGCATTTACCTGAATAGCAGGTACACCCAGCAAGGCCATCCACAGAAATAATCGTAGTTTCTTCATAGAATAAAAGAGTAAGTAGATTATAGAAGTGTTGGTTAAACAAAAAAGCGATTTATACTGGCTTTAAAAGTAGTATAAACCGCTTCAGAATATATTATTGATTGATAATCTCGCCGTTTTTCAGTGACCAGTCATTTCCGAAAAATCCAGCCATCTTTACTCCTTTGATACCCTCTTTCAGCATATCTGTTGTAAAGATCATAAAGTCAGGAAAACCACTTCCACCACTGAAGTACTGATTCGCTTCACTAGCCCGCATTCCGGCTAATCCGGTTCCACCAATCACCGCGACAGAAGCAACCGGACTATCCGGTCTTGGCCAGGAGAAATATGCCCCGATATCTGTTCCTTTTTGTTCTTTATCACCCAGTTTTGCGACTCCATTGGATAGCTGAATCGGACAGTCAGACAGCAGCGGCTTCCATGCTTTGTTGGTAGAGGCATTGCCATAAATAATCACCCCTCTGTCTTTGTATTTCTTCAGGTCAAATTCTTTATCTGCAATCACATCTACCGCGCCATTTCCTCTGTAATACCAGGTTTCAGCATCATAACGAGCTTTATTGTATGCCCACTCATTTTCCTGAGCAGTACCTCCGGTTGCATACACAAATACCATCTGGTTATTAAATGGCTCTTTGAACGTTCCATTTCTGTGAGGTCCTTTCTGTATAGTTTTGATAGCCTCTGCCTTTGTCCATGATGCACCTTTAGACAGATACAGTTGCTCGTTGCTTTGTTTTACAATGTGGTGTATAACGGGCAGGCTATCCAGCGTAATGTGTACAGTATCTCCTTGTTTAAAATCAGCCATATCTAGTTTCAGTAAAGCGATGTTTTCTGTAACACCTGAAATTTTATGACTGGCTTTGTTGCGTTGTAACTGAATACGGCTATATTTCAATGCCTGGTTTTGCTGTACAATCGTTGCCCAACGCATCGTAGCTGAGATCGCAGGATTAGCTGTAGTAAAGTCAATTACATTGGCTGCGCTGTCTGCTGAAATTTTGTGCCACTTGAAGAAATCGAAAATAGGCTTCCAGTCCACACTTTCGTTACCATACCAGTGAGAGCCACCCGGATATTCGTAGTAGCTGTAATCTGCATGGAAAGTTCCTAACAATTTGCGCATTTGACGTGCATAGTCTACAGATACAACCGGATCGGCATCACCATGTAAAATATATATACCCAGTGCTTTGTAGTTAGAAGCCAGCGAAATTACATTACTTGGATTGCTGGCACGCAACAGCAGATTTTCCATTGGTGTAGCCCCTGCCTCTGGAATCTTTCCATCATGTGATCCGTAGGCCGATAATACCGGATAGCCTGCACAAGGGGCAATAGCAGCCCAGTTACCAGGGAAAGTCGCTCCCAAATACCAGGTTCCGTGTCCTCCCATTGAGTGACCTGTCAGATAAATATGCTCCGGATCAGGTTTAAACTCCTGTTTTGCCATTCCAAATACTTCCAGTGCATCCAGACGACCCCAGTCTTCCCAGTTAAATCCTCTCGGACGTCTGTTGGTAGGTGCAACTAGCACACCCCAGTTCTTAGGCTCATAGGCTCTTGCCTGACCAATAGCCTCTACCCCTGCTCCGTGTACTGACAGGAATAAAGCAGGCGTTTTACCATCTGGCTGTGCCTGTGGAGCTACAGCGTAGTACTGGATACTCCCATCAATCTTACTGGTGAAGGTCTGTATGTATTGTTCTCCAGCACCTGTAGCGGTAATTTTTATTTCTTTCTCATCCCACACTTTTCCTTTTGCCTGCAAACTTACTTTCACAGGGTATTCTCCCTTTTGCTTAATGCCAGTTGCATTTATTCTGAAACCCACCTTTCGTGTAGTTAATGCATGTACTACAGGCAGTGTAGTGGTATAGTCTTTTCCTTGTAGGGAAGTTTTAATTTGTATATCTTTTAATGGCTGAGCAGTAGTATTAACAACCACCATAGCACCCCATAGCTGATCATTTATTTTGCCATGAACAATATGAGGCAATGTCATATCTTCTGTGCTCAATGCAACGGCCTTATCCGGAAAAGTCAACTTGGCTGTTATGCCCTGATAACGAGAAAAAGAAGCAGTCCGAACCAGTATTTCGTTCAGGCCTTTCTTCAATACCACAGGTATGTACATCCATCCGGAAGCATAGGCATCACCTCCATGAGGAGCACCATTAAAATACAGCATGCTATGTCCGCTTACATTCAGTATCGCTGTCTTTGCTTCATTGGCAATATAGGTCAGATATAGATAGCCATCCTGTGCCAGTCCTGCTTTGAACTTACTTTCCTGGTCTGTTTTGATAGCTTGCCAGGTAACAGGCTTTCCATCCTTATCTGTCAGCACAGTTTGTCCGGCAGCAGGTGTTTTTAGTTCATTACGAAACAACAGATAGGTTAATTGATCTGTGTAAAGTGCTTCACGTCCATAATGATGACAGGGACCGGCAATCAATCCCTCTGAAAAAGTATAAGTTTGTTGAGCCGAGACATAAGTACCAGACAGCAATAGTCTGATAATCATAAAGCTCCATACGAAAGATAATTTATGCATAGGATGTATGGCAAACGATAGATTGGTTAGAATCTAACTGGTTAACACTAATTATTTATCAAGCACAGGCTTTTCAACCGTTTTAAGAACAGTTTGAGCCACATCGTTTTGTTGTTCAAAGATTACCACTTCATTTTTACCTTTGGTAAGCCAGCAGCCTGGTACATACAAAGTCTGCTGAGGACCAGCATTCCAGTAACGTCCCAGGTGGTGTCCATTGATAAACACAATCCCTTTTCCCCAACTACCCATATCCAGGAATGTATCCCCTATCTTGTCCAGTTCGAAAGTTCCTGTATAGAAGGTAGGCTTACCTGTTGTATTTTTGGGTGGATATCTTTGCAGATCAGGCACCGATATAAGTGGCAGGGAATACATCTGCCAGTTGCCAGTAATTTCAAAGTCATTGATTAGCACAGGCGAGATAATGCCTTTGGTGTTATTAGGGATCTCTGCGCCATAGTTGATACGTCCCATATTTTCCACCAGTATCTCCAATGTGCCATTAAACGGAATAGTTACAGGCAGATCATATTTTTTATCCACTCTGTTTAACTCCCCTACTTTCTTACCGTTTACATATACAAGTGCATAGTCACGCAATCCATTCAAATGTAGTGTCCCTGATAGTGGCTGAGTAAATCTCTTACTATACAACACATACCCATATCCCTGATTTAAAGCCTCAAATGTCAGTGGAGAATCATTGGATACAGGCTTTATGTCTTTCTTCAGATCAGCCAAATCCACAGTCCGGGAAAGAGGAATGTCAGGAATAGTGATAACAGAAATTTGTGCAGGAATGGCAGGTACAGGATACTTTACGTATTTTTTCATCAACTCCCGCAATGCCATATACTTTGGTGTGGCCCATCCTGATTCACTTACGGGTGCATCATAGTCATAACTGGTTATATCAGGCTGAATGTCATGTTCTTCATTGTAGTTGGCCCCAGAAGTAAATCCAAAGTTGGTCCCGCCATGTGCCATATAGAAGTTAAAATGAACTCCATTTTGCAGGTACTTCTCCGTTTGTTTGACTATCTCATCAGTCCCAATACGAACAAATGGTTCAGCCCAGTGATCCAGCCAGCCTGGATAAAATTCGGCTACCATATAAGGTCCTTTACCATCATGGTATTTGTCTACAGCCTTTTTCAGGTTGTCTATATTTCCTTCTCCATTTGCGGTAGGTAATACACCACTGATGACCCCACCTTCAAACAACCAGCTTCCGTCTGACGTAAAAAACGGACCAGTAAACCCTGCACCAGTAAGCATCTGCTGAATAGTCTGGTTGTAGGCACGATGTTGTTCTATAGGAATATCCTGGCGTTGTGACACATACGAACCAAACTCGTTCTCGACCTGTACCATAATGATAGGCCCACCTTTGCTTACCTGAAGCGATGAAACCTGTTCAGCCAGCTTGGTGATATATACTTTACAAGAATCCAGGAAAGGTTTATTGTTAGTCCGGATTACCAGATCCTTGTTCTTTTGTAACCACCACGGATAGCCTCCAAATTCCCATTCTGCACAGGCATAAGGCCCTGGCCTCAGAATCACATACAATCCTTCTTCTTTTGCCAGCTTAATAAACTCTGCCAGGTTGCGGTTTTCTGATGTAAAATCCCACACACCAGGAGCTGTGTTATGGTAATTCCAGAACACATAGGTTGCTACAGTGTTTAGCCCCATAGCCTTCAGCATCTGAAGCCGATGGCGCCAGTAAGGCTTGGGAATGCGTGCATAATGCATTTCACCAGAATGAATCTGAACAGGCTTTCCCTTATCCAGAAACTGGCCGTTTTTAATTTCGAAAGTTTGCTTTTGGGCATAAATCGGTTTTATCCCCAAAAGCAAAGCAGGTAACAGAACAGAAGTAATGATTTTGGAAATAGGCTGCATCGAAATAAGAAGAGACAATGCGCAGTTGAAAACAGATGAATACTGCTGCGTACGATATAAGAAGAACCTTTCAATACAGGCAATAAATCAGGGTTACTCTCCCGATTATATATAAAGTGACACTCTATCTTTAAAATGTAAAACTATATAAGGTAGAGATTAAAAGACCCCTTACTGAATAGTAAGGGGTCTTCGATCTAATCCCCTAGGCATTTGTTATGAACACCCAAATACCTGATAAAAAATTAATTTTCATGCAATAAGAATACAAACTTAGTCTACATCCCAGAAGATTTTTGTTGTACGGGTGTCTTTAGCCTGTACATCTTTATAGTTAGTATTATAAGTTGTTTCTGTAGAAGGATATACCAACCGTGTTGGAGGTGTAGTATAATTCGCCAACGTAGCAGTTGGGAATGTCAACTGAGGATAGTTTGTTCTACGATACTCAGCCCAAGCCTCCTTAGATTGCAAAAATCCTAAGTGTAACCATTTCTGATTCCAGATTTTAGCCAGCTTCTCAGTATCATCACCAGTATACGCAGCAGTAGATGTTGTTGCAAAAGTAGTAATTTCGCTATCTGCAGGTTTTGCTAACACTGTCAAACCTGTTGTGTTCAGACTATTCAGATAATAGTAGAATGTAACAGATTGTTTTAATGCAGTTTCATATGCAGTTTTGGCATCTGCAGTGCTTCCCCAACGCTGATAAGCCTCTGCTTTCAGGAAATTAACTTCTGAAGCTGTGATAACAATACCAGGTAATCCTGGATTTTGTAAGAAGGTAGCAGAATCCAGAATAGAATATTTCTGAAAGTTGTTTTCCTGTTCTGAAGCCGTAAATGTGATTGGCATTGCAGCATATTCTTTATTAGGAGTGAATACCTTACCACTAGTTACACCAAATTTGTCAAACATTACAGGAATACGAGGATCATCTGCTGGTTTCATCAATGTGTTCAGCATATAATCTGGCGCGTAATAGCTTGGTAATTCTGTTAAGGCAGAGTTAAGGTTGGCAGTATATGTCGTCAACGGCTTTAACAGGATATCAGTAGTACCAGGAGCATAATTTGCTGCATTACCACCATCTACCAGTGGATATGTATCGCCATTATTCAGCATTTCCAGGACAGCAGTTCTTGCTGTTGCTTCATCTTTCTTCGAAATACGCATCAGTAACCGCAAACGAATAGAGTTTGCGTAACGTTGCCACTTGGTAAGGCTACCACTAAGTAGAATATCTGCCTTTGTAAAAGATGCATTGGAAGACGCATCACCAAAGAAAGCAGCGGATTCTTTCAAACCAGCCAGAATGATATTATACAATTCAACCTGATCATCAAATTTTGGATTAGCTATTACGCTGGATGATTCAAGGCTTCCTGCTTCACTGAAAGGAATATCACCCCACAAATCAATCATTTGAGATGCCTGATCATACAATACGATTCGTGCAGCCTGCATAAAAATCTCCTGATTAGCCTTCTCTTCTGCTGCCAGAGAATTGTATACATTCTCCATGGAACGGTACAAAGCAATTACACCACTACCATTGCTATTAGGTACATAGAAATTAGACCAATATTGTCCTATGTAACTATCATTGTGCTGGTACATAGCCGTACTGTTTGAAAAAAAGGCAGTCTGGCTGTAGACAGCAGGATGTTGTAACAAAAATGTACGAACATTCCAATAAGAAGGTCTAACCCGGTCATTATCCAGGATTCCCGTTAATAATCCAGGTAAATTTGCACTACTGGATTGTTCCGGGTTATTGAATTTTTCTTCCAGTTGATTTTCACACCCACAAAACACGAGCATGAGAGAACAGAAGAGGCTTGATGTTATAAAAAACTTTTTTGTCATGTCTTTTTTTCTTAATAGGTTCTTCATGTTAGAAAGATGCATTCAATGAAAATCCGAAACTACGTGTAGGAGCAGTAGAACCTACATCCACACCTTGTGACCACCACTGATTACCCAGAGGAGCTTCAGGATCGATATTTTCTAATGTTCTCCAGATATAGAACAGGTTACGACCTACCAATGAAAAACGCAGATTTTTCAGATGAACTCTATCAGATATATGAGAAGGAATTTTATAACTCAAAGTAATTTCACGCATTTTGATGTAACTATTATCAAAAAGGGCACCTTTTGAGTTCCATGCATCAGCACCCCAGTTATACGTTGTCATATAGTACTCAGCAGCACTGATTACTTTGGTATTTTCTTCTCCTGTATTCTGATTTACACCTTTCAGCAATACACCATCATCATGAATTTGTCCGTCAGCAGGATCTGTGTAAGTTAAACCACCCCGTGAAGCATCTCTGTATTGAAGTGTATTCTCATACATACCTGCACCCATAGCATACTTGGTTGGAGTAGAGATCATCTTTCCACCTATACGATAGTCGATAGTAAAGTCAAGGGCAAAGTTTTTATAGGAGACAGTGTTTGAGAAACCACCAATAGCTTTAGGCATAATATTACCAGCTTTCTCATATTTGGACTTATCAATCACATAAAATCCATCATCTGATATCAGGAAGTTACCATTTTCATCTTTTGCACGTTCGTACACATAGATATTTCCTAATGTTTCGCCTGGCGCTGCTACCAATTTTATAGCGTTTTGATCCGCATTATAAAAATTCACTTCAGACACTCCATTTAATGAAATCACACGAGATTTATTGAATGCATAGTTGATCCGTGTATCCCAACGTACAGCTCTTGATACTGGAGTTGCATTAAATGCGATCTCAACCCCACGGCTTCCGATTTCACCAACATTCACAATCTGACTGTTAGCACCATTAGAAGGAGCAGTAGCCAAGTCCAGAATCTGATCTTTTACTTTGTTAGAATAGTAAGTAAGATCTATACCGAATTTATTATTCAGGAATCTTGTCTCCAGACCTACTTCTGTTTCATATTTCATCTCAGGTTTCAGCAACAAGTTTCCGTAAGCAGAATTGGTGATTAGTTTTGGTACAGAACCATTTACAGATTGCAAAGAACTCTGAGTATACAGAATATTTGATCCATAAATTTTTGCACCATTACCTACAACACCATAAGAAGCTCTCAATTTACCATAACTAAATGCAGTTGGTAATTGCAATACATCCGTGAAAACGAAGCTACCATTGGTTGACCAATAGAAATAACGATTGTTACCAGCAGGCAGTGTTGAATTATACTCCTGACGAGCAGTACCTTCTAAGAATAAGAAGTTTTTGTAACTGAAGTTAGCAATTCCGATATAGGCATACTTTAGCATTTCTTTGCGTGTTGCTGTAGTATTAAGTATACCATAAGAATTAGCTAAACTAAACCAGTTTTCAGAAACCAAGCCATTGGTTGTACCGGAATACTGATCTTTATAATGTTCATTACGTCCCTGAAAACCGCCACTTACTGAATAATCCAGATCAGATCCTATTTTGTTGGCATATGTTAATAACATATCACCATATAGAACAGCGTATTGTCCTTTAGATGTACCATACATGCCGGTACTACTTGATGATGAATTATATGCAGTAGCATATTCATTGTAACGCTTATCTTCTATTCCGATTCCTGTATAATCATTACCAATACGACCTCTGAATTTCAAATGATCAATCACATCCCAGTTTAATGTAGCACTGGTAATCAAACGATTTTCTGTTTCATCATATTGATTTCTCAATTGATTCCAGAAAAAGTCTAATAAGTTGGTAGCGCGAATATTATAAGTAAATGCTTCTGGGCGTCCAGATGTATAAATTCCATATTTGTATCCATCAGAAGTCTGATATCTTTCACGCATTAAACTCATATCTTCTGTCCGGCTAAAGAATCCAGCAAAAGAACCCAATACCTGACCTAATTGGGCTGCACGATTGTGAGTACGAGTATTAATATAGTTTACAACAATATCTGTACTAACTTTATTATTCAAATGAACAGTACTGTTCAGGTTAAAAGTAGTTTTCTCCTGCTTGCTACCAGGGTTAGTACTTTTATAATCCAAATGAGTAGCGGACAAACGATAACTAATTTTATCAGTCTGATTGGATAAGCCAATGTTGATGTTTGAACTATATCCTTTATCAAATACATCTCTGTAGTTATCAGGACGGGCAGAGTAAGAACGAACAGAACCATCCCACCAGCTTACTTGCTGGCCTTCCATTTTAGGACCAAATTGTCCGTAAGCTCTGAAATAAGGACGGAAACCAGTAGGAGAGTTTGAATCAGCAATCCATCCTTCTGCATTAGCACCGGCAGAAAGGTTGGTGGCTCTGTCATATCCTGGTCCGTATATATTTTGGAATTTAGGAAGGAAAGCAACACGTTCCAGTGTACCTGTATAATTTACATCTACACCCAAACCTTTTCCTTTGGTACCTTTTTTAGTAGTGATCACGATTACACCACTAGATGCGTCTGAACCATATAATGCAGTTGCACTGGCACCTTTTAGTACTGTTAAGCTTTCAATATCAGCAGGGTTAATATCCAGAATACCATTACCACGTATACGCTGATCATCCCAATAATTGTTATTATTGGCACCAACAGAACCATTCTGCTCATCATTCCGAATAATAACACCATCTACTACATAAATTGGTTGCTTATTGTTATTCAGCGAGTTAATGCCACGAATCTGAACATTTACCGCACTTCCAGAACCACCTGGAGCTGTAGTAATTTTCACACCAGCAGCTTTACCATATAATGCAGAAGCAAAGTTGGTGTTACCACTTTTTGTGATTTGTTCAGCAGTGACAGTACTTACTGCATATCCTAATGCCTTTTCTTCTTTTTTAATACCCATTGCAGTTACAACTACTTCATTCAATGACATAATGTCTGGAAGCAATGTAACGTCAATAGTAGTTTGATTATTAACAGCTATTTCTTCTGTCACATAACCTACAAAAGAGAATACCAAAGTACCTGTTCCTTCAGGAATAGTAAGGTTGTATTTTCCTTGTGCATCTGTTACAGTACCATTAGTAGTTCCTTTTAAAGAAACACTTACTCCAGGTAGTCCCTCTCCCCTATCATCTTTTACTTGTCCTGTTACCTGAAATGCAACAGCAGGTGTACTGATAGAATTAGCAGGGCCTGCTAAAGCTGTACTGTTTACCATTGCCATATTAGTCATATTATATGGCAATGTTTCATTCCCATTTGCAGAAGTTTCTGTCTTTACCCGTTCTTTCTTCAGGTAAATAATATAGGAATGATTATTATTTTTTTCAAAAGTTAATTTAAGAGGAGTTAATAGACTATTTAGTATCTGATCCAGTTCTTTGGATTGCAGTTCTTTGCGATCAACAGATACAGATTTACCTTTTAGTACTTTGGGATTGTAATCAAAGATAACCCCGTAGTCCTTAGATAGTTCCTTTAATACATCTACCAGATCCTGAGATTGATTTTGCTGAGAGAATCGGTGTGTACTTTGTACGGAGGCTAGTGCGATAGGCTGTACTTGCCCAAACATAGGCAGTGCAGACCCAACAAAAAACGACCCGTAAACAAATGTTCGGAGCCGAAGTAGGTTTTTCCTCATGAAAATTGTAATTTTGGGGTGAATTAAATTAACTGATTCCGGGCTGTCAGCATCATTGTAGTTACTGGTACTAACTACATGTGTATGACAGCTTTTTTAATGGATCACATAGTGGTTATCTTGTTTGGTTATTTTTGTTTGGTATAATTTTTCAAACTTTTCAAATAAAAGATCTACCGAATCGACTGGAACCGACCCTGTAAACAGCTCCTTCTTTACCGTAGTATCCTGAAAATCAACTTCAATCCCGTAACTATCATACAGTTGATCTGCAATTGACTCAAGTGTTTCATCCTGAAAAAGTAACAGATTTTCTTTCCAGGAAACAGCTACTTTAGGATTGGTAGTCTGAGGCATTAACAAAGGACGAGTAGTAGAATAACTAACCATTTCTCCTGGTTTCATTACATACGTTGACTCCGTATCTGATACTTTTACTTTACCTTCCTGTAATACCACATTTGTGATCCCCCTGCGATTACTCACATTAAACTTTGTTCCTAAAACCTCTATCTGAAGATTATCAGGTGTATGAACTATAAATTTTTGATGATTCTTTGTATGCTTCACTGAAAAATATGCTTCCCCTTCAATCCATACTTCCCGGTTCTCCTCAGGATTCCAATCGGGAGCATAGCGGATCGAAGAGTTTCCATTTAATACAACTACAGACTGATCAGGTAACATTATTTCCCTACGATTTCCAAAAGCAGTTTCTTCAATCTGAAGAGGATTTCTGGTATACATCCATATACTTGCCACAGAAATGATCAGTACTAAAACAGATGCTGCTGCCCAGATCCAGCGATTAGAAGACAATGGGATCACTTTCGCCTCTTCTCCAGCAGCTGTATCTTCCTTTGTTTTTATAGTCTGCAGAATATTCTGATACATGGTAGTACCTAAACCTGAATATTCTGCTTCTGAAAGACCTGTTAGAAATTCCTGATCCTCTACTGATTGATTCCAATATGCTTCCAGTAATTCCTTTTCAGCAACAGTTGCGGTCCCTGCTCTTACCTTTCTTATTAGTTCTGTTAATTGTAATGGTTCCATCGAATATTAGGTTATTGTATGTAAGTAGGACAACTTTCAATTTACCCTAAAGCCCAGAGCATAATTTTCTATCTTTTTTTTCAAAAAACAGAAAATAGTTTTTTTTTCATATATTTGAGCCTAGATTCACAAACAGGTTCACGTTTATTTTGTCTATGAATCAATCCTATAGAGAAGAGGAAGACTGGATTATAGCCCTACAGAATGGCGACGAAAAAGGATTTGAGCAGATATATCAAAAGTATTGGCCTAAGCTTTTCTCCGCTGCCTACAATCATACCCGTATTCGCGAAACAGCACAGGAAATTGTGCAGGAAGTATTTGTTAGCCTTTGGGTCAACAGATCAACCATAACTATTCACACAAATCTTCAGGGTTATTTGTTGCGTGCAGTGCGTAACAAGATATATGATCACTTTGATAAGCAAAGTGTACGATCCAAATATGAGTTATTTGTATCCGTGCAGCAACCTAATGCTATCAATTTTACAGAGCAGGAAGTAATCTACACTGAACTGGATGAATTAGTACATACAGAAATGAATGTACTTCCGGAAACAACCCGCCAGGTATTTCAACTAAGCCGATTTAATGGATTTACTATTCCTGAAATAGCTGATGAAATGCAGGTTTCTGTAAAAACAGTCGAATACCATCTTACCAAAGCACTAAAACACCTTCGGTTACGACTCTCAGAATTGTTGTTTCTGCTTGCAACCTTACTGGTTATTTAGACAAATACTGTTGTTGGTTATGTGCCTTCTGATAATGCAGTGGGCTTACTCCGGTAATGCGTTTGAAATATTTGTTAAAATTGGCAAATGTGTTAAAGCCACTTTCAAAACACACTTGCGCTACACTCAACTTTGCTTCTGCCAATAATTTACAAGCGTGTCCTATTCTAAGTTCTAGTAAAAACTGTGAATAGGTTTTACGGGTTCTGGCTTTAAAGTACCTGCAGAATGCATGGGGGCTAATATGTGCCAAAGCAGCTACTTCCTCCAGAGATATTTTTTGTTTAAAATAGGTAGTTGAATACACCAGCACTCTATTCAGACGGTCTGTTTCATCTTCACTTAGTGCCAATGTATATCCTGTTGAAGAGATCAACTGAAAGTTCTTACAAACAGCTATCCTATATAATACATGCAAAAGAAACAACAATCTTTCACCCTCTTTAGCCTCTGCTAACTGGAATAAATAAGACACAAAGGTGTCAGACTCTTTTGTGGTTAATTGTATTCCTCTCCTAGCTTTGAAAAACAATTCTTTCAATAATCGATTTTCGGGTAATTCCAAAAAAGATGTCCCCCAGAAATCTTCCAGAAAATGGACAACCAGTGCTTTGGCTTGTTCATTCTCCTCTGATCCATTACACAACCAATAGTGAGGTACATTTTTTCCTATTAGTATACTGTCGCCTGCCTGAAATGACTGAATCTTATCTCCCAGAAAAATCATTCCTCTCCCTTGCTCAATATATACCAGTTCAACTTCCGGATGAAAATGCCATCGGTTATAAGTTTGCAACACTACACTGGTTCGAACACTGAAGGAATGGTCAGGTGATAACTGAAGTTTTAATAATAACGGTTTCATAAATAAAATGAATTAACTTAATCTCTTCTCAAAACAGATTAAATTATGTCAAAATAGTTGTAAAAATAGCCAATCCAAGCGAACTTTCCTTATAAAAAAAGATGCTATTTTACAGTATCGTTTTATACTATATTTTAAAACTACACCTGTCTTTTTATGAAAGTAGGCTTGTTTATACCTTGTTATATTGACCAGTTCTATCCCAACGTTGGTATTGCAACACTGGAACTACTGGAAAAACTAGGCTGTAATGTTGCATTTCCTCTTAATCAAACGTGTTGTGGTCAACCTATGGCGAATTCGGGTTATTCGAATCTCACCAAAGGGTGTGATGCAAACTTTGTCTCAAACTTTTCTGAGTTTGACTACATTGTGGCTCCTTCAGGAAGTTGTGTACTTCATATTAAAGAACATCTCAAAGATGCTGATCATCCGGAAAAGGCAATTCAGATACGAAAACGGATATTTGAATTATGTGAATTTCTAACGGATGTTCTAAAAATAGACAATCTGCCAGCCTCTTTCCCACATCGGGTTGGATTACATGCCAGCTGTCACGGACAACGTGGGCTTCACTTGTCGTCTATGTCTGAACGAAACGAACCTTCATTCTCTAAACCGGGTCATCTGTTATCTATGGTAAAAGGACTGGATTTGGTACAGGCAGAACGTCCAGATGAATGTTGTGGCTTTGGAGGCACCTTCTGTGTATTTGAAGAGGCTGTTTCTGTAAAAATGGGAAAAGATCGTATAGGAGAACATGTACAGAACCAGGTGGAATACATTACAGGTGGTGACACTTCCTGTCTGATGCATCTGGAAGGTATACTCAAACGACAACAATCCCCTATCCGGATTATTCACATTGCAGAAATACTGAACAGCAGTATCTCCAACTAGCTTTTCCAGTAAAAGGATTCCGGACACAAATTCCTATACAGATTAATCACTAGATATGATTACACACGCCAAAGAAGCTGAGAAATTTAACAAAGATGAAGCACGGGTAGACTGGCATGATGATACGCTTTGGTTTGTTCGCCAGAAACGGGATCGTATGGCCCACAATATTCCGGAATGGGAACAACTCCGGGAAAAGGCGTCCCAGATCAAGAACCATACCTTATCCAATCTGGATCAATACCTCATTCAGTTTGAAAAACACGCACTTGCCAATGGAGTACATGTTCATTGGGCAGCCAATGCTGTAGAGCATAATCAGATTGTCTTTCAGATTATTCAAAAACATGGCTTTCAGAAAATTGTCAAAAGTAAGTCTATGCTTACCGAAGAATGCCATCTGAATGAATTTCTGATCAGTCAGGGCATTGAGGTAATAGACACAGATCTGGGAGAGCGCATTGTACAGCTTAGACATGAACCTCCCAGTCATATTGTTCTGCCAGCTATTCACCTCAAAAAAGAAGATGTAGGCGAAACTTTCCATCAGCACCTGGGTACAGAAAAGGGAGCTAAAGACCCTCAGTATCTGACAGAAGCAGCTCGCCAGCACCTGCGTGAGAAGTTTATTGCAGCAGACCTCGCACTGACAGGAGTCAACTTTGCGGTAGCAGAAACAGGTGGTATTGTCGTATGTACCAATGAAGGAAACGCGGATATGGGTGCACACCTGGCCAATGTACATATTGCATGTATGGGGATAGAAAAGATTATTCCGCGACAAGCAGACTTATCCGTTTTCCTGCGACTGCTTGCCCGAAGTGCTACCGGCCAACCTATTACTACTTATTCCAGTCATTTTCTGCGTCCGGCACCTGGTAAGGAGATGCATATTGTACTTGTCGATAATGGTCGCACAGAGCAGCTTGCACGTGCTGATTTTCGTAATTCGCTGAAATGTATTCGCTGTGCAGCCTGTTTTAATACATGTCCAGTGTATCGGCGTAGTGGAGGACATAGTTATCATACAGCTGTTGCTGGTCCGATAGGCTCTATTTTAGCACCCAATATTGATATGCGTAAATACGCCGATCTACCTTTTGCCAGTACCCTTTGTGGCTCTTGTTCTAATGTTTGTCCAGTGAAAATAGATATACATGACCAACTTTGGAAATGGCGTCAGATTCTGGCGCAGGAAGGACATACAGGTACTGCAAAGGCAACAGGAATGAAACTGATGTCAGCAGTACTTTCCAATCCGGATATTTATCGATTTGCGGGAAGTACCGGACGTTGGTTTCTACGGCATGTACCATCGCTGGCATCCAACTCTTTAAATCCCTGGTTTAAACAACGTGAAATGCCTGAGCCACCCAAAGAAAGTTTTCGGGACTGGTATATGAAAAACAGAAAGAAACCAAAAGGTGAATGAGCTTATACACAAGATGTTTTTGACAAAGTATGAATAGCAGAGAACTTATCCTAAAAAAAGTCAGACAGAACAAACCAGATCTGTTGCCTTTACCCATACTGGAAGCCTATCCTCAGGGAGACATAGATCTGACAGATAAGTTTGGGACTTTTCTGAAGAATGTCGGAGGAGACATCTATTTAGCAAAGGATGTACAGGAGGCCAGGGCTCATCTTACACAGAAATTTCAGCTATCTGAATCTATCAAAGTAGCAGATTATACGGATACCAACCTGTTAAAGCAAGACCCACATTCGTTTGAGGACGTCTTTGTTACCATTATGCGTGGTCAATGGGGGGTAGCTGAAAATGCAGCTATCTGGATTCCAGAAGAGTATCTGCCAGGAAAACAGAGAGTATTACCTTTTATCTGCCAACATCTGGTTATCTATCTGCCATCAGATGCGTTGGTACCTACAATGTATGAAGCTTATCAGAAAATAGGCACTCAGAATTTTGGCGGATATGGAGTTTTTATTGCCGGACCATCCAAAACAGCAGATATTGAACAATCTCTGGTGATTGGGGCACATGGACCCAGAAGTCTTACCGTTTATTTGATTGAAAAACAACAGCTATAAAGAATATAGCTCTGATAAAAAACGCCTTCCGGATAAATCCGGAAGGCGTTTTTTTAACTTAACAATTGTGGTTTCTCGCGGAAAACTTTCCAGACAAACTCTCCAAAAATGGTATTAGCCCATGCAAACCATTTACGGGTAAATTTGGCAGGATCATCCTTATGGAAAGATTCATGAATAAATCCAGTACCTCCATGTGTTTTCTGTAATGTTTCCAGACACATTTTTATTTCTGCGTCATTATCAGAAGTTAACCCACGCATGATGATACTCAATGGCCATATCATATTTACACCTACGTGTGGTCCACCAATACCTTCTCCTGCTTTTCCTTTAAAGAAAAACGGATTTTCTTCTGAGAAGAGTAGCTTACGTGTATTGATATAGATAGGATCTGTGTTTTTGATAGCACCTAGATAAGGTAATGAAAGAAGGCTAGGTACATTGGCATCATCCATCAGGTTAAAGCTTCCGTATCCGTTTACTTCATAAGCATAGACCTTTCCGAACTTCGGATGTGTTACTACTGCATATTCGTTCAGAGCTTTCTGAACTTCATCAGCTAACTTTGTAAACTCAGTGGCATTAGCTGTATCTTTTAAAACTGTCTTAAATATTTCTGCCAACTGTTGTAATGACACAACCGCAAAGAAATTAGATGGAATCAAGTATGGGAAAATAGTAGCATCATCACTTGGGCGGAACATGGAACAAATCAATCCAACAGGTTTTGCAGGGTAACCATATCCTCCCAATGGTACACTATCGGTAGCCCAGGCCGTTTTTCTTTCAAACTTATAGGGGCTATGACCGTCTTTGCGCTGTTGTTCGCGGAAGGTCTTCAGGATCAATAATGCGGCTTCTTTCCACTGACTTGTAAAAACTGAAGTATCTCCTGTTTGTTTCCAGTAATGATACCCTAACCGTACAGGATAGCACAAACTGTCAATTTCCCATTTACGTTCATGAATACCAGGCTTCATATCTGTAACATCGTCTTTCCACTCACTGATCTGGCTTTCATTCTTATAAAATGCATTGGCATACGGATCTTTCAAAATACAGGTTGCCTGTCGACTAATCACACCCTGAATCAGTTGCTGCAGTTTTTTATCTTCTTTCATTAATGGAAGATAAGGCCATACCTGTGCAGTAGAATCACGCAACCACATAGCATCAATATCACCTGTAATAACATATGTATCAGGCTTTCCATCTTTTAGCTCAAATTCAACGGTGGTATCAAGGGTATTTGGGAAACTATTTCCAAACAACCACGCCAGTTCTTTATTGCCAATGGTACTCTGTACTTTTTTAATTGCAGCTTCTACAGCTGTACTACGAAATTTCCGCTGGGCTTCCGGAACACGTACTTCCGGAAAAGCCGCTCCTACAGCATAGGTAAACTTATTTGCAAGTAAAAATCCACCGGAGGCCATTACTGCCTGCTTAGCAAAATTCCTTCTGTTCATGAATCAATAAATCTGAAATAGATGAGAGATGAGATTGTATCCACACAATGGGTATATTAATTGTCCATATATCCACATTAACAGTGCCAATTAAAAAAATATTTAGATTCCTGGCTACATTTATTTATTATTTTACGAATCTCTTTCTCATTAGTAGTAGATTATCGAAAGTAAAACCAGAGAGTACCAGAATACGGAGTATAGTTTCGCATTATATTCTTCTACTCCCTGAGAGTCGTCAAAACTCCAGATCTCCATCCGGAAATACTAGACTGGTGTTTTTATTAGCAGTTCCTTTGTATGGTGAAGGTTTGATAGTAGGATCTGCGTCATTGAAAGTATAAAGTTTACCAACTAAAATAAAGAAATGATACTCCTTGCCTGGATAATATTATGGGTACAGAGAGATTGCCATTCTGAATCTTTTTCGTTTCAGGATCTTTTACTAACTGCAACTGTCCGGCTTTTTCTAATGTTGCAATCTGAGTAGCATTGGGACTTTGAGGAGATCCTATTTTTTTCCATACTTCATAGGAATTGCTATGCTCATTATCTATCCTGTAGTGCTTTAACGTAACTGTACTGGAAGGAAGTCCTTTCACCTGTATGTTTATTTCTTCTGCTACACCTTGTTCATCCCGATCATGGTAGTTCCAGACCATAACTGAAGCAGAACGGCTATCCTTGGCAGCAATAGCTCCGATATCTGTCTGGTTTCGGATACTGGAATCCACTATGGTACGCAACCCATACATCCGGTTGCTCTTCACCTCTACCCGACGGCCTTTCATCATAGCAAACATACGAAACACATTCAGGACGGGTTTATCAACTCCATTGGTAGCCAGATCACGAAATCCAGCAAACCAGGGTTGATTTTCAAACTCGAAAGACCAGGATACGGCTCCTATCAGATTTACATTCAACGAATCCATCAAAGCATATTTCCTGGCAAATGAAGCTGCTGTATAACTGGAATACATTGTCCCATTTCGGTAAGCATTTTCTGGGTTGGTAGACATCCCACAGGCAGCACAACCCTCCGGATCAGATTCGCCTATTACTACAGGTATATTTTTTAGTTCAGGATAGGCTCGAATTACATTAAAATGATCGTTTATATTTTTTAACTGGCTTCCTATCTTCATTACTACCTGTCCGTCTATCACACGGGGAGCGCCTTTGGCATGAAACAGGATAACATCCAGTGGAGCACCTATTTTCCCAGTAGCATAGTTAGTATCTCTCAGGCAGTGCCGGAGAAAGGCATCCAGAAACTTCATAGCCCCACCGGTCGCATCACATCCTCCTACTCTGGCGGTAGGCAAAGCACGTTTTACGCCATCTGCAGCGAAATCGTATAATTTAAAGAACTCTTGCTGCGTACCTTTCCAGTACGAAATATCTGGTTCATTCCAGACTTCCCAATACCAGCTTTCGACTTCTTTTTTACCATATCTTTTCACGCAATGTGTTACCCATTGATAGACTAACTCACCCCATTTTTTATAGTCTTTGGGAGGATATGCCCACCCTGTAAAAATGCCCGAATAAGGTTGTCCTGGCTGCCAGGTGTGTCTGTAAGGTTGTGGTTTAACAGATAATGCTTCTGGCATAAAGCCGATCTGTGCCAGAGGTTTCATGCCTCTTTTGATATATACATCAAAAATGCTATCTACTACAGTCCAGTTGTATACAGGATTACCATTGGCATCCTCTGTATAGGCATTAGTGGAACCCCATTTTAAAGCAGCAGTCCCATCTCCTGTTGTCAACAGATTATGTGCTCGTACAAAGACTGGAACAGGCTTGCTAAAGTCGGCAATTTCGGTAAGCAGCTTTTTGCCATCCTTCATATAGGTATAATTGGGTTCATCATAGCCAAACCAAGCCCATATGGGTTTCATAGGTGCAATCTCTTTTGACAAATTAATGTCAATCTTTACAGCAGAATGTATTTTACTCTGTGCAACTAGGTAGTTATGTGATAAGAGACAAATAATCAGAAGAATAAAAGTATATTTCATATGAATGTAGTGATGTAAAAAATTTTCTTTCAAAAGCAGATCACTCAAAATAGTAAATTTTTAAGAGAAAAATGAATCTAATAATGATTTAGCAGTATAACTATTAAATAACCAAAAGTAAACCATCCTGTACAGGCAGGATTACAAATAAAAAATCCCTGTGTTGCTAAACACAGGGATTTTCATGAACTATACATGAACTATACATGAACTATACATGAACTATATCTTAATTAACGAGGCTGCCGTGATGGACGTCCTCCTTGTGAGGGTTGAGCAGATCCCTGTCCGGAAGATCGTTGTGAAGGCTGAGAACTTTGTTCAAATGATCTTTGTGATTCCCGAGGATGACTTTCTATCCGTTCCTGCCTCTGTGCCTGTGAAGGTTGTGATCTTTCTACCCGTTGAGGCTGCTCCCATTGTGTACGTTGTGTTTCGGACTGACGCCGTTCTCCAACCGCTCCTGATGGTTGGTTAAACTGAGGTTGTTCGCGTTGACGAGGTTGTACCCTCTCTTGTGGTTGTCCCCATGGTTGTGATGTCTCTCTTTGCTGAGGTTGTTCCCGTTGCGGTTGTGTAGTTCTGCCTTCACTTCCAGAGTTACGGCCACCCCAATCTGACTGACGATTGTTATCAAATGAGGGTTGACGGTTACTGTCAAAGGATGGCTGACGGTTATTATCACTTCTGCCTGATTCCATTGAGGAACGCGGTTCTCTGGAACGTGGTGAATATTGTGGTTCTGCAGGTTGTCTGAATCCCTCATTACTACGGTTATCGTTAGGATATCCAATTCTCTCAGACGAACGATTCTGAGGTTGAGTAGTTACCCGATTCTGATCCTGTCTGCCAGAATTTCCCCAATCCTCTCTCCGATTACGTACATCAGGCGTTACATCTATCCGACGGCCAGGTCCGGTACTTACTGGTCCACGCACGTTATCTCTTCGTTCAGAGACACTCGGACGATACACTCGTACAGATCCATTGGAAACCATTGCTCTTCCTGGTCTGTCTTCATGTTGTACACGATACACCTGTACCCGACCGTGTGAATGACGTTCAATATCTCTTACAGACGGTCCGGAAGCATACCGACGATTATTATATACATAGTAGTTATTAATTACTGTTGTATGGTTATAGACATGGACAACACGGGTTCTTGGGATACAATAATCATAGAATCTGCGATTGGTAATATATACATTAGGCACAAATATCCAGCAGGAAACAGGTATAGACACAGAAACATTTACGCCAGGTCCCATAGGAGCCCAACCATAATATCCATCACCAGAGCGCCACGATACCCAGGCAGGTCCCCACTCAGTATCAGGTATCCAGAGCCATCCATAATAGTTATCAAAATACCAGCGACCATAGTGGAAAGGAGCCCATCCCCAATCATAATCAGACACCCAGGTATTTCCATATTCAGTCACTATCCAGTACCCATTGCTTCCATAGGGCTGAAAATCAGTTGCGACATTGGGTTGCCATACGTACCCATAGTCAGGAGTATTCATCCAATATCCATAAGGCGACAACTGATCATAGAAGGTCTGAAATGAAACACTTACATTTACCTGTGCAGATGCTTTTTCTGTACTTGAAAAGACAGCAACCAAAGTTGCTAATATCACCCAAACCCGAAATTGTTTCAAAGTTTTCATAGTCGATTTGTCTAACGTGACTGATTGTTTTTAACAATCATGTATCTTATCTAAATCAAATACCTTGCCAAGGTATTATATAACACTATACGAGTCTTTAAACTCTTTTGTTATTCATCCATATATGCGTTTATCAGGAATATAGTGACCTCTTAACCACCTATATATCAAAAACTTTATTTTCAATCTTTCAACAAAAAAATCTTCAGTACATGATTCATCCAAAACTCAGGAAAAGATTTGTAACACCATTGGAGAAAATTTCTTATCTGCGCATAGTTCACAGCAAAAGTTTTTTTCTGAAAGACCAGGCAGACTTATCAATCAATGAAGAAATTGCCCTTTGTTCACTGCAGTTTTACATTTGAACACTACTCTGATCACTTTTTATTTTGAGTAGAGTTCCAATCATTTTTTCTTTTGCGCATAACTCACGGCAAAACATTTTTTGACCGGAACTCCGATCACTTTCCGCCTTGCGCATAATTCACCGCAAGAAGAAAATCTAATCGGAATTCACCGCAAAATAAATGCTTGCATAGAACTATACGCATCGAGTCTTTATGCCCCGAATAAAACGCAGGAAGTCCTCTGAATAATCCTGGTTGATTGTTCAGATAAACTATACACCAGGATAAAGCAGCTTGGTAAAATCTAACATTAGGGATTATTCTTATTTCTCAGCTTTCTATCGAAGAAATCAGATGTAGCCTTGAAACATTCCAGCCAGTTTGCATACCGTAAAAAGCTGTGAACCTCATCCGGAAAGATCAGTTGTTCAATCTCAACATTACGTTTTCGTAATGCCTTAACTAACTCAACCGTTTCAGCAAAATCAACATTGCGATCGTCATCTCCATGAATCACCAGTACTGGTGATTTCCATGTATCCACCGTTGCCAGAGGAGATGCATCAAAAGCTTTGCGTGCTTTTTCGGGAAACTCTAGCTTATTATAATCAGGTACGAAAGTTTTGATCCCTACATTCCAGTCATGTACGCCATGAATATCCACACCTGCTGCAAACAAATCTGATGCACGGGACAGTCCCATTGCTGTCAGATAGCCACCATAGCTTCCTCCCCACAATCCGATTTTACTTCCATCTACATCTGGTCGGCTACGTAAATACAATCCTGCACCCATTACATCATTAAACTCTGTCCCTCCTGCCTCACCATAATTGATGGCTTCTCTAAAATGCATTCCATACCCAATTCCACTTCTATAGTTCACCGATAACACAATATATCCTTGGGAAACAAAATACTGATTCAAGGCATAGGCATTATGATAATAGGATCCATAATTCCAGCCTAGCAACATCTGTCTGCGGGAACCACCATGAAAAAATATCAAAGCAGGACGCTTTTCACCTTTTTTGATATTGGCAGGCAAAAACAATTGGGCAGGGATTGGCATACCATCTACTGCTGAAACCGTTACTGCTTGCGGTTCTACTAATAACTTTTCCGGAAAGTCAACAGACAGAATGTTGGACACCAGAGGTTTAAAACTGGTTGTATTGGTTACCATCAATGCCCGTGCCGGACGCAAGGCATCAGATCCCAATACTCCTATAGTCTTTCCATCTGCGAGCATTACGGGCAGCCACTCAATGCCTTTTCCTTGTGTAACAGCTACAGGTTTGTTACTAGTGGGAGCCACTCGCCATATATGACGCCGATCAATATCGTCCTGATTAGAATTAAACAGAATTTCATTTTTATCTGTAGTCAGAGAGATATATTCTACTTCAAAATTGCCCGGGGTCAATAACGTACCATTTCCCCCCTGTGCCGATACACTATACAAATGTGTCCATCCATCCTTTTCCCAGGGAAAAACAATATAGTTGTTAGCAGTCCATAAAATTTGATTGTCTGAAACAATCTCTCGGTAGGCACTTCCTACACCAGGATCTGCTTTCCAGAGAGTTTTTCCTTTCCCTGTAGCTACATCTGCTACCAGAATAGACCAAGGTTCAGCTTCACGGGTAGGTCCAAAGATTACATCGTCTCCAGCAGGGATACGGATAAAGGCAATCTGCTTTCCATCCGGAGACCACACAGGATTGTTGTCTGTATCTACACTTGGAGACAAAAAACGAAGGTTTCGGGAAGTCAAATCAAACACTCCAATGAAGCTATGATCTCCCCGATTACTTACAAAGGCTAGCTGGTTACCATTGGGAGACCAGCGTAACTGGGAAGAGCTACCTCGCACTTTCAACAGTTGCCGGGCGTCCTTTCCTCCATCCAGGGTAGTGATATAAATTTGCCCTTTACGTAGAAATACCAGGCTATCTCCTTTAGGGGACAAGGTTGGATATGTACCGTCTGCAATCTTTACAGGTTGCCCTCCATCTGTACTGATTTTGTAAATAGCCAGTTCAGGGCCTGCCGGATCACTACTGGGATTGGGCGGTTCGCTACCACGAGTACCTCCCCCATGTACAAATAACAATGTACGAGCATCCGGACTCCAGCGTAATTGAGAAATATCCTTGCCATCATCTTTGGTAAATGAGGTGAGTTGTTTTCCCTGAAAATCCGGTGCCTGAGCCATCCAGATGTTACGCACACCTCTGGCATTCTGTACCCAGGCTATTTTTTTGTCTGTTGGAGAAGCAGTAAGTTCGGTTGGAAAAGGTGTGCCCATAATCTGTTCCAGGGTAAAGGCAGGCTTTTGAGCAAATGCAGTGATCGAGCAAAAGAAAAACAGGAGTATGTGTTTCGTCATAACTTGTAAGGTGTATGGTTAGAGAGATTAAAAGTTAGATTACTTTTATAGCTGGAACAGTTAAAAATGCATAAATTCAAGAATATAAAACAGCATTGTTACAAAATAAAAACCGCAGACAGTATCTTACTATCTGCGGTTTTTATTTTGTAATTATTTACCCTCCTTAGCCTGGTTCTTACCATTCCAGCTCAACAATTGTATCATGTGCATTTTCATCTATCTTAGGCAAGGTAAGGATCAACGCATCTGCTTTTTGAGAGAAGACAACCTTCGACTTATCTGAAAACAGCATTGCAGACTTAATCTTCTTATCTACAGATGGTAATGCCAGGGTTTTATCTTTCCAGTTCAGAATATGCACATATATTTTATTTCCTTTCTGGGTAGTTACACCCCAGTCACGGGGAGGGATGGGCCCGCCTCTTGTGCCATAGATCGTTTCTCCGTTGGCTTTGGTCCACTCCCCTATCTCCTGTAATGTTTTCATAAACTCAGGCTGAATTTTACCACTAGGCATAGGGCCAACATTGAGTAACAGATTAGCATTGTGTCCTGCATTGTTTACCAGTAATTGAACCAGTTGACGGCTTGATTTGTAATGTCTGTCATTGATATTAAATCCCCAGGCACCATTCATAGTTTCGCACATCTCCAGAGGCAATTGCCCGACCTGTTGATTTTCGCTAAATCCAGAAGTATTCTGTCCAGGCAGATCTTTTTCAAACATCTGAAAATCTTCTCCCGCAAAAGGCAATACATGGTGATTATTCCCAATCAGTGCAGCAGGCTGCAGCTTGTGAATAAGAGAGTACGTTTTACCCAATCGCCAGTCTATTTTGGTTTCGCGACCTTTGGTCTTCTGATCCCACCAGCCATCAAACCAGATACCCCCAATAGGACCATAATTTGTAAGAAGCTCTGTCAATTGAGCATCCATATAATCCAAATATTTATTGAAGTCCCCACCTTCCGGACGTCCCAGTCCGGCTCCGGTCATTCCTGTCGGGAAGTAATCCGGATGATGCCAATCCAGATGTGAATGATAAAAAAACAGCTTAATCCCCTGTTTCTGACACTCTTCTGCGAGCATTTTTAAGATATCTTTTTTGTAATGGGTACGATCTACAATGTCATAATCGGAAACTTTACTATCATACAATGCAAATCCATCATGATGTTTGCTTGTAATAGTAATATATTTCATACCCGCTGCTTTTGCCAATGTCACCCATTCAGCAGGATTAAAATCAACAGGATTAAAGAAGGATGTGAGTCTTTCATAATCCTTTACAGGAATCTTCCGGTTATTCATAACCCATTCCCCATCACTTAACAAACTATACAATCCCCAATGAATGAACATACCAAATTTGGCATCCTGAAACCACTTACGGGCTTCCAGATTCTCGGGAGCAGGTGTGTAGGTTGTTTGTGCATTCATATATACAGGGCAGAAAACTATTGCCAGTATCAGTAATAGTTGAGTACATCTATATTTCATCCTGTTTTTTATTTGTTTGTTACCTATCGTGAAGGTACAGGATTAATAGTAATTTCAAAAAGTATTTAGTGGGAGGTTTTTTACAGAATTTCTTACTTCAGCGTGTAAAACCAAAAAGATGATTCTGTTAAAGTAGATATGGTATTATTTTTGCACTTAAAACACTCATACCAAGCACTATACGTAATAAATATCTTTACTGCATATTATGAACAAACGGAATTTTATCAAATCTTTCACTGCTTGCACATGCCTCTGTGGGTCTATGCTATTTATTGGATTATATACACCCCGAACCAGAGCTCAGAAATTTAATAGTGGAATACCTGAAAAAGCGAAAACACAATTATGCAAATACCAGCAGGATTGTGAGAAGTCTAAGGTGACTTTATAAGCCAAAGTGGCCTATGCTACCTCCTAGAAGGTAACATAGGTTACAAGAATTACCATATCACACGTAATCGCTTCAAAATCTGTATCAGTACTAAAGGAGCCAGGCTGGCTACCAATACCACTATCCATTCTATAGGGTGAAGATTCTGAATATTCAAAGCTTCCCGCAAAACAGGAATGTAATACGTAAGAGCCAGAATACCCATACAAACAACAACAGCTAGCCAAACATATCGATTCTTTGTAATCTCATTCCGGAATAAACCTGAGTTACCTGAAGCCAGGTTGAATACGTGGAATAACTGTGCAAGTGACAAACTGTAAAACACAATGTTGTTATCATCAGCCGCATTGATACCTAGCACCTCTGCGCTATAAAAAGCGGCAAACATAACTGACCCTGTCATCAGCAAGGCATAAATAATTACAGCCATCCAGTGTGGCTTAGACAAGATGGGAGACTTGGGATCTCTTGGGGAATGACGCATAACAGAAGAATCACCTTTTCCTATTCCCAATGCCAACGCAGGAAAAACATCTGTCACTACATTAAGGAATAAAATCTGTAAAGGAGTCAGGGGTAACCCCAGACTTAAAAAGCCGGAAGCTGTTACCACAAAAATCTCACTAAGATTACAGGAAACCAGATACATGATAAACTTCCGGATATTGCCAAAAATAATTCGTCCCTGTGCAATGGCAGCCACAACAGAGACAAACGAATCATCTTTCAATACCATATCCGCAGTTTCTCTGGCTACCTGAGTGCCTCTCAGTCCCATAGCAATCCCGATGTCAGCTTTCTTCAGAGCAGGAGCATCGTTAATACCATCACCAGTCATACCTACAATATCACCCTGATCCTGGTAAAGACTAATCAAATCCAGTTTTTGACCAGGACTCACACGGGCAAAAATTCGGGTATCCAACAAACGTTTTTTGTCTTTCTCGTTTAATTGCTTCAGATCAGGAATATCTCGTCCAGTCATTGGTTTAACAGATGCGTCTGTAAGTCCGATGGTTTCTCCGATATGTTGAGCAGTAGAAGGATGATCGCCAGTAACCATAATCACACGAATGCCTGCATCATGACATGATTTTAGAGAAGGCACTACCTCCAAACGAGGTGGGTCCAGAAATCCAATCATGGCTACCCATGTCAGATCCTGTAACAAGGCATCATCTGCCGGAAGTGTAGACGTTTGCCGAAACGCAAAAGCGATAGATCGCAGTCCTTTGGCGGCTAGTTGTTCGGATATATCTACCCATTTTTTCTTTCCTGCCTCATCCAGTGATATCTCCTGTCCAGCATCCAAAGAGTTGTTACAACGCGACAAGACCTCCTCAACAGCTCCTTTGACTGCTACCAGATAGCCAGCTTCATTCTGGTGAATAGTAGCCATAATTCGTGTTTCCGAACTGAAAGCAATTTCATTTATACGCCGATTCTTCTGTGTCAGGTCTTCGGCATGAATCTGCTGTAGATCTATCCATTGTAGTAAAGCAATTTCCAACGGATCGCCTGTGTTTGTGTCTGGTGTTATATGTGCATTGTTACACAACACAGACAATTCTACTAGTTTCTGATACGATGTATTTTTTACCAACTCGCCATCTCCAGACACCAGAGCCTGTTTTTTATCCTCTGTATTTACCCGAACTTCTAGTGTACCTTCTGGCAGACAGATTGTATTTACCTCTATCTGGTTCAGAGTAAGAGTACCTGTTTTATCAGAAAAAACCACATTGGCACTTCCCAATGTCTCTACAGAGGAAAGTCGTTTAATGATAACATTCTTTTTAGCCAGTCGCAGCATTCCGTAGGCTAACGAGATAGTAGCCACGATAGCTAATCCCTCAGGAATAGCTGCAATAGCCAAAGCAATGGATGTTTTTAGAAGAGTCAACAGATCCTTTCCTTGTAACAGTCCGAATACAAAATATAATACAGCCAGTACAGCTGTAACCCAGATGAGTTTTTGGGTAAGAGATTCCAGCTTCTTTTCCAGAGGGGTAGATGTCTGCGTAGCAGATTCCACCATCTTAGAAATCTTTCCAAGTTCGGTCTTTGCGCCAATATCTGTAACAATAGCTTTTCCATTTCCATTGACAACAGCAGTTCCTTTAAATAACCGATGAATCTGTTCAGCTAGTGGTGCATTCTCATCCGGTTCACCAGGTTTCTTCTCAACAGGCAATGACTCGCCTGTCAGGGCAGATTCATCAGATTGTAGTTGATTCGCTTCTACAACATGCGCATCTGCTGGAACAATATCTCCGGCTTCCAGCCAGATTATATCTCCAATAGTTACTTTTTCAGAAGGAATTTCTTTCACATTTGCGTCTCGGATTACCCGGGCCATGGTAACATCTAACTCCTTGAGCGCATCCATTGATCGCATAGCCTGCCATTCCAGAATAAATCCGGTAATTGCATTAATAAGTAATACACCTATAATAGCAAATCCTTCCAGCCAGTCACCAAATGAAAATGACACAACAGCGGCCAAGGCAAGAATAGCTACAATCAGGCTCTTAAACTGCCTGATAAATAGTAAAAAAAGGCTTTCTTTCTTTTGAGTTTCAATAGCATTAGGGCCATATTGCTCCAGACGCTGAGCAGCTTCTGTCTCCGTGAGCCCCTTAGCTATATCTGTGTCTACTGGCATTTCCAATTCCTGTTCCATTTTATCCGGGTTTTAAGTTAGGTTAAGTACTACAAAAAAGTTATGAGGCGACTGTGCAGGCAAATGATTTTTACATCCACCTGTTACTGAATATAGTAATAGAAGATATCTAAAACCAGATAAAAAATAGTTTCAGAGGAATAAAGGTAAATCTAGAAGGATAAAAAGGATTTTAGAATGAGGATTGTCAACCTTCTATGTGATAGATAGTAATTAGCCAGAAGTAGCTATCTGAATAATCAACCATAGTCATTACAACTTTCAATTAGTGACTTACTCTTCCCATACATCCATTCGGGGTAATCCCCGTTCATCACAAACCTGGTCAATAACAGATTGGACAAAACTGGTTTTGGCTTTTGTATATGCCAAAGTATCACAAGGATATAGTTCGGCCAGTTTGCGTTTTAACTCACTGTAAGCCTTTACAGCTTCAGGATGTGTCAGTAAATAATCCCGCAGCATTCGTTCTTTCCGTCCTTCCCAGGAATGTAATTCTACAAGATGCAGGTGATAAGTCGGTTCACTCTCCATCGCTGCTTTTACAAGAAAAAGTCGGTTTCGCATTCCGGTTTCTGTTAGCTGATAACCAATAGCAGCCAGGTCAGCTAAAAAATCATCTATTTGTTGTAAGCATTCCACTGCTCCCATCATATCAATAACAGGTTTGGCCTCTTGTCCAAGAATGGCAGTACTTCCGATATGTTCTATTTTTAGTAATTGACCATTACTTAATGAAAAAATGGTCTCTCTCTCCTGTTCATAATAGTGTGGCCAGTGGACATCATATGCAACTATTTCGATTTGTTTAACTGCTGGGTGAGATTGTTCTGCCATACTTTAATCATAACGAATTATAGTATTTTCTATTTGCCAAAATTAATAAAATTGGCAAGTTGATAATACACAAAACAGCCTGTATGTACAGGCTGTTTTTGTAAATAATTCTAATTATAACCAGGGTTCTGAACAAGAACATCTTTTCCATCTACCTTTGTGTTGACAATTTCCTGAAAAGGGATTGGGTAGTATTCATGTTTGCCCTTGATAAACTGAGCTCCATTCAAATACGTTCGTCGCACTTGTTCTTTAGTCAGGAATGTATTAAGCGTTTGTGCTGCAATTCCCCAACGTACTAGATCGAAGAAACGTGTTCCTTCCAGGGCAAATTCCAGTCGATGCTCAAACCGAACTGCTTTACGTGCAGTTTCTGCGTCTGTCCATGGAGCATCGTATTCTTTTATGAAATAGTTGGCAGCAGGTGTACCACCAGACGTAAGTACCATGCCAGCAGGATTGGCGGCCCGTGCACGAATCAGATTTACATACTCACGTGCTTTTTCCAGATTGCCAAGTTCTACTTCACATTCGGCAGCCCATAACAACACATGTGCATAACGTACCATACGATAATTATTCGCATGTCTTCGTACGTTGCCAGATACGCCAGAATTTCGTTTTTCAGGAATATGCTTTTTAGGTGAGTAGGGTCCACCATACGCCTGATCACGTATCCAGTCACGTCCCGGATGAGTTCCCCAGTCCATATAAGGAATACTCCGACGTCCTACACTCCAATCCAGACGAGGGTCTAATGTACCTGTTTCGGCTGTAAATGGATCGCCAGACTTAACTCCTTCATCACTTTTTACATCTGTTTCATTAAATGTATCCAACAGAGGAAGTCCTGTAACAGGATCTGTTTTGTGTGCATTTACAAGATTTTGGGAAGGCTGATAAAACCCGCAACATCCTCCAGGACCATTATTATATGGCCATGCCAGATCCATCCCAGCATTTCCACCTCCATCGGCTGCTGCTGTTACCTGATATTGTACTTCAAAAATGGATTCGGCATTGTTTCGGTTGGCAGGATCTGCTGACCAGTTTTGATGATACTGAGGCATCAATGTATACCTTCCACTGGTAATGATAGTATCCAGTAAAGGTTTTGCTTTGTTAATATTATCCAGCCTGGCAGTTCCCGTAGCTATATCAAAGGCTTGAAACATGTAGCACTTGGCAAGCATTGCCATAGCAGAATAACGTGTAGGCCGTCCGGGAAATCCGGGCTGCTTTGCAGGCAATACACTTATTGCGGCCTCAAAATCAGCTATGATTTTTGGCCAGGCATCCTCTGTATTAGAAATTTTGACACTACTAGGATCTGAAGAGTTGTAAATCGTTTCATCGTAATATGGAATGTTATTCCACATCCTTTTTGCCTCAAAATGATATAATCCCCGTAAAAATCTAGCTTCAGCAGTAACCTGAGCTGCCCGGGCAGGATCCATATCAGTAGCTTTTGTCAAGGTTTGCAAAACCTGATTGGTACGTGCAACTCCATTGTAAAGGGCACTCCACTTACCCCGAACATGATTATTAGTCTCCAGCCACTGATAGGTTTCCAGGAATGTTTGCTCTGGTTGATCCCCTGCATCTGTACCCTTATAGGCATCATCTGAAACTACATCTCCAAATATCCAGGAATGTATTGAACCGTGCCAGTCACTCTGCCCAGTACCTACCGGAATTCCATCCAGCATCCCATAAGCTCCAACCAGCAATCCTTCTACGCCAGCTGCATTTTGTAAGCTTTCAGGACTGTAACGTCCCAGAGGTTCTTTCGCCAGAAAGTTGTCTCCACAAGAGGTACTGCATAAGAAAGTAATGGCAGAAAGAATGGTAAGTATCATTTTTTTATTCATTGTCTTCATACGTTTAGATTAGAAATAACGAACGTAACAGGTAGGATAAAATGAGTTGTATCAAAAACCTAGGCTCAAACCAAACAAGATTACTTTGGAAACAGGCGTAATGGCTTCATCTACCCCAATCTGATTGTTGTTATTATCACGCAATTGCATTTCAGGATCCAGACCCGTATAGTTAGTAATAGTAAACAGGTTCTGAGCCTGAACGTATACCCGGGCAGTACCAAGACCAGCTTTGGAAGTAAGTGAATTAGGGAAACTATATGCCAGTTGTAGATTTTTCAAACGAGCATAAGATCCCTTTTCTATGAAATAAGAGGAGGGTCGGCTACTAACTGCATCTTTTTCATTCAGGATAGGCAACTTCGCATTTCGGTTGTCAGGTGCCCAAGAATCGTATAATACCCTGCGACTACGATTTCCCTGGAAGGTATTGAAATCAGTCCAATAGCGGATATAATTAAAAATATCATTGCCGGAAACTCCCTGTAGAAAGGCAGTCAGTTCAATGCCTTTGTATCCCAAACTCAGGTTAACTCCATAATTAAATTTGGGATGAGGATTACCGATATATTGCTGATCACCAGCTGCAGTAATTTGCTTGTCACCATTGATATCCCGATACTTGAATCGACCAATTCCTTTGTGTGGCTCTCTCACACCATCTCCATTCAAGTCGGTATAAATGACAGCATCATAGTATCCGGGAAATGCGACTCCATCTACTTTACCACCTGTTTCATCTGTTGATTCCTGTATAATGCCATCCACTACATATCCATAGAAAGAAGACAACGGATAGCCTTTCTGTGAACGGGTAACAGCAGGTGTCCGCAAACTAATACCAGGAATAAAAGCATCATTATTCAATGGATCAATAACTGTAACAGTGTTCCGATAGCTGGAATAGATCAATCCTAAACTGACATCCACTTTTTCAGCAATTCGGTCACGCAGGGTAATTCCCAAATCTACACCACGATTACGTACACCAGCAGCATTGTAAAAAGGAATATCAGCGTTACCTAATGCCCGAGGCAAGTCAATCTGCAACAATACATCATCTGTCTGACGGTTATACCAGTCAAAAGTGACTTCTACTCTGCTGTTAAATAATCCTAAATCGAAACCAAGGTTAGTAGAGGTAGTAGTTTCCCACTTGCCTTGAGGATTACCAAACTTGCGTAATGAATATGTTACATCGTAGCCATTAGGATTACCTACAACACTATATCCTCCACGAGTTACGTCGGTATCATAGTACTCAAATGAGTTATAATCATTGATTCCGTCCTGATTACCTGTTTGCCCCCAACCTCCCCGTATTTTAAGATCAGTAATCCAGCTGATACTTTTCAGGAAGCTCTCTTCGGAAATCCGCCAGCCCAAAGATACAGCTGGGAAAGTAGCCCAACGGGAGGCAGAAAGAAACCGGGAAGAAGCATCACGTCGTAATGTAGCAGATAACAGATACTTACCCATCAGAGAGTAATTAATCTGTCCAAACATGGAAAACAACGTATTGTCATTACGGATTGATCCGCTGTTGGTCTGGAATTGCGGATTACCTGCATCCAGAAATTCCAGGTTCTCAGGAAATAGTGTAGCTGTAGTAGCATAGCGGCTTCGGAAGCCGTTCTGGTTTTCACCATATTGCCGGATTGCTTCTGTACCAATAGTAGCATTGATATCATGGATCTCTTTTACTTTTACTTTGTAATTCAAGGTATTTGTCCATGTCCATGCACTGCGGTAATTGAAATCGGCAGTATATTCATAGTAACGGGAAGCTTCTGAGTTTTCCCAGTCTGGCGTACGAGCATTTTTTCCTCTTCCTACAGTTCCATCCAAACCAAAGCTGGTACGTGCAGTCATTCCTTTCAGAAGATCTACTTCTGTGTATACATTGCCAAAAATCCGCATGTCCTGGTATCCGTTGTCTTTGTTTCGATACAATAAAGCTACCGGATTACGGGCATTACCCAGGTTATTGCCTAACGTACCTGCGAAGTTTCCAGCTATATCGTATACAGGGACAATTGGCTGCATCCGTAAGGCAAATGAAATTTCATTACTTTCATTCTGATCTCCAAACAAACCAGTTCGGCGGGCATATAATACCTGCAGGTTCTCTCCTATCCGAATGCGTTTATTAATTGAGAAATCTGTGTTTGCCCGAACAGAATACCGCTCAAAACCATTATGGATAATCATCCCTTTCTGATTGAAATAACCAGCAGAGAAAGCATACTTGGCGGTTTCGTTGCCACCTGATACTCCCAGTTGGTAATTTTGCATAGGAGCCCGGTTCAGTACTTCTTCCAGCCAGTTAGTACCTATCTTATTGGCTCTGGTAATCTGAAACACATCTCTACCAAAAGCTGGATTATTTGACCCATCAGCCAAGTACCGATTTCGACTATACTTAGATGGATCTACCCGTGGATCGCCTTCAAATGCACCACTGGGAACAATATAATCAGGGATTACAGGATCTACCCCATTACCATACTGACCATGTTCCGGATTACCGGTCGTAGCATTCACTACTCCAGCATTACGTTTGCTATTCCATAAATACTGACCATATTCAGCAGTATTTAGCAGATCAAGCAATTTCCCATGTTGTTGTACGCCATAGTATGCATCAAAAGTTACTCTGGGCTTTCCAGATTTTCCTTTTTTAGTGGTGATGATGACCACACCATTCCCTGCTCTGGCTCCATAAATAGAAGCGGAAGTAGCATCTTTCAGGATTTGAATAGATTCTATGTCATTCTGGTTGAAATTAGCCAAGTTATCCTTTGTAGGTACTCCATCGATAATGTACAAAGGATCATTATTACCTATGGTTCCATAACCACGTATGCGAACATTGGCTCCCTGTCCAGGTACATTGCTGCTTGTGACAAATACTCCAGGTGCTCTTCCCTGCAATTGTTGTTGTACACTGGTAGCCGCTACAGCCAAAAGATCTTTAGAATTTACAACGGCAACCGCACTGGTTAAATCTTTTTTCTGCTGGGTGGTATAACCTGTAACAACTACTTCACCCAAAGAGGTGACATCTGGTGCTAACTTAACATCTATTGTACTTCTTGCTCCTACGGTTATCTCTTGTGAGGTATACCCAATAAAGCTAAAGATAAGCACAGCATCGTTTCCATTAACGGTCAGACTGTATTGTCCATTAACGTTGGTTGTAGAGCCACTGGTAGTTCCTTTTACCAGTACACTAACTCCTGGTAACTCAGAGCCATCTTCTGCAGAAGTAATTTTTCCTGTCACTGTTCGCGATTGAGCACTTAGTGGCAGTGAGGTAAAGACTAACCCGATTATAAGGGCAAAAAAGACATAAAGAAAGCGGCTTTTGAAAGCGTTGTTTCCTTTTCTACAAGCTTGGGCATCAGAAAAAGAAGATTTCTTTTCCAATACACATAGGGTAAGTGTGTAAAAGTGATGCATCAGAGAAACTGTTGGGTTAAAAGTGAACAGAATAAAAAAACTGACGACAAAAAGTGAAGGATCTTCTGCTTATTATATAACTAAAAAAATAAAAAATATAAACTACTCGTTGCAAGTAAAAAAATATAATCAAATATCACAAAATGATTGAATTAATTTTTTATCATTATTTCATAACATAACTACCTGATTAGCAAGATCAAGTGTCAAAATAACAGCTAATCGACTTTCATTAAAAGCCAATTTTTGGAGATGCCAATATCTGTAGAACTGTATTTCAAAAAGAATCCAGATAAGTCTATTACTTCATTAAAAAAAGTAATATCAAGCTACTGCTACTTACCAGCTAAATCGCAGATTTTATCAGATATTCTGAAAAGACGATAATTTTTCAGAGTTGATATGCAGATTTACTAAATAATAATAGTCACTTCAGATATATGAAAGATGTTTTCTCAAATTCTTAGAGAAATAAATTTATTGGACAGATCAAATAATTTTCTTTCTTTAAACCGAATAAAAAAATATTTTTTTATTCTTATATTTGCTCAGAAGGATTTGTAGTTAGTCTTATCCTTCAACAAAATCAGGTCTTTATCTATCCCATAAATGGCTGCACAGTTTTTGCAGAATAAACAAGCTTATATTCTCATAACGCCTTTCTTACTAAACGTACAGTGAACAGAATGAAAAAAATTGTCTCGGGATTCTTATTTCTCTTCCAATTGCATCTGGCTTCGTATGCACAGCAACCACAACCTGCCGATTTCAAAAGCTTACAGGTAACCTGGGAAGTATCAGATAACAATACACAAGGAAAATCCAAATCTACTATTGTCTTTTCAAATACAGGTAACAAGCCATTTCCGAATACAGGCTGGACTATCTTCTTCAACGCATCAGGATTCAAGGCACAGGATACTACTCAAGCAATAATCAGACTGGTAAATGGAGATTTATTTGCGTTGACTCCTGGTCCCAAGTTTGGAGCATTACCAGCAGGAGGATCTAAAAAAGTAGAAGTAACAGGTGGTGCAATCCGAAATGTATCAGGGCTACCAATAGGATTCTATATCAGTGCGGATCATACACCTACTAAAGGATATCCTCTGAATGTGGTTGTAAAACCATTATTCAATACTGAAAAGAATGATTTTCTGGTTGCCAACCGCATCTACAAACAAAACCAGCAGATTGCCAATATTCCTGCAGAAAAGTTGGTCAAAATATTTCCTACTCCTGTTAAATATACAGAAACAGCAGATAAATTCATCCTTGATCCTACAGTAGTGATTTCTGCGGATGCCAGTTTCAAAAATGAAACAGAGGAATTAACCAGATATATCACCCAACTGACAGGGAAAAAATCAGCATCCCAAGCTAAAGCCAAAGGTAAAGCTATTGTTCTCTCAAAAATAGCAGGGTTAGCCCCAGAAGAATACAAACTTACTGTTACAAAAAACAGAATTACTATTTCTGCTTCTACTTCAACAGGAGCCTTTTACGGTATTCAATCGCTTATCTCACTTATACCTTCTTCAGTTAAAAATACAGACAAAACTATTTCTATTTCAGGTGTAGATGTAAGTGACTCACCACGGTTTGGCTACCGGGCCTTACAGATTGATGTAGCCCGGAACTTTCATTCAAAAGCAGAACTGCTAAAGATACTGGATCTTATGGCTTTATATAAGCTAAATGTTTTTCACTTCCACTTTAGCGAAGATGAAGCATGGAGACTTGAGATTCCTTCCTTACCAGAACTTACCAAAGTTGGTTCCAAACGAGCTGCTACACCAGATAGTAAAGATCATCTTTATCCTTCCTTTGGTTCAGGTGCGGATACCACTAGCAGTGGTTCGGGCTATTATACGAAAGCCGATTTTATTGAGATTCTGAAATATGCTAATCAACGTCATATCCGGGTGATCCCAGAGATTGAATCACCTGGTCATGCAAGGGCAGCCATTAAAGCAATGGATGCACGATACGAAAGGCTGATGAAGCTTGGACAACCAGAAGAAGCTCTGAAATATCTTCTACGTGATCCGAATGACAAATCTCAGTACCGGTCTGTACAAGGGTGGGATGACAACGTGATCAATATTGCATTACCATCTACTTATAACTTTATGGAAACTGTAGTGGATGACATCCGGAAAATGTATCAGGAAGCCAATGCACCTTTGGAAATGATTCATTTTGGAGGAGATGAAGTACCAGCAGGTGTATGGGAGAAATCTCCGGCAGTCAATGCATTACTACGCCCGGAAGGCGAATTAAAAACTCCCAATGATTTGTGGAACTACTACTTCACAAAAGTTAATGCCTTACTTAACAAACGTAACTTATCCATGTATGGATGGGAAGAATCAGGGCTGGTAAAAACGTTCGTGAATGGTAAAGCAGTATGGGAACCTAATACGGAGTTGGCAAAGAAAAAAATACAGGTAGATGTGTGGAACAATCTACCAGGCTCAGGAGCCGAAGATTTAGCCTATCGTATGGCAAATAAAGGTATAAAAGTAGTCTTGACTGCAGTAACCAACTTCTACTTTGATCTGGCATACAATCAATCTTTTGATGAGCCGGGTTATTTTTGGGGTGGCTATGTAGATATAGACAAACCGTTTTACTTCATTCCTTTCGACTATCTGAAAAACTTAAAAGACAATGATGGTAATCCGATTAATCCAGCTATTATCAAAGGGAGAGAGCAGTTAACAGAGTTTGGCAAATCAAACATTGTGGGTTTACAGGGAGCCATCTGGAGTGAGAATATTCGTACACCAGAAAGACTAGAGTATATGTTACTACCCAAAATGTTTGGATTAGCGGAAAGAGCCTGGTCAAAAGAACCAGAATGGGCAAAAGAGAATGATGCAGCAAAAAGTGAAAGGTTATACCAGACTGCCTGGTCAGAGTTTATCAATGTGGTTGCGAAAAGAGAACTTCCTCGTCTGGATCAGTATGCAGGTGGATTTCAATACAGAGTACCAACACCTGGAGCAGTTATCAATCAGGGACAAGTCGAGGCAAATGTTCAGTTTCCAGAATTTAGTATTCACTACACCACTGATGGATCTGAACCAACTTTAAACAGTCCAGTATATAGTGGTCCTATCAAAGAAAAAGGTACAATCAAGTTAAAAAGCTTTAACCTGACAGGAAGAGGCAGTCATACAGTATTGGTGACTAACCAGTAAAAGATACTATATCCAAAACAAAAGGAGGCTACTCTATATAGAGTAGCCTCCTTTTTTAGTACCTTATTTTTTAATCCTTACCCAAACCTTTCCATCATCATTACAACTCATGATATGTAAGCGATACCTACCTGGTGGAAACTTATGTAGATCAAATTTAATAAAGTCGCCATCCCCAAATGACACACTTTGTGATTCTGCTTTTTTATTTCCCTTCAAATAGGCACTTGTAATTGTTCCCATAGGGGAAACAAAAAGATACTTATCATTTGATTGGCTAACGGTAAGCTTTTTTAGATGAGACAAATTATGTAACCAAACATGAGTTGCAAACAAGATACAATAAATCTTATATGTAATAGTCTGATTATTTTCTACTGTTTCTACCAATAATGTATCTCTTCCTCCCATAGGGAAAGTTTCCATGTCTGGAGTAAATGATAGCCACACAGTTACATTTTCTTTGGCTCGTATAGGGATCGGAAAAGATTCGTTAGTGGGTTTGATAAGTACTTTACCTGATGTACTAGTAATTGAAAAAATTTTCAGATCGCTTTTACAAGATAAGCGTAATGAGAATGTTGCACTTTTGTTACTTCCCAATAGTACATTTAATTGAGGTTCTGCATTAGAAATTATCAGATTATGATTGGGATAAAACTCATTGACTTCCAACATATTTTCATCTATAAGGGACTTTGAGGCCTTCTTATAAAGTTTTTCCTCTCTATATTCATACTCATATTGTACACCTTTTTGTAGGTCGTAATAAAAAGAAGAATCAGTATTGCCAA
Source organism: Xanthocytophaga agilis (assembly GCF_030068605.1). Lineage (NCBI taxonomy): Bacteria > Pseudomonadati > Bacteroidota > Cytophagia > Cytophagales > Rhodocytophagaceae > Xanthocytophaga > Xanthocytophaga agilis. Next base: position 196,031 of record NZ_JASJOU010000019.1, read on the forward strand.
CATTATTTAGGTTTGTAGATGCTATGTGTATTCCCTCTTTCCAGCTCTGCCGTTCTACTAATCTGTTTGTCGAGTCGTACACTTGCCAGATACTGTCCCGAACAGATATAAAACCGTTGTGTATTTTATCTGTTTGAAGCAAAATCATCTTTTGTAAACCCGGATATCGTATCATATACCACCAATCTGAGAGAGTATCAACAATAGTATAGGTATCCTGTGAGATTAGTTTATAATTACCAATTCTGGTATCCCAGGAGTCTGTTGTATCTTTCTCTATCCATAGTCCTGTTTTAAGGCCATCTTTTGTTAAAAGATTTTGTGCAGAACTGTTTATAACCAGACAAAAACAGATAACCCTAACAAAATGTTTGATAATCATTTGATTCTACTTATTAACAGGATAATTATTTTAATTGGTAAGTCTTCTGAGAACTAATAGCGCATACACTAGTATACAAGCATCGGATACTTTTCCTCTGTTTCAATAAGAATATTTACGTCCAGGCTTAAATGAAACTTCTTTTTGATTGATGATCCCTTTTATTCGCCATCCTGTTATTTTCCATTGCTCATTTTTCAGAAAAACCTTCTTCTTTTCTATGTCTTCATTGATCATACCTATACGAATAGGCATAGTAGATGTACGTCCAAATGCTTCCGAAACAGGTCGCATTCCAGTTGCAAATACCTGTATGCTATCAATAAACTGATTAAGGCACTTAACAGAGCCATTCCGGTTGGTTTTTAGTGTTAACCACCTATTACTAGTTTTCAGTTTTATATTGGCACCTTCAATGGGATTTATAGAAAACATTCCATCAAATTCTCTTTCGCCATACCAACAGGCATAAACAGTTAGTGAATCAGAAACAGGTGTACCAAGTAATACAAGTGATGGGGTAATTCTCACAACTGTGTCAGAGTTTACTATTAAATGTTTGTCAACTACTTTCCATTCTCCTCGGGTTCCAATAAATGTCTTTCCATCAAAAACATTCAATTGAAACCGATAGTCTTCATTTATTTGTAATGTGGTGTTATATTCTGCAGGACTGCACACTCTGTAAAATCCAATCATACACTTTTCAATGGACTTACACCCCATATCAATCATTGTAAACAGAACCAGAAAAGTTATAAGTTGCTTTTGCATATTTATTGTTACCTTTTACACTATCTATCAGATATTACAAATAACTATCAGGCCTTATTCTCTTCAGATTCATCTTCTGTCCTTGCAAGTCTACCACTTTCACATGTTGAAAATGTGGAGCCCGCTCATAATCCTCTGGTTTGATTTTCAGATTCGCCTGTTGTTGTGTATCAATATACAGATAGGCAAAATATGAATTGGCAAATACTTGCTTCAATGAAATAAGAACTTGATCGTCTATATATTCCAGAGGATTGGCATAAATGCTCAAACCTTTTACAGAGGAAGGAATATATTCAATTCGTTTGAGACGATTATCACCTATATTCAGATGTTGCAAAGCATCCAAATACATTAACTCTTCAGGTAGCTGTTCAAAATAATGGCTAAAGAAATCCAGATGAGTTAGCTTTTTTAAGCCTTTAATACCAGAAGGTAAATAAGTAAGCTGGTTACAACTTAGTTGCAGATAGGTTAATTGCTCAAGCTGTCCTAACCTTGTAGGCAAGCTTTTTAATTGATTATCAAACAAATTTAGCACTTCCAATCTGGACAACATAGCTATCCAGGCTGGAAGAGATTTTAACTGATTATGACCAAGTAGCAGATGTTTTAACTGTCTCAATTCACCTATTGCGATTGGCAAGCTTGTCAGTTGATTTCCTGTCAGATACAAACGTTTCAAATTCTGAAGTCGGCCAATAGTATCTGGTAAATGTCTAATCTGGTTATTGATTAAATGAAGAACTTCCAGAGACGGAATCTGTGTAAGAACATCTATATTCTGAATTCTATTGTTACTCAAATAGATAACTTTTAACGATTGTAATTCAGCCAGCCACTCAGGAATAATAGATATAGAATTATCTTCTAAATTAAGATTCGTAAGATTTTTTGCATTCCGTATTTCGACAGGAAATTCAATAAGTTTATGTTCTTTAAAGTTTAGACGGGTAGTTTCCAAGACAGTAAATACTTTACTATTTCATAAATATAACAGTAAAGTAGCCATTTTTAGTATACAGTGACTTAGTTCTTCATAACATCCTGTTATATACTCTTTAATGATTCTTCTGATCTACTCCTGCCACCTGGAAAACGAAGCTAGGCCTAGATTGGCTAAGGTAATGATAGTGTCGGTATCGATGGGTTGTCTTGACTTTAGCTTTTCCAGCTCTGTTTCCTGCGCAAGTATCATCTGCCCTTCCAGAGAATCTATCCATACCAGAGCATCACTGTAAAAATGCAATGCAACCTTATGTTGCACCTGGTCTGTTCGATGAGATTGTATGATTTCAAATTTGAAATTATGGAACGGCACGCAATACTTTCCCATCGTATTCAGTACTTCCGGAAACCTGCCATTTAATTGCTGAATATCTCCCATCCATGCTGTACTTACCAGATAATGCATATTCTCAGCCTTAGAGATATTTTTCTGCATCTCCTGAAACGTATTATATACTCCCTGCTGATCAAGCTGTTGGGCTTACATATAAAATTCCTTGTGAGTATGCTCGAAAATTCCTTTTTCCCACAGAGAAAAACAAAATCGGTGAATACAGATTTCACTGAGGTGAATTACTTTTTCGATAAAGTAATTAGAATCGAGGAACTATCTTAGAGAATGGTATAGTCAATATTTTGATTCCTCCTATTGACAGAATTTACATAGCTTTCCTATGTGAACAAAATTTGAATATTCTTATTTTCCTCCATTGTATCAATTTTACATAATTATAGCTCCACTCTTTACATAAATCAAATAGGAACTATTAAACTGGAGGAAATACTTTTATATCTTGCTCAATGAAATACTTACTATTACTCTTTATTTCCATTCAGTTAGTATCCTGCAAAACTAAAAAACAACCAGTAGAAAAGATATCACTCTCTGATACAATTGTAAAGTTGAGTCCACCAGAGATAATTCAGCAACACCTGAATATAATAGATAGCCTTCGTGCCAATGATGAACCACTAGAAACTGAAAATGAAAGATTAAAACAAACATTAATCCATTACAAACATCAATTCTTTCTTATGAAGGATACACTAAATTTTGACTGGCTATATATTGTAAAATCAAAAGATCAAAATTTATGTCTAATCTCATGGGATACCAGAATGGGTGGAAGTATGATTGAGTATGCCACGATGGCATTATTTAAAGATTCAAATAATCAGCTAAAGTCCCGACTGTTGATTGATTCAACAGATAAGCATCTATCCAACTCATATATGCATTATGATACTATTTATACTGTAAATCAAAAAGATGAAATATTCTACTTAGCCCAGGGATTTGGACAAGGTTCTTCAAGTCTCCCATGGCAAGAAATAAAGGCATTGGAGATTAAAAACAATAAATTAATAGACCTCAGGATCTTTCCAGATTATAGTCCGGATATATTTGGAGATTTTACACCTGGCTTTCAAAACAAGCTCTTTGTCGAATTTGACCTTCATAAATTTGGAGATAATGACAAAGTTCCAGAAATAAGGTTGCAAGACAAAGGAAAAACAATACTTGTTCCTTTACCAACTCACGAAGAAGGCTTTTCAGGAAAGTACCAAAGACTAATTTTCAAGGATGGCAATTACCATGTAAAACAATATAAGTGACACACGTTCTGTTTTCCTTTTAGATCATAACTACCAACTAAAGTTATAAAACACCATCTACTTGTTTATACCAGTATATATTTTTACGAAAATCGTTTACTACTTTTTCTATATCTTAGTTTTGTTTCCATCAATATTGCCTTACAAAACACTGGAAGTGGAAAACAAAATTGGCAAGCATAGATTTTTCAGAGGTAAATTTTACTAATAGAGTTACTTTCTCAACCTGATAAAAATTTTAAAAAGAACTTTCAATGTATGAATGACGCTATTTCCTAAACGGGAGGTAACTTTTTAAATGTAACTTTGAGGCATCAATAACAATACGATTGATTATATGAAGAAATTTATACTTTTTCCCCTCCTTACATTTCTGTTAACTATTGTATCTGGTTCAACCAGCATGCTGAATAAACCATTAGATATTTTCGTATTCGAAGTTGAAAGTACAGAAGAATTTAAAGGATTTGGTACTGGTAGCGGTTATACTTATCCAATTAAAGGCTACAAGTTTTTTGCTGTTTATATACACTGCACTAATTCTACAGGACAAGACCAACCCATAAATCTGGAAGATATATGTTTGTTGGATTTTGGAAAGAAGATAAAGTACAAGCCTGACTTCATCATGAAACCGGCTTTGATTACACTTTTCCAAAAGGCAAATAAAACAATTAAAGGCAATGAGTCTCTCTACACAAGATTGGTCTATAGCATTCCCAAAGAACTGAAACCCACCCATCTATCTTATAACCAAAATCTTATAGAACTAATACCTGGAGCAGGATTACCTCCTGAACTAGTGAAACCAGCAGAAGAGCCTAAGAAAGATGGATTTTAACTGATTCTATCTATTCCAGCATCATGATTGATTGGTAATTAAAATTTTGTAATATATAATCGTATTTGTTTGATTCTTTACAGAAGGATTACTATACAAAAACTTTTTCTTCTTGCCTTTATAGTCCTGTGTATAAATTATCAATCATATTCACAGAGATTTACTCTGGAGAAACCAGATTCAACAAATATATATTATCAGATTATCACACAAAGAACCAAACAGCTAAAGTTAAAAAAACTAGAACAAGGAAGCCCTAAAGCGGAAATCAGGCTTTGGACTATCTTTGAGCTCAGATACTTCAATGATCTTGTTGTATTATCTCAAAATGATACTTCCTGGCAGGCACTTTATTATCCTCATATTTCTATACCTGGCACAAAAAATACTTCGGATACACTAAAATCTGTTATAGTATCTCTTCATCCTGTTAATGGGTGGAATATGTTACTAAAGACGCTACATGATAACCATGTGTTCTCATTACCAGATATGGATAAGATCAATAGACTCGTTGATAATTGGGCGGATGGTACTACCTACATTGTTGAAGTTGCAACTCCTACAATGTATCGTTTCTATAGATATCATCTACCAGAGGAATTTTCGAATGAATTTCAGCAGGCACAGCAGATGGTCAATATAGTCAGTGCAGTAGAAGAAACATTTATGCTAAAAAAACAGAGGAAAAAACAGGAAAGACTATTAAGAAAATAAAAGAAAATTATACACACTTCTTATGCCACATTGTTGGCGTCACAGAAAGACTTGCATACAATTCACGACAGCAGAATATTTGCGGTGAATTCCAATCAGATTTTGTTTTTGCGGTGAGTTATGCGCAAACAAAAAAATGATCGGAGTTGCGGTCAAAATAAAAATTGCTGTGAATAAAACGCAATCTCTTCATTGAATAAACAAACTGGATTATTTTTACTAAAAATCTTTTGCAGTAAACTATGCGCAGACAGAATCTTCTCTTCAAAGACAACTACAAACTTTATTTACATTTGGATTAGACCATAACATACTATTGTGTTTGTTTATTCCAAACGCAATAGTATGGTTTTAGTATTTATTTCTTACCCCAGAATAAAGCTACACATCCCTGTACCTCAACACCAAACTCACGATATCTTTTCGATAAACTTTGTCGCAGGCTTTGCAAATCATCTTGTGTATTACTGAAAATACCTTTCTTGTTATATATACTCATCAACTTTCTGGCAGGATATCCTCGTTTCACATCACCCTGTAAAATGGTTGATCCAAATAGAACACCGTTTTCATTCAGTAAGGGATGCAAATAATCCAGTAAAACTGCCTTTTGAGAAAGAGGACCTGGCAAACAATGAAACAAATAATTTATGGAGATAGAGTCAAAAGAAGCAATGCTTTGTGTTACAGGCTCAAGCACATTGTGTTTATATGTTTCCGGTTTATAACGGTTAATGCGTGCGGCTGCGGCATGTAAGCTGTTCTCATTCAGATCCATCAAAGCTACCCGAGGATTAGCAACAGGAAACTTGCAACGATCCAGAAAATAGCCTGTACCTACTCCTACATCCAGATGATTGGCTGAAACATGCTGATTAAATAGTGACAATATCCTAGAAGATGGACACTTCCAGATAAATGAATTGGAAATACCCAATACCCATATGTCATATATGGACAATACAGAGCGAGAATAAATGGCCTGACCGGCAATGACTTCTTCAGATGTTTTCATACAGGCTGCCAAACTAGTTCATTTTAGGCAAACATTCAAAAGTATAGCTAATGGATACTTTTTTCGTAAGTATTGGGTGATATATATACTCATTTCCGATTAATCTATATATCAATCTAAAATAGTATCCTTATGCAATCAAATTCTTCAAAACTACCCATAACATCCGAAGAGAAGGAGCTCATTCTTGCAGCCTATCAAGCATTTAATGCCCGTAATGTAGATACGGCTTTAACTCTCATGACACCTGATGTGCACTGGCCCAATGGCATGGAAGGAGGTTATGTATACGGCCCCGCAGAAGTAAAGAGTTATTGGTTAAGACAATGGACTATGATCAACCCTACAGTACAGCCTTCTAGTATACATAAAGACAACACTGGACGAATAGTTGTAGAAGTACATCAGGTGGTGAAGGATTTGTCTGGTAATCACTTACAGGATAAAATGCTTTACCATCTATATACTTTAACAGAAGGATTGATTAAACACATGGAAATACGTGAGTTATGATCTATAAACTTTCAACTTATGCATTATGCTTCATAAGACATTGATTTACCAGCTATCTCTGCTTATACACTAAAAACAGTATTTGTCAGCTGTTCACAAGCGAACATATCCTGTCCGCTTGTGAACAATACATGCAAGGTAAATTTATCAAAATCCCTATTTCAGACTATAAATACAGGTTGCAAGCAAATGGCAATGCATTTGTAATGCATTAGAAGACCAGAAATTGTTCTATCTGTTAAATCATTTATAATCTGAAAATTCTATGCTAAAAAACTATCTCAAAACTGCCTGGCGAAATCTTGTAAAAGACAAGACGCATTCCTTTATTAATGTGATGGGTTTATCTATTGGCATGGCTGTAGCGATGGCAATAGGTTTATGGATGTATGATGAAGTTTCTTATAATAAAAGTTTCAAGAACTATGATCGGATAGCACAAGTAATTCAGAATCTGAACAACAACGGAGAAGTGCAAACCTGGTGGGCAGTACCCTATCCACTGGCAGAGGAGTTGCGCACAAATTATAGTAGTGACTTTAAGCATATTGCCATGGCAGTAAACTGGGGAGAACATCTGCTCACCATTGGAGATAAAAAGCTAAAGCAAACAGGAGGTTTCTTCGAAAAAGAGATGCCAGATATATTTACAATTGCTATGCAGAGAGGAAGTCACAACTCCTTACAGGATCCTTCTTCTATACTCATTTCTGCTTCTGCAGCCAAGTCCTATTTTGGAGACGGAGAGGCACTCAATAAATCAATTCAGATAGATAAGTTACCACCTGTTAAAGTAGCTGGTATATATGAGGACTTCCCACAAAACTCAACCTTTGCCAACCTCCACTTTATCGCCTCCTGGGATTTCTATTACAAGAACAGTGACATACAGAAAATGCAGGACCCATGGCGCCCCAACTTCACCAGCTTATTTGTTGAGCTAAATGAGAATGCAGACATAGACGCCGTAAATCAAAGAATACGGGATGCCAAACTGAGAAAGATAAATTCTGAACTACAAAAGAAAAAACCTGCCTTATTTCTGATGCCGATGAGTGGATGGCATCTGTATTCTGAGTTTAAAAACGGAGTTAATACCGGAGGTGCTATACAATATGTATGGATGTTCGGCATTATAGGTGGGTTTGTATTATTGTTGGCTTGCATCAATTTTATGAATCTGTCAACTGCCAGAAGTGAGAAACGTGCCAAGGAAGTGGGTATTCGCAAAGCCATTGGATCACTACGAAATCAATTGATTGCTCAATTTTTTAGTGAATCTTTTCTGACGGTTCTTTTTGCTTTTGTATTATCAACCTTGTTTGTCCGGTTTTCTCTTTCATTCTTTAATGAAATAGCAGACAAGCAGATGCAAATGCCCTGGAATAGTGTAATTTTCTGGTTAATCTGTTCTCTATTTGTCCTTATTACAGCTCTGATATCTGGTAGTTATCCAGCTGCTTATCTATCTTCCTTTAAACCAGTAAAAGTCCTGAAAGGAACTTTTAAAGCGGGTCGCAATGCAGCAATTCCACGTAAAGTGTTAATGGTAGTGCAATTTACTGTTTCCGTTACCCTTATCATTGGCACAATTGTAGTCTATCAGCAAATACAGTTTGCCAAGGATAGGCCTGTAGGTTACTCCAGAGCTAACCTTCTCCAGATTTCCACCTCAGGAGATGCCATCCATTCCCATTTCAATGCAGTAAAAGACGAATTACTACAATCTGGCGTCATTACCCATATAGCAGAGTCAGAAAGTCCTACTACGGATATCTGGAATACAACAAGTGGTGTGAAATGGCCGGGTAAAGATCCTAACCTGTCCACTGACTTTGGGGTTCTTTCTATCTCTTTCGACTATGGAAAAACCATTGGATGGCAGATAAAAGAAGGACGAGACTTCTCTCAAAAATTCACTACTGACTCTTCGGCTGTAATTTTGAATGAAACAGCAGTTCGCTTTATGAATTTAAAAAATCCTATAGGTCAAACCATAACCTGGTGGGATCAACCATTAAAAGTGATCGGCGTGGTACACGACATGGTTATGGGTTCTCCCTATTCAGAGGCAAAACCAAGTATTTATGGTATTCTGAATTATCCGGGAAACCTGAACATTCTTAAACTTAATCCCAAAATAAGTGCAGTTGAAGCCTTAAATAAAATAGAACCACTTTATAAAAAATTCAATCCAGACCAACCATTTGAGTACAGCTTTGTAGATGATGACTATGCCAAGAAGTTTGGCAATGAGGAACGAGTTGGAAAGCTGGCAAACATCTTTGCTGTATTAGCTATCATTATTTCCTGTCTGGGATTATTTGGACTTACTTCATTTGTCGCCGAACAACGAAAAAAAGAAATTGGAGTACGAAAGGTATTGGGAGCCTCTGTATGGAATGTATGGAGTTTATTGTCAAAAGACTTTCTGGTACTGTTTGGAATTTCCTTCCTGATTGCAATCCCATTATCTTCTTACTTTATGCAAAACTGGCTGCAAAACTATACCTATAGAACCTCACTCTCCTGGTTTATTTTTGTAGCAGCAGGTATAGGTTCATTAAGTATCACACTACTGGTAGTAAGCTTTCAGGCCATACGTGCAGCCATTGCGAATCCTGTCAGGAGTTTACGTACCGAATAAAAGAAAGAAAAAGTCTTCCTGCATGATATATATGTCATGCAGGAAGACAAATAAATAGTTTTATTTCCAACCTCCTCCCAATGCTCTATATAAATTCACAGATGCAATGTGTAGACGCTTATTGGTGGATTTGTATAGACAACTATTTCATAAGCTCTTTTGACAAACAAAGGTATAGTGCTGCACAAATGCAATTTTGTCAATATATTGCCTTATGGTTGATTTACAAACATATGCTCCAGTTCAGCTTTCATCAGTAGTAAAATCTTTCTGGAGCCTTCAGGTTTCAGATACAGCTAATCTGCCTTATGTCGAAAATATCATTCCAGACGGGCACCAGGAAATCATTTTTCACCTGTCTGCAAGTACAGCCAAACGATCTACGGAGCAACTGGAATGGATTACTGAACCGGATGCATTTTTTGCAGGGCAAACACGATCTCCTTACTCATTAGAATTACGTCCCGGCTCTTTGTTGTATGGTATTCGCTTTCACCCTCACACGATGTATAATCTGTTTAAGTTTCCAGCTAGTCTGATTACAGATACGATTGTTTCTCTACATGATATTCCCCAAGCCAAACTGCTACATGTCTGCCTGACGGAAGATCCCCGGCAAACATTCCTGAACTTTGAAAATACCTTAACCAATTTATGCAATCGTATCTATAAAACATCTCTTCCATTTCAGTACGTAGATTATACTATACAGCAAATCATTACACATAGAGGGAATTATACTACTAGACAATTTTAAAAATAGTTGATTTTTTAGGAAAGCGCTTGAGCAGATACTCTCGAAAATCGACTAGACAAGTGAGCTTTTCTTTGAGTTTTTGTAGCCCATCACGAAAAACAGACAC